>JAITCV010000022.1 GCA_031282905.1 Azoarcus sp. | reverse complement strand
AATCCGTTAGTTTGAACCTGTCACGTCGACTTTTTGTCGCGTTCGATCAGCGCATAGGCCGAATGGTTGTGGATGGATTCGAAGTTCTCTGATTCGATGGTGTAGGCGCTGATGCGGGGGTCGGCATCGAGCGTCAGGGCGACGTCGCGCACCATGTCCTCGACGAACCTGGGGTTGTCGTAGGCGCGCTCGGTGACATATTTTTCGTCCGGACGCTTGAGCAGCGCGTAGATTTCACAGGATGCCCGGGATTCGACCCATTCGACGATTTCTTCTATCCATACATGCTCGGGCGTGGTCGCGGTGACCGTGACGTGGGAGCGCTGGTTGTGGGCGCCGTAGGCGGAAATTTCCTTCGAACATGGGCACAGGCTGGTGACGGGCACGACGACGCGAATGGTGAAGTCATGTCGTCCCGTTTCATCGAGCACGCCGATGAAGCTGGTGTCGTAATCCATCAGGCTTTTCACGCCGGAGACCGGGGCGGTCTTGCGGATGAAATAGGGGAAACGCATTTCCAGGCGGCCGCTTTTCGCCTCCAGCCGTTCGACCATTTCGCGCAGCATCGGCTCGAAGGATTCCACCGAGAGTTCGCGCGCATCGCGGTTGAGGATGGCGACGAAACGCGACATGTGGGTGCCCTTGAAATGATGGGGCAGACCGACATACATGTTGAAGGTGGCAATGGTGTGCTGGACGCCGACCGATTTGTCGGTAATGCAAACCGGATGGCGGATGCCTTTGATGCCGACCCGATCGATGGCGATCTGGCGGCGGTCGGGGGTGGACTGGATGTCGGGGATGAACGTCATCTTGGGTCTGGCGCTGGGGATGCTCATTGCCCCGCGTCGGCGGCGCGGATGCTGGCGAGGATGCCATCGCGGTCGAGCCCCGCCTCGGCGAGCAGTTGCGCTTGTTCGCCGTGGTCGATGAAAGTGTCGGGTAGCCCTAGGCGCAATATGCGCGGGCGCTCGCGCAAGAGGTCGACGATGCGCGCGACTTCCGCGCCCGCGCCGCCGATGATCGCGTTTTCTTCAAGGGTGACGATCAGTTCGTGCTGGCGGGCGATTTCCGTGACCAGGGCTTCGTCCAGTGGCTTGATGAAGCGCATGTTGATCACGGTGGCATCGAGCAGTTCGCCCGCTTCCAGCGCGGGGGCGAGCAGGCCGCCGAAGACGAGCAGGGCGATGTGGTGGCCACGACGGCGTACTTCGCCCTTGCCGAGTGGCAGCGCGTCCATCCTGGCGATGGGGGCGACCCCCGGTCCCTTGCCGCGCGGGTAACGTACCGCGCTCGGGCCGTTGTGCAGGTAGGCGGTGTAGAGCATCTGGCGGCATTCGTTCTCGTCGGCGGGCGCCATGATGACGAGATTGGGCACACAGGAGAGGAAAGAGAGGTCGAAGGCGCCGTGGTGGGTGGCGCCGTCGGCGCCGGTCAGCCCGGCGCGGTCGATGGCGAGCAGTACCGGCAGGTTTTGTAGCGCAATGTCATGGATGAGCTGGTCGTAGGCGCGTTGCAGGAAGGTGGAATAGATTGCGACCACCGGGCGGTAGCCCTCGCAGGCCAGCCCCGCAGCGAAAGTGAGCGCGTGTTGTTCGGCAATGCCAACATCATGATAGCGCCGGGGGAATGCCTGCGCGAACCGGGTCAGGCCCGAGCCTTCGCACATCGCCGGGGTGATGCCGATGATCCGTTCATCACGGGCGGCGATGTCGCATAGCCAGTCGCCGAATACCTGGGTATAGGTCGGCTTGCCGGCAGGGGGCGGTTCGATGCCCGTGGCATGATCGAATTTCCCCACGCCGTGGTAGAGGACGGGGTTGGCTTCGGCGAGTTTGTAGCCCTGGCCCTTGCGGGTGATGACGTGGAGAAACTGCGCGCCGTTTTGTTTCCTGAGATTGGCGAGGGCTGGAATCAGGCTGTCGAGGTCGTGCCCGTCGATGGGGCCGTAATAATGAAAACCGAATTCCTCGAACAGGGTGCTTGGGGCGATAATGCCTTTGGCGTACTCTTCGACCTTGCGCGCGAGGTCGGCCACCGGCGGTGGGGCGACGCCGAGGACTTTCTTGCCGACCCGGCGGGCGGCGCTGTAAGGGTCCATCAGGCGGGCGAGGATGCGGGTGAGCGCGCCGACCGGGGGCGAGATCGACATTTTATTGTCATTGAGAATGACCAGCAGCCTGATGTCCTTGGTGTCGCCCGCGTTGTTGAGCGCCTCGAAGGCCATGCCCGCCGACATCGCGCCATCGCCGATGACCGCGATCGAACTGCGATTTTCGCCCCGGTCGCGCGCGGCCACGGCCATGCCCAGCGCGGCTGAAATCGAGGTCGACGAGTGCGCGGTGCCGAAAGCGTCATATTCACTTTCACCGCGGCGCGGAAAACCGGAGATGCCGCCCTTGTGACGCAGCTTCGCCATTGCCGCGCGGCGGCCGGTAAGCGTTTTGTGGGCATAGGTTTGGTGGCCGACGTCCCAGACGATGCGGTCTTCGGGGGTGTTGAAGATGTAGTGGAGGGCGATGGTGAGTTCGACCGTGCCGAGATTGGAGGAGAGATGCCCGCCGGTTCGGGCGACCGATTCGACCAGGAAGGCGCGCAACTCGTCGGCAAGCGCGGGCAGGTATCTGCGCTCGAGGGCGCGCAGGTCGGCGGGAGAGGCGATGCGGTCGAGGAGCGGCGTGGCGGGCATTGGGGGCTCGAAGGTAGGCGGACGTCTGGGGTCAGAAGGCGCGGTGCGCGACATAATCGGCCAGTTCGCGCAGGCGGATGGCACGCGTGCCCAGCGGCGTGAGGGCTTCCAGCGCTTCGGCGAGCAATTCATCGATGAGGCGCTTGGCTTTGCCCAGGCCCAGCAGGCTGACGTAGGTGGGTTTGTTGTGTGCGGCGTCCTTGCCCGCGGTTTTGCCCAAAGTGGCCGTGTTGGCTTCGGCATCGAGGATATCGTCGACTACCTGGAATAGCAGTCCGACGCGCTTGGCATAGTGGTCGAGGTGTTGGCGGCGGATATCGGTGACCGCCACGCCTGCGTGTGCGCCAATGAGGATGGCGGCGCGAATCAGCGCGCCGGTTTTGCGCAAATGCATGAATTCAAGCTCTTCGAGCGTCATCGCTTGTCCGGCCGAGGCGATGTCGATGGCTTGGCCGCCCGCCATGCCATGTGAGCCGCTGGCGGTGGCGAGCAGACGGATGACCTCGATTTGTCCCGCCGCCGTCGAACTGACCGGATGCTCGGTCAACACCTGGAAGGCCAAGGTTTGCAGGGCGTCGCCGACCAGCAGGGCGGTGGCTTCGTCGTATTCGATGTGTACGGTGGGCTTGCCACGGCGCAATACGTCGTCATCCATGCAGGGCAGGTCGTCATGGACGAGCGAATAGGCGTGGATCAGTTCCACCGCACATGCCGCGTGCATGAGTTGCGCGGGTTGCGCGTGGGTCAGTTCGCCGGCGGCGTGCACCAGCAGTGGCCGCACGCGCTTGCCGCCGCCGAGCACGGCATAGCGCATCGCCTCATGCAGCCGTTGCGGCGCCAGATTGGCGGCGGGCAGGAGCGTGCCCAGGGCGGCTTCGGTGCCCTGCTGTACATGGCGCATCCATTCGGTGAAATCCATGTGCATCAGTCCTGGCGGGCGGCGTCGGCGTCGAACCGGATCAAGGTGTCGTTTTCGAGTTTTTTGACCTGCTGCTCGGCGGTGTCGAGGGTATTTTGACAATGACGCAGCAATACGACGCCGCGCTGGTAGTGTTCGAGCGCGCTCTCGAGCGGCATGCTGCCCGCCTCGAGCTGGCGGACGATGTTTTCGAGTTCGGATACGGCGGCTTCGAAAGTCTGGGGGGCGGACGCCGGTTGGGTCATGGACAAATGGTGAGCGGGAGTGAAACGGGGAAAATACCTGATCGGCTATCTGGCGGTCAAACCAGCGCTGGCTTAGAATGCATGCTTTTTCCGGCTTCGATCCAACAAAAAGGGGGTTCGGGATGTCCGACATCGCTTCCACGGCGCGCCTGACACCGGCGGTTTCCCAATTTCCGGTGTCATGGTATTTCGACGAGAAGATTTTCGAGCAGGAGAAAAAACTACTCTTCGATGACGGACCAGGTTACGTTGGCCATGAGTTGATGGTTCCCGAAGTCGGCAGCTATCGTTCGATGGAATGGCTCGATCATGCCGGGTTGCTGCTCCGCAGCAACGAGGGCGTACACCGTCTCTCCAACATTTGCCGCCACCGTCAGGCGATCATGCTCCAGGGGGCGGGCAAGATCGACAACATCGTTTGTCCGATTCACCGCTGGACCTACGACCAGCAGGGTATGTTGCTCGGCGCGCCGCACTTCGCCAGCAGTCCTTGCCTGGATTTGCAGCGCGAGCCGCTGGAGAGTTGGCACGGGTTGCTCTTCAAGGGGCCGCGTTCCGCCGCCGCCGATCTGGCTGACATGCACATGGCATCAGAATTGAATTTCTCCGGTTTCAGGCTCGACCGGGTGGAACTCCACCATTGCAATTACAACTGGAAGACTTTCATCGAGATCTATCTCGAGGATTACCATGTCGTGCCCTTTCATCCCGGGCTGGGTCATTTCGTGACCTGCGACGATCTTTCCTGGCAATTCGGCGAATGGTATTCGGTGCAGCAGGTGGGCATCACCTCGCTTGCCAGGTCGGGTTCGCCCGTCTACGAACGCTGGCAGAAGGCGGTGAGGAACAATTATGGCGGCCAGCTTCCGTCGCGGGGCGCGATCTGGTTGACCTATTACCCCAATATCATGATTGAGTGGTATCCGCATGTATTGGTGGTCAGCACGGTGATTCCGGTGGACGTGCACAAGACCACCAACGTGGTCGAGTTCTATTACCCAGATGACATCGTTGCTTTCGAGCGCGAGTTCATCGAGGCCGAGCAGGCGGCCTACATGGAGACCGCGATCGAGGATGATGACATCGGCGAACGCATGGATCGTGGCCGTCTGGCCTTGTTGAAGGCAGGCCGCAACGAAGTCGGGCCGTATCAGTCGCCTTTCGAGGACGGTATGCAGCATTTCCATGAGTTCTATCGTCGCGTCATGGGTGCGGCGATAGAGGGTTGAGCGGGTGCCCAGAACAAAATTGGTTGATCTGCTCTGTCACGAGCAAGGAAAAGGGCGATGAGGGGATGTGATAGAACCAGACGCTTGCCGAGGGCGTTGCTGTTGGCTGTGTTGTTGACCGGTCTGGCGGCGCGCGCCTGGGCGGCGATGCCGCGCGCCGATTTATGGCTGGGCATGTTTCGCATCGAGGCCGAAATCGCGGCGAACAATGCCGACCGCCAGCTTGGGCTGATGAACCGCGCCAGCATGCCGGTATATCAGGGCATGGTCTTTGTCTTTCCTGTCGCCGCCCAGCATTGCATGTGGATGAAAAATACGCGGATCGCGCTGTCGGTGGCTTTTCTCGACGACGAAGGGCGCATTGTCAATATCGAGGATATGGCCCCCGAGACCGAAGACAGCCATTGCGCGGCCAAACCGGCGCGTTTCGCGCTGGAGATGAATCAGGGCTGGTTTGCCGCGCGCGGTTTCAAGGCAGGAGATGCCGTTCGCGGGGTGAAGGATTTACCAGCGAGTCACTGAGCGTTTCGCCGTCGCGGTGCGGGCAGTTCTCGCGCAGGCAATCGGCATAGAGATAGAGCGCGTGCCCCTTGATGGCGAAGCCACGTTCGGTGGCGACGGCGTTCTGGCGGCGCTCGATTTCGGGGTCGAAGAATTCTTCGACCCGGCCACATTGCAGGCAGACCAGATGGTCGTGGTGTTTGCCCTTGTTCAGTTCGAACACCGCCTTGCCGGTCTCGAAATAATGGCGTTCCAGAAGACCGGCCTGCTCGAACTGGGTGAGCACGCGATAGACGGTCGCCAGCCCGATTTCCATGCCGTCGTTGATCAGCAGGCGATAGACATCCTCGGCGGCGAGATGCTGATGTATTGTATGCTGGAACAGATCGAGGATCTTGAGCCGGGGATAGGTGGCCTTGAGGCCGATGCTTTTCAGGTTCTGGGAGTTTTCGGACATGGTAGGGGGCAGAAAGCGGATGATGCTGCGCAGTCCCGCTATGTTATATTTTTTGCCCTGTATTGAGAACCGCGCATTTGCCCGATGCGCGCCAACGAGGAGCAAGGCTTCCTTCATGCGTTTCATGGCCAATCATTCTTTGCCCGTCCCTGCTGGATTTTCCCGGCTCACGCGGCGACTTTTCCCGGCGCTCGCCACTGGTCTCGTGATCGGCGCGCTTTCCGCCTGCTCCTCTTCGTTCGATTCGATCGCCCGCGGCGTCGATCCCTACCGCATCGATGTGCGCCAGGGCAACCATGTGGATCAAGCCATGCTTGCCCACCTGAAGCGCGGCATGAGCCGCGAACAGGTGCGCTTCGTCCTGGGCTCGCCCCTGATGGTGGATGTTTTCCGCACCGATCGTTGGGATTACGTGTACCGCTTCCAGCCCGGCAAGGGTGAGGCCGAACAGCGGGTGATCTCGGTTTTTTTCGTCGATGACCGGCTCGATCACGTCGAGGGCGATGTGATCGCGGGAGAGGTCGAGGCGTTGGGCACTGATGGCGCATCACCATCACCCACCCGCACAATCGAAATTCCGCCCGCGTCGGAAAAATAAGAACTGTACGGTTGAATATGCCCTCGGATTTTTTTCGAGGCGGTTGATTTATTGGAGAAGCTGATTCATGGGCGCAGTTCGAGTAGCAATTGCCGGCGCGTCGGGCCGGATGGGCAGGATGTTGATCGAGGCCGCGCTCAAGGATGAAAACGTGGCGCTGGCCGCCGCCTTCGATCGTCCGGGCACGCCTTTCATCGGGCGCGATGCCGGGGAAATGGCCGGGGTGGCGAGCGGCGTTCCCATTGGCGACGATGCCGCCGCCGCGATTGCGGCCGCGGATTGCCTGATCGATTTCACCCGCCCGGAAGGCACGCTCGCACACCTGGCGTATGCGGTAAAGGCGAACAAGGCCGTGGTGATCGGCACCACCGGTTTCGATGCGACGGGCAAGGCCGCGATCGCGGCGGCGGCGAAATCGATCCCGGTGGTCTTCGCGCCCAACATGGCGGTCGGGGTGAACGCGGTGTTCCGCCTGCTCGATGTCGCCGCCCGCATCCTCGGGGAAAAAGATTACGATGTCGAAGTCATCGAGACCCATCACCGCTTCAAGGTCGACGCGCCTTCGGGTACCGCGTTGCGCATGGGCGAAATCGTCGCCCAAGCACAGGGACGTGATCTCGACCAGTGCGCGATTCACGGGCGGCAGGGCGTGACCGGCGAGCGGCGGGCCGAGACCATCGCGTTTTCGGCCATTCGCGGCGGCGATGTGGTGGGCGATCACACCGTGCTGTTCGCGGGGATCGGCGAGCGCATCGAAATCACCCACAAATCCGCCAGCCGCATGCCCTATGCCCTGGGCGCGCTGCGCGCCGCGCGTTTTCTTGCCGGGCATCCGCAGGGGCTTTTCGACATGCAAGATGTGTTGGGTTTGCGCTGATATGCAGCTTTTTGCGCTCTTGCGGCCGCGTACAATGCAATTGGGCTTGCCCGGCGGACGCGTCAAGGCTACAGTCTCGCCTTCACTGATTTTTGGGGACAAGTGTGTTCGCATTGCTTAAGGCGGGCGGCTGGCCGATGTGGCCGCTGTTGTTGGCTTCGGTGATCGCTGTGGCGTTGATCATCGAACGTTCGATCAGTTTGCGTCGCAGCCGGGTAGTGCCATCCGGTTTGCTCGAACGCATCATCTCCGATGTGGGCAGGAGCGGCGCGCCGCCCGAGATGATCAACCGGGTCGCGGCGCATTCGCCGTTGGGACAGGTGCTGGCCGCGGGCCTGCGCGATTTCAACAGTTCGCGCGAAGTGATGAAAGAGTCGATCGAAGAGAGCGGTCGCGCGGTGGCGCATGAACTCGAACGTTTCATGACCACTCTGGGTACCATTGCCGCGATCAGCCCGCTGCTGGGTCTGTTCGGCACCATCGTCGGCATGATCGACATCTTCGCTTCACAGGGCGCCAGCGGCGCCGACCCGACGCAGTTGGCCAGGGGGATTTCGATTGCGCTCTACACCACCGGCTTCGGGCTCATCATCGCCATTCCCGCGACCATTTTCTGGCGTCATTTCCGTCGCCTGATCGATGATTTCGTGGTCGACATGGAACAACAGGCGATCAAGCTCGTTGAAGTGGCGCACGGTGAACGCGTCCATGGCGAACGCGCCCACCATGTTGAGCGTATCCATGGCGAACGCAAGCGCTGACCGCGCGGGAGCTGGGCGAAGATGAATTTCCGTCGCAACCGCAGCCAGGAAGAACCCGAGATCAACCTCATCCCCCTGATCGACGTGGTTCTGGTCATCATCATTTTCCTGACCCTGACCACGACCTTCAACAAAATCAGCGGCATGGAGGTTGCCCTGCCCACCGCCGAGGCGGCAGACACCCCCGAAGTCAGCACCGAGATCAACGTGGCGATCAGTTCGACCAATGAGGTGATGGTCGCGGACAAGATGATCGTCGACCAGAGCGTCGGCAGCATCGCCGACGCTTTGAGCCACGCGGTGCCGGCAGGCGAACAGCTACCGGTGGTGGTGATCAATGCCGATGCCAAGGCCGCCCACCAAAGCGTGGTCAATGTGATGCAGGCCGCGCAGCAGGCGGGGTTGGCGCATATCACGTTCGCCACCCGGCAGGTGCAAAACTGATTTTTCCGCTGAGTCTTTTCCGCTGAATCGCGCTCGATGAGGCCACCCGCTTTCTGGCGGCGGCGCGCTTGGATGGCGAGGGCGCTCTTGCCGCTGGCGCTGCTCTTTCGCGCCATCGCCGGATTGCGCCGCCGTCTTTATCGCCATGGGCTGCTGCGTCGTGAATGCCTGCCCGTGCCGGTGATCGTGGTCGGCAACATTGCCGTGGGCGGCAGCGGCAAGACCCCAGTGGTCGCGTGGCTGGTCGACATCCTGCGGGCGGCGGGGTATCGCCCTGGCATCGTGTCGCGCGGCCATGGCGGGGCAGGACAAGGATGCCGCTTGGTCGATGCGGCTTCCGACCCCGGCCTGTGCGGCGACGAGCCGGTGTTGCTCGCCCGCCTGACCGCTTGTCCGCTGGCGGTCGGGCGAGATCGTCCAGCCGCGGCGCGCGTGCTGCTCGCCGCCCATCCCGATTGCGACGTCATTGTCGCCGATGACGGAATGCAACACTATCGACTTGCGCGCACGATCGAGATCGCGGTGGTGGACGAAGCCACGTTGGGCAATGGCTGGCCCTTGCCCGCCGGCCCCCTGCGCGAAACGCGCGCGCGGCTGGCCGAAGTCGACCTGATCGTCGCCCATGGCGAACTATCGCCCCGGACGCGGGCCGAGGCGGGCGCGGTGCCCGTGGTGGAGATGAAGCTCGTCGGCGCGCGTTTCCGTTCACTGCAAGATCCGCAACGCTGGTGCGCGGCGGCAGCTTTCGCCGGGCAGCGGGTACACGCCATTGCCGGCATTGGCCGCCCGCAGCGTTTTTTCGACCAGCTTGCCGCGCTCGGGCTGGACGTGATCCCTCACTCTTTTCCCGATCATCATCGCTATCACGCCGCCGATCTGGGCTTTGCCCCGGGAGAACCCAAACTGATGACGGCGAAGGATGCGGTAAAATGCGCCCCTTTCGCCCCCCCTGAGACTTGGGAATTGCCCGTCGAGGCGGTGATCGCCGATGGCGCAGCCGACCACATCCTGGAGAAGTTGAACGATGGACGCCAGATTGCTTGAAATTCTCGTCTGCCCGCTGTGCAAGGGTCCGCTCGACTACCTGAAGGACGAGCAGGAACTGGTCTGCAAGGCCGACCGCCTGGCCTACCCGATCAGGGACGGCATCCCGGTGATGCTCGATGAAGAAGCCCGCGCGCTCAGCGCCGAAGACGTCGATGCGCTGCGCTGAAGAGCCGGGAGCATGAGCGCGGCATTTCACGTCGTCATCCCGGCGCGTTTTTCCTCCACCCGCCTCCCCGGCAAGCCGCTCGCCGACCTCGGCGGCCAGCCGATGGTGGTTCGGGTACTGGAACGCGCGCGCGCCTCGGGCGCCGTGGACGTATGGGTTGCCACCGACCACGTTGGCGTGCGTGACGCGGTATCCGCCGCCGGTGGGCAAGCGCGGATGACTCGCAACGATCATCCCAGCGGCACCGACCGCATCGCCGAAGTCGCCGTCACCCTGGGCTGGCCTGACGATGACATCGTGGTGAATGTGCAAGGCGACGAACCCCTGATCGACCCCGCCCTGATCGCCGCGGTCGCGGAAACACTCGCCGCCGACCCCGAAGCGGCCATCGCCACCGCCGCCCACCCCATCGTCGATCCCGCCGAAATATTCAACGCCAATGTGGTCAAGGTGGTCACCGATGCGCGCGGACGAGCGCTCTATTTTTCCCGCGCGCCGATTCCATGGGCGCGCGACGCCTGGTGTGGCGATGGACCGGGTTTGCCACCGGACTTGCCACAGAGCCTGCCGCCAGGCTTGCCCATCAAGCGCCATGTCGGCATTTATGCCTATCGCGTCGGTTTCCTGCGCCGCCATGCCACCCTCGTCCCCGCGCCCATCGAGCAATGGGAAGTACTCGAACAACTGCGCGCGCTCTGGTACGGTTTCCCGATCCGGGTATTGCCCCTCGACGCCGCCCCGCCCGCTGGTGTCGATACCGCCGAAGACCTGGCGCGGGTACGGGCGATGTTCGCATGAGAAGGGCCGAAGAAGGCTGTCAGCATAGATTTTCAACGAAAAATACAGGGTGTATGGGAACTTGACCCTGGCCCGGATTCGGTATAGGAAATGGGATTTTTTTTCGGCTTTCGCCTGCGCCTTCTTGCCCGCCGTCTTGCCGTCGCATTCGCGGCTGTCCTGATCTTGTTGTCCGCCCTGTGCTGCTGGCTGTCGTTATCCCGTTCCGGTTTGCGGGCGCTGGCTTGGGGGCTTGCGTGGGCAAGCGACGGGGCAGTGGCAATCGAGGGGGGAGAGGGCCGTTTGATCGGGCCGCTGACGCTTTCCCGCCTGCGCGTGGATTTGCCGATGCTCAAGCTGACGGTCGAGGGTCTGGAAGCGGACTGGTCGCCCGCGGCGCTGCGGGATGGCAGGCTCGTCATCACCCGCTTGTGGCTCGGGGCGGTCGAGGGCGAAATCATCCGGGATGAAACTTCCACGGCGACGCCCGGCGTCTTGCCCGCAAGCCTGCGTCCACCCATCGATTTCGATCTGTCCGGGGTCGCCGTCGGCGCGCTGACCCTGCGCCATGCGGATACCCGCTTCAACCTGCGCGCGGCTCGCCTGGATGTACGGGGCGAACAAGGCGGTGAGGGCAAGAACGAAAGCATGTACCGGCTGCGCGAACTCGCCGCCGATTTGCCATTCGGCACGGTGCACATCGAGGGGGAACTGGCCGCCGAGGCGCCGTTTGCGCTTGCGCTGCATGGGCAACTGGCCGGAACGATGGAGAAGGTGGGCGGCTATACGGCGAGTTTCGATGCCGATGGCGATCTCCGGTCGCCCCGGTTGGCCGTGCGCGCGCAGTTTGGTGAAGCGTGGGCGCGGGCGCAACTCGAACTCAGCCCATTCGACGCCTTGCCGCTCAAGGCGCTTGATCTCGACGTCGACGCGCTCGATCCCAGCGTCCTTGCTGCCGATCTGCCGGGCGCGATGCTGCGATTGCATGCCCGCTTCGTACCATTCATGGAAGGGGCCTGGGCCGTGCGCGGTCCCGTCGAAATAGCCAATACCCGGCCCGGCGCGCTCGATGGCAACAGAATTCCATGGACGCGCCTGGCCGCCAACGTGGAACTGGATGCGCAACGCTTGAAGCTGGCCGATCTCGCGCTCGACGGCGCGGGCGGCGCGATCCGTGGCGAACTGGACTGGCGCTGGGGGAAGGTGCCGCGCTCCGCAGCACAGACGGTCGATGCGGGATCGGCTTGCGCCGACGTGGCAAGCGCTTATCTGCCTCCCCTGCCCGCCGCTCTTGGCGACTTGTATGCCAACGTCAGTGTAACCACGCTCGATCCCGCGCGCGTTGATACCCGTTTGCCATCATTGGGCGTGAATGGACAAAGCGAATTGCGCCTTGATGCCACGCGCCAGCAACTCGCGCTCGTTTTCGACCTCGACGCGGGCAAGGCACTCGCCGGTCAGGGCAAGGCCGATTTTGCCTGCGGCAGACTCGATCATGTCGACAGCCTGTTTATCCATGACGGCAACCGCCTTCGGATCCAGGGAAGCGGCGGGCGGATCGGGGACAAGCTGACGCTGGAAATCGATGTGCCAAAGCTTGGCGTCTTCGGCCATGACCTGAGCGGACAGGCTTGGCTGCGCGGCGAAGGCCGGGTCGAGCGCGGCGGCGGGCTTGCCACCACGCTGCGCCTGGGGGTGGCAAAGCTGGGGTTCGCGACGGTCGACGAGATCGATGCCGAATTTGACGGCATCTGGGCGATGGAACGCTGGCAGGGACGGCTGACTCGCCTGGAAAGCCGCGGCGCCTGGCCGCTCAAACTGCTCCAACCCGCGGCGTTGGCCGTGGCGAAGAATGAGGCGGCGCTCACCGGGGCGGGTTTCGATGCTGGTCGGCACGGTCATATCCGCCTCGATGAAATCCGCTGGATGGCCTCGGATGGCACGGCCGCAACCTTGAACGGAGCGTCGGAGAATGCCTTGGGGAACGTGTTCGTCGCCGTCGGCAGCTTGCGCGGACTGACCCTGGCCGGGGAATTCGCGGCGCTGCGGACGCCACGCACCGCGCCGCTGATCTTGGGCGCGGATTGGAATCTGCGTGTCGATGACCACGCCATCGAAGGCGAAGCGCGCCTTTTCCACGAAAGCGGCGATCTTTCCCTGCATGGAGAAATTGCTACCCGCTTGGGATTGGAGCGTTTCGAGGCCCAGATGCGTGCCCATGAACGGCGGCTGGCGTTGACGCTGATCGCGCGCGCGCGCGAGCTCGGGGA
This sequence comes from Azoarcus sp., assembly GCA_031282905.1. Classification (GTDB taxonomy): domain Bacteria; phylum Pseudomonadota; class Gammaproteobacteria; order Burkholderiales; family Rhodocyclaceae; genus WRNU01. The sequence continues at coordinate 17,370 of JAITCV010000022.1, read as the reverse complement.
AGTCAACGCGCATCTTGACGCTGGCATCGAAGGCGCGGGCTTGGACTGGCGGCTGTCCCATGACGATCCACTAGCTGGCGCGGTGAGCCTGAACATGCCTTCGATCGCCTGGCTGGGGCGGCTCTGGCGCGAGAACGTCGAAGTCGCGGGCCAGATCGGCGCGGAAGTCAGCTTGAGCGGCACCTTGCTCACGCCGGACATGAAAGGGCAAATCAAGGGCAGCGCGTTGCAAGTGGCGCTGGTCGACCAAGGTTTGATCCTCGATGGCGGCGTGCTGGAAGCGACATTCGATCAGAATCACCTGCGCCTCGACCGGCTGGTGTTCGAATCGTCCAACCGGGTGACGCCCAATGACAATCGCTTGCCGGTCGCCCAGCTCACCGCCAGTCCGGGCCGTCTGCTGCTCAGCGGAGAATTGGCATTGGGGCGCGATGACGGGGAAACAAACACAGAAGGAGCGGCGGCGGCAAGTTGGGGACGCGGGCAGATCGATTTCACCGCCGAGCGCCTGCCGCTGTTGCAGCGCCCGGATCGTTGGCTGCTGATTTCCGGCGCGGGAACGCTGAAGCTGGCTTCCACCCTCGATGTCGATGCCAAGGTGCACGCGGATGCCGGTTTTTTCAGGATAGACGAGACGCCACCGCCCAGCCTCGGTGACGACGTCATCATCCGGCAACGGCGGGACGGGGAAAGCGCGGCGGGAACGGGTCTGGGACTGAGCGGAAAAATCGCCATCGATTTGGGCAACGCGCTCCGTCTCGATGCTTTCGGCATTGACACACGGCTCGGTGGCGCGCTCGACGTATTCCTGCGCCCCGGCGCGCAGCCGCGCTTCCTGGGCACGATCTCGACGATCGGCGGCAGATATCGCGGTTACGGCCAGCGCCTGGAAATTACCCGCGGCGCCATCACCTTCCAAGGAGAGATGAATAATCCGGGGCTGAACATCACCGCCTTGCGCCGGGGCCTGGAAGTCGAAGCCGGAGTAGCGATCACCGGCAGCGCGAAACAGCCACGGGTGCGGCTGGTCTCGGAACCGGAGGTCTCCGACCCTGAAAAACTCTCCTGGCTGGTGCTTGGCCGTCCGCCCGATGCGAGCGAGGGGGCCGATTTCGGCCTGCTGATGCCCGCGGCGCAGGCGCTCCTCGGCGGTCCCGGCGGCGGCATGAGCGAGGAACTGGCGCACAGCCTGGGCTTCGACAGCGTCACCTTCGGCCAGGGCGATCTCAACAGCACCCGCCATGCCGCCACCAGCAAGGTGGTGGGCGGCGGTTCGCGGGTCAGCGCCGGGCCGACGGTCAGTGGCGATGTGTTGGCGGTGGGCAAACGCCTGAGCAAGGATGTGCTGCTCTCGTTCGAGCAGAGCGTGGGCGGCGCGGAATCGCTGGTGAAGCTCACGTGGCAACTCAGCCGCAACTTGTCGCTGATCGCGCGCGGCGGCAGTGACAACGCCTTCGATCTCTATTACACATTCTCGTTTCGCTGAAAGAAACTCCGCCTCGGCGCGGCGCATAATCGCCCCCGTTTTGCCACTGGATGTCACCCCCTTGCCCAATTTCAACATCGAATCCCTTGCCGTCCTGGCGCAGTACCCGATGCCCAAGCGGGCCTTGACCTGGCTCGCGGGCAAACTCGCGGGCTGGCGCGGCGGCGCGGCGACCACCGCGATGATCGCCGCGTTCGCGCGCCGTTATCGCGTCAATCTCGACGAAGCCGCCGAACCGGACATCGCCCGCTATGCGACCTTCAACGATTTCTTTACCCGCGCCTTGCGCGACGGCGTGCGGCCACTGGCCGAAAGCGGGCTGATCTGCCCGGTCGATGGCGCGATCAGCCAGTTCGGCATCATCGAGGACGGACAGATTTTCCAGGCCAAGGGACACCACTATTCCACCCTCGCGCTCCTGGGCGGCGACCGGGAACTCGCCGCCCGGTTCAAGAACGGCAGTTTCGCCACGCTCTACCTCAGCCCGCGGGATTACCACCGCATTCATATGCCATGCGCCGGACGATTGACCCGCATGTTGCATGTGCCGGGCGCGCTGTTTTCGGTCAATCCCGCCACCGCGCGCCACGTCCCCGGTCTCTTCGCCCGTAATGAACGGGTGGTGTGCGCCTTCGAGAGCGAGGCGGAAAGCGAAGTGGACAGCGCGCCCGGTGCGTTCGCCATGGTGCTGGTCGGCGCCACCATCGTCGGCAGCGTGGCGACGGTATGGCATGGGCAGGTAACGCCGCCGCGTCGGCGCGAAATCCGGCGTTGGGATCATGGCCAGGATCGCGGACAAGATGACAACCGGAACGGCGGCAAGGAGGCGAACATCGAACTGGCTCGAGGCGCGGAAATGGGGCGTTTCCAGCTCGGCTCGACGGTGATCCTGCTGTTCGAGCGCCCGGATATCCGCTACCCGACGGACTGGAGGCCGGCGCGGCCGGTGCGCATGGGCGAAACCATGGGACGCCTGGACGGGAATCCGGTCTGATGCCTTCCTTGCCCGTCAGCGAACTCGATGTGTTCACCTGCCCGCTCGATGGCATCAAACTCATCGAAGCCTCGGCGGGCACGGGCAAGACCTGGAACATCTGCGCGCTTTATCTGCGCCAATTGCTCACCCGCGATATCGCGGTCGACCAGGTGCTGGTGGTGACCTTCACCCGCGCCGCCACCGCCGAACTGACCACCCGCATTCGTCAGGCGCTCGGCGACACCCTGCGCGTCCTCGATGGCGGCAAGACCCCGGACGAGAGCATGGAACAGCGGCTGATCACCGTGGCCCGGGCGGCGGGCGTCGATGCGGCGGACATGCGCCAGCGCCTGGAAAACGCGCTGGCGAATTTCGACCAGGCTTCGATTTTCACCATCCACGGCTTTTGCCAGCGCGCGCTGGCGGACGCCCCGTTTGCCGCCGGGCTGCCCTATGGGCTGGAACTGGCCGATGGCGATCTCGACCTGCGCCTGGAAGTTACGCGCGATTTCTGGCGGCGGGAGGTCGCCCATGTCCCCGTCGCGCTCGCCGACCATCTGCTCGCCTTGGGCGACAGCCCCGAGCATTGGGCGGATTGGCTTGGCAAGACACGTTCCCGTCCCCTGGCGCAAGTACGTTGGGATGAGGCAGTCGCCGCCGCGGCAGCGCCGGAAGACATCGGCGATCTCGACGCGCTGGTCGCGGCGCGCGCGGCGGCTCACGCCGAGGCGCGGCGATGCTGGGGCGACGGACAAGCGCCCCGGGCAGCCATCATGGCCGCCCATGAAAAAAGACACCTCAACGGCAACGTATACAAGATCGACGCCATCGAGCGGGCGGCGCGGCAATGGGCGGGGTGGATGGCGGCAAACGACACCCGTCCGCTCGCGGACGACAAACTCGCCCTGTTGGGCGCGACCAAGCTCGGCAGCGGCACGAACAAACACGGCAAATCCCCCGCCCACGCCTTTTTCCGCGCCGCGCAAGCACTGCTCGATGCCTGCGAACAACTCGACGAAGCCCTGGACATCGCCCGCCTGCGCCTGCTGCGCCGCTTCATCGAATCGGCTGGCGTCGCGCTGCGCGAACGCAAACTCACCGAGCGCCGCATCGCTTTCGACGACATCCTGTGGAATGCCTTCGACGCGCTCGCCTCCGGGCGGCGACCAGGACTGTCCGCCGATTTGCATCGGCGCTATCCAGTGGCGCTGGTCGACGAATTCCAGGATACCGACCCGCTGCAACTGGCGATTTTCAGACACATCTACGCCGATGAAGGCCGCCATGGCAACCTGTTCCTGGTCGGCGATCCCAAGCAGGCGATCTACAGTTTTCGCGGCGCCGACCTCTATGCCTATCTGGACGCGCGCGCGCTGGCCGACACTTGCTACAGTCTGGATACCAATTACCGTTCGACCCCGGCACTGGTCGCGGCATCCAACCATCTGTTCGCGCTCAACCCTGCGGCATTCATGACCCCCGGCATCGACTTCCGGGCGGTGAAAGCCAGCGCCAACGCCGCCCGGTTGATCGACCCCGGCGCGCTGCCCGCCGCCCTGCGCCTGTGGCGCATCCCACGCGACGAACCCGCCACGAACGACACGGTGGCGGACATCGCGGACGCGGGGGGAGAACGTCTGTTCCGCGCCCACGCCATCCAGCGCGCCGCCGCGGCGAGCGCGGCGGAAATCGCCCGCCTGCTCGATGCGGGCAACCGGGGAGACGCTCGCATCGACGACGGCGAAGCCGCTGCCCATCCGCTGCTGCCCGCCGATTTCGCCGTGCTGGTGCGCAGCCACCGCGAAGGCCGGATCATGCGGCAAGCGCTCGCCCGGCTGGGCGTGGGCAGCGTCGAACTCTCGCAAGCCAGCGTGTTCGCCACACCCGACGCCGCCGAGTTGGAACGGGTGCTGCGCGCCATCGCCGAACCAGCGCGCGAAGAACGGATCCGTGCCGCGCTGGCGACCGTATCGATGGGCTGGAATGCGGACGATCTGGCCGCCCTGGACGGCGACAGCGAACAACTTTTCGCCGCAATCGAACGTTTCGCCGAATGGGGAAAAACCTGGGAAAAACAAGGCTTTGCCGCCATGCTGCGCCGCTGGATGCGCGATGCCGGCGTAGCGGCGCGGCTGCTCGTCCGCGACGACGGCGAACGGCGGCTCACCAATCTGCTCCACCTCGCCGAACTGCTGACTGCCGAAACGGGTTCGCCCGCCGTATCGTTGCGCGCGCTCGCCCGCCATCGCCGCGATGCCGCCGAAGGCCGCACGGACGATGCCGTGCAATTGCGTCTGGAATCGGATCGCAACCTGGTGCGGATCGTCACCATCCACCGCGCCAAGGGGCTGCAATACAACATCGTGTTCTGCCCTTTCCTGTTCGACAACCACACCGCTTCCAGCCGGGACAAGCCGCCGTTCCAGATCTGGCACGATGCGCGCGCGGACGGCAGGGTGCAGGTAACCGACTGGCGGCGCGGCGCACGCAACGATAGTGGCATCAAAAATCACCTGCGCGCCGAAAACGCCGCCGAACGCCTGCGTCTGATCTACGTTGCTCTCACCCGCGCGAAGCACCGCTGCTACCTCACTGTCGGCGCCTATGCGCAACGCCATGGCAAGAGCGTAGATCACACCGAAAGTGTCCGCGGCCTGCTCAACTGGATGGTGGCGGGCACGGGCATGGAACCCGACGAATGGTGGAATTCAAGAAAATCGCCCGCCGAAATCGACGCTTGCTGGCGAGCGTTGGCGCAAGCGGCGGGCAAGGATGAAATCGCCCTCGAAGATCTGCCCAGTGGCGAAGGCGTGCCCCTGGCGGCGGAAGAAAGCAAGCCGCGTTTTTCCGCGCTCGCCGCGCCGCGTATTCCATCCGGTTGGCGCATGGGCAGTTTCAGCGCGCTGGTCTCGGGCGCCAAACACGAGATCGCCGCCCAGGATCATGACGCCCGTATCGACGACGCCTTGCCATCCTTACTCTCTTCATCGAAGCACGGGGAAAAACCACCGCCCGCCGATGACGACATCCTGCTTTTCCCGCGAGGCCCGGTTGCGGGCGACTGCCTGCACGCGGTATTCGAACATCTCGATTTCACCAACCGCGAAACCTGGTCACCCGCGATCGAAGCCGCGCTCGCCGCCTGCCCGCAAACCGTCGCTCCGGAACTCGCCCCGCGGCTGCCGCGGATGCTCGCCCGCCTGGTCGAAGACGTGCTCGCCACGCCGCTCACGGGCGCGGACAATGCCGACATCCTGCGCCTGGAAACCGTGCCGCTATCGCGGCGGCTGACCGAATCGGGCTTCTACCTGCCCGCGCCCCGGCTCAATGTCCACCAGCTCAACCGCTGGCTCGCCACCCATGGCTATGCCATGCCCCGTCTGGCTTTCGGCGATCCGGCAGGCGAGCTCGGCGGTTATCTCAAAGGCTATATCGACCTCATCTTCGAGCACGCGGGCCGCTACTGGATCATCGACTGGAAATCCAACCACCTTGGCGATTCGCCCGCCGACTATGGCCCGGCGGCGCTGGCAGCCGCGATGGCCCACCACGCCTATCATCTCCAGCACCTGCTCTACACCGTGGCCCTGCACCGCCACCTCGGGCGCACCCTGGACGCCTACGATTACGAACGTCATTTCGGCGGCGTGCTCTACCTGTTCGTGCGCGGTGTGCGCCCCGGCTGGCAAATCGACGGCCAACCCGCCGGAGTATTCCATCATCGCGCCCCGCGGGAGACGATCGAATCGCTCGACCGCCTGCTGATAGCCCACGCGGGATAAGCGTTCATTGATATCTCTCTCGCATCCGGCAACAAGCGCGACCATTTTTTCATGAGCAACATTTTCCATTCGCGCAGAAAATCCATCTCGTTTATTTTCAATACGCCTACCTCGTTCGGTACATCCATTCCCCTGATTCGTCATGAACATGATTCCATGCCATGGCGAACTCTCTCTTCAGAAGGACAAACTCAATACCCTTTGAATTGCGGTTTGCGTTTTTCGAAAAAGGCATTCATGCCTTCCTTGTAATCTTCGGTGTCGAGGAAGGCAAAGGCGCTGCGTTTTTCTTCTGCGCTCAAGGGGCGGTCGTGTTGCAGGCGGGCGATCCATTGCTTGTGCCAGCTTGCCACCCGCGGCGCGCCAGCGGTGATGTTGCGGGCGCTGGCGTAGGCTTCGGCAAATACGGATTCGTCGGCGATGACGCGGGTCAATAGTCCCTTGGCAAGTGCTTCGCCGGCATCGAGGATGCGGCCTTCGAGCAGGATTTCAAGCAATACCGACGGGCCGACGAGCGCGAGCAGCCCGGCCATTTCGCCGGGATACATCGAAAAGCCGAGCCGGCCGATCGGCGCGCCGAATTTCGCGCTTTCGCCAGCGATGCGAATGTCACAGCAGCCAGCGATCTCCAGCCCGCCGCCGATGCATGCGCCCTGGATGGCGGCGATGGTCGGTTTGGGGCAGGCGCGGATGGCTTCGAGCGCGCGCGCGACCAGTTGTTCGTGGTAATGCAGGGCGTCCTCCACGGTGGCGCGGATGGTGAGGAATTCCTTGAGGTCGCCGCCAGCGGCAAAGGCTTTGTTGCCTTCGCCGCGCAACACGATGCAGCGCACTTCCGGGGCAACGCTCAGGTGTTCGAAGATCTCGCGCAGGGCGTGCCACATGTCCGCGTCGATGGCGTTGAGTTTGCCGGGGTTGGAAAAGGTGAGGGTTGCGATCTGCTCGCTGACGGCGACGAGAACCTGACTGCCCATGATGACTTCAGCTTATGATTTTGGGTTGAATGGTAGGCGGGCGAGGCGTGGGGGAAGCGATGAAACATGAGCAATGGCGAGGCTGGGGAAGACATTTTCCGCAGCCACATACAGGTATACCCATCCCTTCGGTGCATTGCGCCGCTTGTTGGCGAGGCAGTATTATTTTTGGCTCTGTATAAGTCAACTTGGCCTTGCGGTGCACCATCGCAAGGTATTTTGGAGTGGTATTGCTCATGTCCAGCGCCAAACAGCCCACTTATCAGCAGGCCAATCTCGACGCTTGGACGAAAGCCGCGTCCAAGCATGCGCCGGAAGGCAAGGTCGAGAACCTCGACTGGATTACCCCGGAAGGCTTGGCCGTCAAACCGCTTTATACCAAGGCGGATATCGAAGGGCTGGCATACACCAACACCTTGCCGGGCTTCGAGCCTTTCCTGCGCGGACCGCAGCCGACCATGTACGCGGTCAAGCCGTGGACGATCCGCCAGTACGCGGGTTTTTCCACCGCCGAGGCGTCGAATGCCTTTTATCGCAAGGCGCTGGCGGCGGGCGGGCAGGGCGTGTCGGTGGCCTTCGATCTTGCCACCCACCGCGGTTACGATTCGGACCATCCGCGCGTGACCGGCGATGTGGGCAAGGCCGGGGTGGCGATCGACTCGGTCGAGGATATGAAGGTCCTCTTCGACAGTATTCCGCTCGACAAGGTTTCGGTGTCGATGACCATGAATGGCGCGGTACTGCCGATTCTCGCGGGTTACATCGTCGCCGCCGAGGAGCAGGGTGTGGCGCAGGACAAGCTCTCCGGCACCATCCAGAACGATATTCTCAAGGAGTTCATGGTTCGCAATACCTATATCTATCCGCCGACGCCGTCGATGCGGATCATTGCGGACATTTTCCGGTATACCTCGGCGCACATGCCGAAATTCAATTCCATTTCGATTTCCGGTTATCACATCCAGGAAGCGGGCGCGAACCAGGCGATCGAACTCGCCTTCACGCTCGCCGACGGGCTGGAATACGTGCGCACCGGGCTGAAAGCCGGGATGGATGTGGATACGTTCGCCGGGCGGCTGTCGTTCTTCTGGGCGGTGGGGATGAATTTCTATCTCGAAATCGCCAAGATGCGCGCCGCGCGTCTGCTGTGGTGGCGGATCATGAAGCAGTTCGAGCCCAAGAACGTGAAGTCGATGATGTTGCGTACCCATTCGCAGACGTCGGGCTGGTCGCTCACCGAGCAGGACCCGTACAACAACGTGGTGCGCACCACCATCGAGGCGCTGGCGGCGGTCTTTGGCGGCACCCAGTCGCTGCATACCAATTCGCTCGACGAGGCGATCGCGTTGCCCACCGAGTTTTCGGCCCGCATCGCCCGCAATACCCAGATCATCATCCAGGAAGAAACCCATATCTGTAACGTGGTCGACCCGTGGGCTGGTTCCTACATGATGGAAAAATTGACCCAGGACATGGCCGACAAGGCGTGGAGCCTGATCGAGGAGATCGAGGCCATGGGCGGCATGACCCGCGCGGTCGAATCCGGCTGGGCGAAGATGAAGGTCGAGGAGTGCGCCGCCGACAAGCAGGCGCGGATCGATTCGGGCAAGGATGTGATCGTCGGCGTCAACAAATACAAGCTCGCCAAGGAAGACCCGATCGAAATTCTCGACATCGACAACCATGCGGTGCGCGAGGCGCAGATCGCCCGCCTGAAGCAGATCCGCGCCACCCGCGACACGCAGGCGGTCGAGGCGGCGCTCGCGGCGCTCACCGCCTGCGCCGAGGGCGGCGAAGGCAATCTGCTCGATCTGGCGGTGAAGGCGGTCCGGCTGCGCGCCACGGTGGGCGAGGTGTCGGATGCGCTGGAAAAGGTCTTTGGCCGTTTCCGCGCCAACCCGCAGGCGGTCTCCGGCGTCTATGCCGCTGTAGTCGAAGATGATGGCGACTGGAAGGCGCTGAAGGCCGACATCGAAGCCTTCGTCGCCGAGGAAGGCCGCCGCCCGCGCATCATGATCGCCAAGCTCGGCCAGGACGGTCACGACCGCGGCGCCAAGGTGGTGGCCTCGGCCTTTGCCGACCTCGGTTTCGATATCGACATCGGCCCCTTGTTCCAGACTCCGGAAGAGGCGGCGCGCCACGCGGTGGAAAACGACGTGCACGCCGTGGGCTGTTCCAGCCTCGCCGCCGGGCACAAGACGCTGGTGCCGGCGATCATCGAGGAGTTGAAGAAGCTGGGCGCCGATGACATCATCGTTTTCGTGGGCGGCGTCATTCCGGCGCAGGATTACGATGCCTTGTACAAGGCGGGCGCAAAGGGCATTTTCGGGCCGGGCACGCAGATTCCGGTGTGCGCCAAGGAAGTGCTCAAACAGATCCGCGCCGCGCGTGTTTGAGAGCGGAGTCTTCGAAATGCAAGCCGAGATGCAAGCCATGTCGCGCCGCCTCTTGTCCATCGTCCTGGTGTGTTGCGTCTTTTGGGGCGAAGCGCGCGCGGCGCTGCCGCAGATCGTCGCGAAGCTTGATGGGCCCGTATCCGCGACCGTCAACCAGTTCTACGAGTTGCCGCTGAAGGTGAGCGATGCGAACGGCGTTGGCCTCCCCGGGTTGAATCTGCAAATCCGTGGCCGGATGCCCGAACATTCACATGGTTTGCCGACCACCCCCCGCATCAGCGAAAAAGGTGAGGGGCGCTACCTGATCGAGGGGGTGAGTTTCAGCATGCCCGGCCGGTGGGTGATCGAGATATTGCTCGACAACAAGCTGCTGCTCCGCCAAGAACTCACGGTGAAGTTCTAGGCCATCATGGCGAGGATTCTCACGGCAGGCTGCGCGCTCGCTTTCATTCTGCTCATCTTCTTGTTGCCGTCGGATCACTTCCACACCGGGATCGCTCATGCGGAATGGTCTGCCGACGATCTCGCCACCTTGCGCCATCTGCGCTTGTCGACCGACGCGCTCGCTGAAAAGAACAAGACCAACGAGCTGCTGTTCCGCGCCGACGCCATCGCGCTGGGCCGACAACTGTTCCATGACACCGGGTTGAGCGGTTCCGGGCAAATCTCCTGCGCCTCTTGCCATCGCCCGGAGGCCGGTTATCAGGACACGGAATTCATCACTTACAAGCTCGACCCGCAAACGGCACACCGCGCGCCGGGCATATTGGGCGCGGCCTTGCAGGACTGGTTTTTCTGGGACGGGCGCGCCGATTCGTTGTGGAGCCAGGCGCTCGCGGTCATCGAAAACCCGAAAGAACTGGCTTCGGATCGCGTGCGGGCGGTACGCCATCTGTGTGCGCAATATAAAAAGGATTTTCCCGCGCTGCTCAAGAATTGCCGTGGCTTGTCCGCCGCGCGCGGCGAGGACATCGATCGGATGTTCGTCACCCTTGGCAAAAGCATCGCCGCTTTCGAGGCAGCGGAGTTGCTGCCGCCGGTTTCGCGTTTCGACCGTTACGTCGATGCGCTCGACGCGGGCAATTACGCCGAGGCCGCCGCCCTGCTCAATGACAAGGAAGTGGCGGGTCTGAAACTCTTTCTCGACCCGATGGTGGGCTGCGTCAACTGCCACAACGGCCCGATGTTTACCGGCTCGGGTTTTTTCGCCGTCGCCACCGATATGCCGGGGCAACTGGAACACGACCGCAAGCGTGGCGTGGAACTCTTGCTCGACAGCGAATTCAACTGCCTGAAATGGAGCACCGCCGCCGATTGCCCCAAGCTTCAGTACCTTTTGACCGACAGCGCGGAAACGGCGGGCGCTTACAAAGTCCCCTCTCTGCGCAACCTCCGTCATGCGCCTTTCTTCATGCATGACGGCAGATACCGGAGTCTCGAAGCCGTCATCGAGCATTATCGGAGCCCGGCGACTTTGCCCTTACGGCATATCGACATTCGTCCCGCGCCATTGCTCCCGCATCAACGCAAACAACTGCTTGCCTTTCTGGAAGTTCTCGGATCCGGTGATTTCAACAAGGAACAACAATGAAGCGGACATTTTTCCTGTTGCCCCTGCTCTGCTTGTTTCCCATGGCGGCGCAAGCCCACGTGCAGTGGTTCGTGACCCCCGACCAGATGAAGGACGCCGCCCTGCCGCTGGATGCGGTCAGCCTGTGGATGACCCTCGGCGTGCTCGCCTGCGTGGTTGTTGCCGTGCTGCTCACCCGGTTCGGTCGCGCTTTTTCGTTCTCCGAAAAATTGCTTTGCCGCGTCCCGCCGCTCGACCATCGGCTGTACATGATTTATTTCATGGCGGTCATGTCGACATTCTTCGTCATGATCCTGTTGCAGGGCGGCTTTCTCGCCCCCAACCTGATCCTGCCGGAACATCTGTTGCCGCTCGGTGTTTTCCTGCAAACCATCATCGTCGTGTGCGCGACTTTCAGCGTGTCGCTGGCGGGCGTCTTCTTGCTGGTCACGACCCTGGCCGTGGTCATCCTTTTTCCGTCGATTTCGCTCAACTACCTGTTTGAACTGGGTTCGCTCGGCATTTTCATGGTGCTGAACGGGCCAGTGGTCAGCACGGTGGATCAATGGGCCATCGGCATCGGCAACGCGAAACGTTTCTGGAATCTTTCCATATCTGTATTGCGTATTGGTATCGGATTGCAACTGGCGATCCTCGCCCTTGTGGAAAAACTGCTGCGGCCGGGCTTGGCGCTCGTCTTTGTCGAGTCCTACCCCTTCTACAATTTCTTCCCCGCTCTTGGGCTGGAACAGGTCGGCAATCTGCATTTCGTCTATTTCATCGGTATTTGCGAATTCACGCTCGGCACGATGCTGATGTTCGGCGTCGCCGTCCGTCTGGTACTGGCCGCCTTGGCCGTCGCGTTCACCACCACCGCGATCATCCACGGCGTGCATGAAATTCTCGGCCACTTACCGATTTTCGCCGCCGCCGTCGTGCTCTTGCTCGAATGCGCCAACAACCTGCCCGTTGCGCAAGGAAAGCCGCAGCGGCAACACAGGCGGCCGCAGCGGCGTGCCCGCTTGAGCATGGCTTGACCGAGTCACGACGATCATGCCGGACGCCTCCCAACACATTTCGAGCAATCCAAACGCGCTGTCGACCGTCGACCAGATGTTGGCCGACGGCGTGCTGGCGCACCAATTGCGTCCGCTCGCCAAGGCCATCACCCTGATCGAATCGCGGCGCGAGGACCACCGCGCGCGCGCGCGCCGCCTGGTGGAAACCCTGTTGCCGCATACGGGCAAGGCGATGCGGGTGGGCATCTCCGGCGTGCCGGGGGTGGGCAAATCCACCTTCATCGAGGCGCTCGGCCTTTACCTGATCGAACAGGGCAAACGGGTGGCGGTGCTGGCGGTCGATCCATCGTCGAGCCTGACCGGCGGTTCGATTCTCGGCGACAAGACGCGGATGGAATTGTTGAGCCAGAACCCGGCGGCTTTCATCCGCCCCAGCCCTTCGGCGGGCAGCCTGGGCGGCGTGGCGGAAAAAACGCGCGAAGTCATGCTCGCCTGCGAGGCGGCGGGGTTCGACGTCCTCATCGTCGAGACCGTCGGCGTCGGCCAGAGCGAGACCGCGGTGGCGGGGATGAGCGACATATTCTGCCTGCTGCAACTGCCGAACGCCGGGGACGATTTGCAGGCGATCAAGAAAGGCATCATGGAACTGGCCGACCTGATCGCCATCAACAAGGCCGATCTCGATCCGGTCGCGGCGCGCGCGGCGCGGGCGCAGATACTCTCCGCGCTCCACATGCTGCGACCGGCCAGCCCCAACTGGACGGTGCCGGTGCTGACCCTGTCGGCGCGGCAAAAAGAGGGCGTCGCCGAATTCTGGGCGGCGGTGATGAAATATCGTGAAACAATGACGGCAAGCGGAGAATTCGCCGCCCGGCGTCGTCACCAGGCCACGGCCTGGATGTGGGAGTTGATCGATGCCGGTTTGCGTCAGCGTTTCCGTGAACACCCGCGCGTCCAACGGGAGTTGTCGAGGTTTACCCGGGAAGTGGCGCTGGGGATGAGCACGGCGTCGACTGCGGCGCTCAAACTGCTCGGTTATTTGAATGAGTAAGCGCGTCGAATGAGAAAGCGCGGGTAACGGTATGCAACAAGGTTTCGCGGTGTTCCATGGCGGAGCGCTGGCAAGGAAATTCAAGGAGATCGCTTCATGCAGGAAATCATCAGGCAACTGGACGAAAAACGCAGTCGCGCCCATCTTGGCGGCGGGCACAAACGCATCGACGCCCAGCATAAAAAGGGCAAGCTCACCGCGCGCGAGCGCATCGAGCTTTTCCTCGATGACGATAGCTTCGAGGAATGGGACACGCTGAAGGAACACCGCTGCGTCGAATTCGGCATGGACAAGATCGAAAAAATTCCCGGCGACGGCGTGGTGACCGGCTACGGCACGGTCAATGGCCGCCTGGTGTTCGTGTTCTCGCAGGATTTCACCGTGTTCGGCGGCGCGCTCTCGGAAGCCTACGCGGAGAAGATCTGCAAGATCATGGACCACGCCATGAAGGTCGGCGCGCCGGTGATCGGTCTCAACGATTCCGGCGGCGCGCGCATCCAGGAAGGCGTGGCTTCGCTCGCCGGCTATGCCGACATCTTCCAGCGAAACGTGCTGGCCTCGGGCGTGGTGCCGCAAATCTCGCTCATCATGGGGCCGTGCGCGGGCGGCGCGGTGTACAGCCCGGCGATGACCGACTTCATCTTCATGGTGAAGGATTCTTCCTACATGTTCGTCACCGGTCCCGACGTGGTGAAAACCGTGACCCATGAAGAAGTCAGCGCCGAGGAACTGGGCGGCGCGGTCACGCACAGCACCAAATCGGGGGTAGCCGATCTCGCTTTCGAAAATGACGTCGAGGCGCTGATGATGATCCGCCGCCTGGTGGGTTACCTCCCCTCGTCCAACCGCGAGCAGCCGCCCCGCCTGCCGGTGATCGATCCTCCCGATCGTGTCGACCATTCACTCGACACGCTGGTGCCGACCAATCCCAACCTGCCCTATGACATGAAGGAGCTGATCGTCAAGATGGTCGACGATGGCGACTTCTTCGAACTGCAACCCGATTACGCCAGGAACATCATCATCGGCTTCGCCCGCATGGAAGGCGCGCCGGTGGGCATCGTCGCCAACCAGCCGCTGGTGCTGGCCGGTTGCCTGGACATCAAATCCTCGATCAAGGCCGCGCGCTTCGTGCGTTTCTGTGACGCCTTCAACATTCCCGTCATTACCTTCGTGGATGTCCCCGGCTTCCTGCCCGGCACGGCGCAAGAATACAGCGGCATTATCCGGCACGGCGCCAAGCTGCTCTACGCCTTTGCCGAATGCACCGTGCCCAAGGTCACGATCATCACCCGAAAGGCATATGGCGGCGCTTACGACGTGATGTCCTCCAAGCATCTGCGCGGTGACGTCAACTTCGCCTGGCCGACGGCGGAAATCGCGGTCATGGGCGCGAAGGGCGCGGTGGAGATCATCTTCCGCGAAGAAAAGAGCGACCCCGAAAAACTCGCCGCCCGCGAGGCCGAATACAAGGCGCGCTTCGCCAACCCGTTCGTGGCCGGCGCGCGCGGCTTCATCGACGACGTGATCATGCCGCACGAAACCCGCAAGCGAGTATGCCGTTCGCTTGCCATGCTCAAGGACAAGAAACTGGAAAACCCGTGGCGCAAGCACGGCAACATTCCGCTCTGACCATTACCGCGAGGATGCATCGATGTTCAAGAAGATACTGATTGCCAATCGCGGGGAAATTGCCTGCCGCGTGATCAAGACCGCCCGCAGGATGGGCATCCGGACGGTCGCGGTTTACTCCGAGGCGGACAGCGGCGCGCTGCATGTGAAGCTTGCCGACGAAGCCGTCCTCATCGGCCCCGCGCCCTCGAAAGAGTCCTACCTCGTCATGGACAGGATCATCGCGGCCTGCAAGGATACCGGTGCCGAAGCCGTGCATCCGGGCTACGGTTTCCTGTCCGAGAACGAGGAATTCGCCCGCCGCATCGAAGAAGAGGGCATCAGCTTCATCGGCCCGAAGCACTATTCCATCGCCCGCATGGGCGACAAGATCGAATCGAAGAAGCTGGCGCAGGAAGCTGGCGTCAGCGTCATCCCCGGTCACAACGAACCCATCTCCGGCCCCGGCGAAGCGGTGGAAATCGCCCGGAAAATCGGCTACCCGGTGATGATCAAGGCATCCGCCGGCGGCGGCGGCAAAGGTCTGCGCGTGGCCTGGAACGACGACGAAGCGCACGAAGGCTTCTCCTCCTGCGTCAATGAAGCAAAAAATTCCTTCGGCGACGACCGTGTATTCATCGAGAAATTCGTCCAGGAACCACGCCACATCGAAATCCAGGTACTCGGCGATGCCCATGGCAACTACGTCTACCTCAACGAGCGCGAATGTTCGATCCAGCGCCGCCACCAGAAAGTCGTGGAAGAAGCGCCCTCCCCCTTCATCGACGCCAAGACCCGCCAGGCCATGGGCGAACAGGCGGTCGCGCTCGCCCGCGCGGTGCAATATGAATCCGCTGGCACGGTGGAATTCGTCGTTGGCGCGGATAAAAGCTTCTACTTCCTGGAAATGAACACTCGCCTGCAAGTGGAACATCCAGTCACCGAATACATCACCGGGCTCGATCTCGTCGAACAGATGATCCGCGTCGCCGCCGGGGAAGAACTCGCCTTTACCCAGAAGGAGATCAAGATCAACGGCTGGGCGATGGAATGCCGGATCAATGCCGAGGACCCGTTTCGCGGCTTCCTGCCATCCACCGGGCGGCTGGTGAAATTCCGCGCCCCCGCCGAAAGCCGCGCCGTGCGCGTCGACACCGGCGTATTCGAAGGCGGAGAAATCTCGATGTATTATGACTCGATGATCGCCAAGCTCATCGTGCATGGCGCCTCGCGCCAGCAGGCCATCGAACGCATGCGCGACGCGCTCAACGGTTTCGTCATCCGCGGCATCAGTTGCAACATCCCCTTCCAGGCGGCGCTGATGCAGCATCCGCGCTTCCAGTCCGGCAACTTCAACACCGGCTTCATCGCCGAGGAATACGCCAACGGCTTCGACGCCTCGATGGTGCCGCATGACGATCCGGTGCTGCTCGCCGCGGTGGCGGCCTTCGCCCGCCTGCGCTACATCGAACGCGCGGTGAAGATCGATGGCCAGCTCTCCGGCCACGGCCGCAAGGTCACCAGCGAATGGGTGGTGGTGATGGGCGGGCAGCACTACCCGCTCACCGTCGTCCGCACCCGCGACGGCATGTCGGTGACCCATGGCGGCGACAAGACCTATGACATCGTCTCCGACTGGAGTTTCGGCGACCAGCTTCTCACCGGCACGGTGAATGGCCAGCCGATCTGCCTTCAGATCGAGCGCCACGGCCTCTATTACCGCATCTCGCACTTCGGCCTCCAGGTCGCGCCCGCGGTGATGACGCCGCGCGCGGCCTATCTGCTTTCGCTGATGCCGGAAAAAGCGCCGCCCGATCTGTCGAAATTCCTGCTCTCGCCGATGCCGGGTCTGCTGCGCGAAGTCGCGGTGTTCGAAGGCCAGGAAGTCAAGGCGGGCGAAAAACTCGTGGTCATCGAAGCGATGAAGATGGAAAACATCCTCAAGGCAGACAATGACGTCAAGGTAAAGAAAATCGTCGCCCAACCGGGCGCGAGCCTGTCGGTCGACGAAGTCATCATCGAGTTCGAATGATTGTTGTACAGTAGCCGACGCCGGAAACGAAAGCCCGCTTGCGCGGGCTTTCGTTTGCTTGGGCGCGGCAATAACCCTGGAGGAGAGCAATGGACAAGAAAATCACAACAACATTTTCCGCAACCGAGCGGCAACCCGCGTTGCGCATGATGCCGATGCCATCGGATCTCAATCCTGCGGGCGATGTGTTCGGCGGCTGGATCATGGCCATGGTCGATGTTGCCGGCGGTATCGAAGCCGGACGGCGGGCGCGCTCGCGGGTGGTGACGGTGGCGGTCAATTCCTTTGCGTTCAAGCAGCCCGTATCGGTGGGCGACATCGTGAGCTTCTATGCCACAGTCGTCAATGTCGGACGCACTTCGGTCACGGTCGACGTCGAGGTCTTCGTCGAGCGCGACGTGAAAAACCCGGTGGCGCTCAAGGTCACCGAAGCCAAACTGACCTACGTCGCACTCGATGCCGCGGGCAACAAA
>JAITCV010000134.1 GCA_031282905.1 Azoarcus sp. | reverse complement strand
ACGAAAAGCGGGTCGACATCGCGCGCATCGAATTCCGCCACAAGATCCAGCTCATCATCGTGCCCAATCGTCACATCGAGA
Source organism: Azoarcus sp. (assembly GCA_031282905.1). Lineage (GTDB taxonomy): Bacteria > Pseudomonadota > Gammaproteobacteria > Burkholderiales > Rhodocyclaceae > WRNU01. The sequence goes on along the minus strand of JAITCV010000134.1, from coordinate 6,371 downwards.
CCCCGGCGCACGAAATCACCCGGCTGCGCTACGACCAGATCAACAGCGAAGACATCGCGCTTGCCAGTTACCAGAGGGTGCAACTGCCGGTCGATGATGATGACATCTCCCAGAACAACCGCGTCGACAAACCCGCGCGTCAGGAAGCTGCGGTCAAAAGCATCGCCCCCCTCCAACCCGCCCCCGCCGCGCAGGGCGCGCCGGAGGAAAGCGGAACAAGTGGCGGCATGCTGACCCGCATCACCGGCTGGTTCTCCAACCTGTTCACCGGCACGCGCGCGGATGCGGCAAGCGCGAAGACCCAAGCGCCCCGTGGCGAAAGCAGCGAAAACCGTCCGCGTGGCGAACGCGCCCATCGCGCCAGCGAACGCGGCGAGCGTAGCAACGGCGAACGCGGCGAGCACGCCAACGAACGCGATGGCGAACGCCGCAATCGTGGCAATGGCCGTGGTTCGCGTGCCGAACGCCCAGAAGAGCGCCGCGACAACCGTAACGCCGGGGGCCGCGCCGAGCGCGCCGAAACCGCCACCGAGGCGGATAAACCCCGCCGCCAGGCGCAGGAACGCGGCAACCGCGTCGAACGCGGCGATGACACGGAACGCCCCGAAAACAATCATCCGCCCGCCAGCGTCGAACGTGGCGAGCAACGCGCGGAAGGCACGGGCCGTCGTCGCAACCGCCGCAATCAGGCCGCGGACGAAGGCGACAAAATCGAAGCGGTGGCCCAGGCCGTCTCGCCCGCCGTGGTCGAACCGGCCACGGTCTCCGCGCTGGAAACCTCGCCTGTCGAAACCGAAGGCACCGAAAAGGAAAGTACCGAAAAACGCCGCCGCCGGAGCAGAGGAGGCCGCCGCCGCGGCGCCGAGGCCGTCGACAATGGCGATATCATCGAGGCCGTTTCCGCCACGGCGGTCGAAGCCGAAAGCACGGCGCTAGCTGATTCGGCAATCGTCCCCGCGCCCGTCCCGGCGTTGCAGCAAAGTGAGTCGCCGCAAAGGGAAATGGAATTGCCGCCGAGGGAACTGCCGCAAAAGGAACTGCCGTTCATCACGCCGACCGAACCCGCGCCGGAAAACGCCGCCCCTACCGATGCAGACGCCGCACTCACTCCCCCCTTCGTTCCAGCCGCCGTGCCAGCGCTTGCCAATGACGAGGCGGAGGCGGAATCCTCCGCGCCAATCGAGCTTGCCGGGATGTTGCAGGAAGCAGGACTGGTCATGATCGAAACCAGCACGGAAAAGCAGGGCGGCTTCGGCACCGGCGCACCGGAAGAACCCGTCCGGCGTGGCCGCAAACCGCGCTCGATGGCCGTGTCCAACGAGGAACCGCTGCAACAGGTCGAAACCCACAAGAATGCCTGACGGCAAACAGCGATGCCTGATGGCAAACAGGGACGCCTTGATGGCAAACAGGGACGCCTTGATGGCAAACAAGAAATGCCCGATGGCAAACAGCGATGCCCGATAGGCAGCACCTGACACGGCAATAATGGATCGAAAAAACGGAACCTCCATCATGGCGATGGGGGTTCCGTTTTGTTTTTGCGGATTCCGCACGATTCCACACGGACGGGCGCAGCCACTCGTATTAAACTAGCAAGGTAGGGCGGCCGGTCGCATACCGGCGACGTATACCAAAAAGGTAACGCATAAGGAGAAAGGGATGGAACGCGAATCAATGGAATTTGACGTCCTGATCATTGGCGGCGGCCCAGCGGGGCTGGCCGCGGCGATCAAGCTCAAACAACTGGCCACCGAACGCAATCAGGACATTGCGGTCTGCCTCATCGACAAAGGCGCCGAACTGGGCGCGCATATCCTGTCGGGCGCGGTCATCGACCCGCGCGCCTTGAATGAACTCTTGCCCGACTGGAAAGAGCGCGGCGCTCCGCTCAAGACCGCGGCAACCGAAGACAAGGTGATGTATCTCACCGAAACCAAGGGCTATGTCCTGCCGCGCCTGGCCTTGCCGGACAATTTCGACAACCACGGCAATTACATCGTCCGCGTGGGCAATGTGGCCAAATGGATGGGAGAACAGGCCGAAGCGCTCGGGGTCGAAATCTATCCGGGGTTTGCCGGCGCCGACCTGCTCTATGACGAAAACGGCGCGGTCAAGGGCGTGGTGACGGGTGACATGGGGGTGACCCGCGATGGCACGCCCGGCCCCAACTTCCAGCCGGGCATGGAACTGCACGCCAAGTACACCCTCTTCGCCGAAGGCTGCCGTGGGCACCTGGCCAAACGTCTCGAAGCCAAATACCAACTCCGCGAAGGCGTCGACCCGCAGACCTATGGCGTCGGCATCAAGGAACTCTGGGAAGTGCCGGTGGCCAACCACCGTCCCGGCCTGGTCGTCCACACTGCGGGGTGGCCGCTGACCCATGATGTCTATGGCGGCGCCTTCCTTTATCACCTGGAAGAGAATCTGATCGAGATCGGTTTCGTGGTGGGGCTCAACTACGCCAACCCTTACCTGTCGCCGTTCGAAGAAATGCAACGCCACAAGACCCATCCCGAGATTCGCAAGTTCCTCGAAGGCGGCAAGCGCCTGGCCTACGGCGCGCGCGCCATCGCCACCGGCAGCCTCCAGAGCCTGCCGCGCCTGATCTTCCCCGGCGGCGCGCTGATCGGCTGTGATGCCGGATTCCTCAATGCCGCACGCATCAAGGGCGTCCATGCCGCGATGAAATCCGGCATGCTCGCCGCCGAAGCGGCATTCGAGGCCCTCGTCGCCGGACGCCAGCGCGACGCGCTCACCGCGTTCCCGGTCGCGTTCCGCGATTCGTGGCTCTATACCGAATTGCGCAAGACGCGCAATTTCAAGCCATTTATGAAGAAAACCTTCTGGCTGGGGTCCACTCTGTTCGCAATCGACCAGAAACTCTTCTTTGGCAAGGCACCATGGACGCTGCACAACCACAGCGACCATGACAAACTCAAACCGGCGGCCGAATGTCCGAAAATCGACTATCCCAAGCCCGACGGAACGCTCACGTTCGACCGTCTGTCCTCGGTCTTTCTCTCCAACACCAATCACGAGGAAGACCAGCCCTGTCACCTGCGGCTGAAAGAAGCAGAAACGGCGATCGCGATCAACCTGGAAATCTACGATTCGCCCGAACAGCGTTATTGCCCGGCAGGCGTGTACGAGATCGTGCGCGACGGCGAAAACAACGCGCCCAGATTGCAGATCAACAGCCAGAACTGCCTGCACTGCAAGACTTGCGACATCAAGGACCCGACCCAGAACATCGACTGGAACACGCCCCAGGGCGGCGAAGGACCGATCTACCAGGGGATGTGACATATACATACCACACGCGCCCTTTCTCACGTTCCATTTCCAGATCATTTGTAACTGGGAATCATGCGGAAGAAGGAAGCGCGGTGGGAAGGAGCAGGGAGAGAGGGGGGCAAAGGGCGCTTTTGGGCGCTCTTTGTCATTGCGGCCCGCCCTTTTGCCGTTGCCGCGTCCGCAAGCGTCGCAGCCAGACATCAACCGCCGGACTCTCCGCATCCCTCTCTCCAGCGTAAGCCGCGAGCAGTAAGCGCACTTCGCCGCCACTCAGCACCGCCGCATGACGAATGAACTTTTCCAGGTCATTCACCCGGTCGCGCGCGCCCAGCCACAGCGGGCGGGCTTTTTCGAGATCGATCAGACAGGTTTCGACCGCTGGCGCCCGGCCACGCACGAAAACATGCTTGGGATAAAAACAGCCATGCATCAATCCAATATCATGCAGCCGCCGGGCGAGAACGCCGCAGGCCATGAGCAAGGCATCACGTTCCTCCCGGGCAAACGTCGGCCAGTCTTCCAGCCATGCCGCCAGATTCGACCATCCATCCAGCGCACGGGTCAGCAAGATCGCGCGTTTGCCCGCCTTGCGTTGCGCATGAAAAGCCACGCTGGGCACGGCAATGGCGCGCGCCTGGCAAAACTGGATATAGCGAAACTCGCGGGCAAAAGTCGGCTCGCCGAAAAGATGAGCCAGACTGCGGGTCAAGTGATTGCGCTGGCGTTTGAGGTAATAAGCCTGTCCGTCCAGCACCAGTTTGCCCACTTCGCTCCAGCCACCGCGTTCGAGGTTGGGCGCATCCACGGCAATGATTTTGGCATTCCATGATGCCTCGAAATCGAGCAGGCCATGCTTTTCCAGCACGGAACGGTCAGCGGCGGCAATGTAATCGTTCATCGTGAAATCAGCTTGCGAAAGTCGGAGGCATCCGGGGTGCCAAGCCTTCCCTTTACGGGCCGACAGAGCGGATAAAAAAAGTTCGATTTACGCCCCCCGCGCAAGCAGGCATCCAGCTATTCTTACAATAGGCGATATGGAAACAGGCATGACAAGTTCCTCATGATCAAATCCCGGATGCACTATAGCACCAAATTCGGGAGGCAGGTCATGACCGCTTCTCATCGAACTTTCCAACATCCGTAAATCCTGACCCAAACATGACGGCAATCTTCACCTCATCAGCTTGCGAAAAACGGAGAAGATGAAATCAGTACTTTGCCCAAAGACTTTCCCGAGTCGCCATGGTGACCCAAATGAGCCACCCATTGACAGGTTCACACTGACGGGCGAGAAAATCCAAAGCATTATCCGCCATGGGCGGATAATGCCGTTCTATTCATAACGGCAATTTCGGCTGCATCGGGTGATCTCATCGCAGAAAAAGGCGGCGGTGCCGGTGACCAAAACGAAAAACATCCCATCCGGCGAGAAATCCAGCCATGCCTTGGCGGAAATATTCTTTCATGTTGAGGCTTTCAAAGGATGAATCACGGCGCTATGCGCCAGATAAAGGTCAATCGACGACGGGTTCTTCGATGTCTTCCTCCCGTCTGGCGCTCAGAAGGCCGAATCGCTTGAGCTGGGCGCGCACGACATTGCGCGAGATGCCGAGCAGGCTGGCGGTCTTGACCTGATTGCCGTTGCAATGGGCAAAAGCCTCGCGGACAAGAATTTCCTCGATATGCTCGTAGAGCGCGGGGTGATGGCTGTCGAGCAGGCTGCGAATCGCGCCGGAAAGCAAATCGATGCCTTGCGCTTCGGTGTCCTCATCGTTTTGTTCGTGCGGAAAAGAAATTCTCTTGTGCTGTTTGTGCAGACGCAAATCGCCGCTCTGGATGACGCCATTCTTCGAGACGATCAAGGCGTAATGAATGACGTTTTCCAATTCGCGGATATTGCCCGGCCAGTCATAATCGAGCAATGCTTGCGCCGCCGCCGGGGAAATTTCAACCGGGCCGAGGCGCAATCTGGCGCGGAAGGTTTCCAGGAAATGCCGCGCCAGCGGCAGGATGTCGCCGGGGCGCTCGTGCAGGGTGGGCAGGGGAACGACGGCGACGCCAAGGCGGTAATACAGATCACGCCGGAAATTGCCCGCGGCAACGGCGCGGGCAAGGTCGATGTTGGTGGCGGCGACCAGCCGCACGTCGATGTCGATGGGGCGACGCGACCCCAGACGGACAACCTGGCGTTCCTGGATGACGCGCAACAGCTTGACCTGCATGGCCACCGGCAGGTCACCGATTTCGTCGAGAAACAAGGTGCCGTGCTGGGCCGCCTCGAACCAGCCCGCCCGCGCCCCTTGCGCGCCGGTAAATGCGCCCTGCTCATGACCAAACAATTCCGACTCAATCAGGTTTTCGCTGAAAGCGCCGCAATTGACGGCGACAAACGGGCCGCGGCGACCGCTTTTCTCGTGGATATGGCGGGCAAAAAGCTCCTTGCCGGTACCGGTGTCGCCGATGATGAGTACGGTGGCTTCGCTGGGGGCGACGAGTTCGGCGGTTTCCAGCACCTTGATCGAAGCTGGATCGTGGAAAACCTGCACTTTGGCGCGGATGGAAAGCGCATGTGCGCCGGGGTCGAGCGTCAGAATCTTTTCCATGAGTTTCTCTATGCGAGTTCCCAAAAACGATCGTCAAAGGCAAGCGCAACAATTCTCGATCAGCGAATTGCCGAGGAGAGCCGACCCACCGCGATGACGGTTAAATTAAACCGGAGGGCCTTTCCCTTCTCCCATTGGGGACTTCAGTATAAAAATCATGCGATTTTTCACAAATACTTTTTTATGATTAAGAAACAACACACTGTTGTATGTGCTTTCCAACGTATCGCTTATTTGCACCGAATGTTTCCAGATATGAAACGGTACAAGCCAAGGCGGTTTTTCACGCGGCCGACGTTCAATGCCAACGGCACTTCAGCCTGGATCTGGCCGACGGTGCCCGCTTCTCCAGTTCGGAACACGCGGTCGCGGGGGAGAGATGAAATCTCGGGCGGTCATCGGCATCCTCGCCACCATCGCCTTACCCGCCTATCAGGACTACACCAAACGCGCCCACGTCTCGGAAGGCTT
>JAITCV010000096.1 GCA_031282905.1 Azoarcus sp. | reverse complement strand
GCGCAAAAGTTTCCAGAAATTCATCTTGCCAGCCGCATTGGGCCGGGGTATTGCGCAACCGTGGCATCCGAGGTGAGCAGCACGATACCCTCCGTTATCGCCTGGGCGATCAGGAGGCGGTCGAATGGGTCTTTGTGAATGGGCGGCAAGGTGTCGACGGCAAGGACATGCTGGCTCAGGATGGGTAATTCTTCGTAGCCGGCATCCAGCAATCCACGCCGCAGGATACGCGCATCCATTCGGAAATCTGGCTGGTTGCGCCTGTTCTTGATGGTAATTTCCCACAGGCTGGCAACGCTGAAAAAGAACCGGTTCGCGCTATCGGACATGCACGCGAAAACTTCCTGCGGCAAATACGCCTGTCCTCTGGAAAGCCAGATCAGCAGATGCGTATCCAGCAGGTACTTTCTATTCCGAAAAGTTCCAGGATTTCGTCGGCACACATGGTGTCGAAATCGTCGGGCACCCGGAATTCCCCGCGCTCGAACTGATCCTTCAGGAAGCCAATCCGGCTTTTCGGCTTGGTTTCTTCCGCCTCCAGCGCCGTGACCTTGACCAGCGGCTTACCCGCCCTGGCGATGATGAATGGCTCGCCCTGCACGGCCTGTTCGATGAGCCTGGACAGGTGCGTCTTGGCTTCGTGGATGTTGTAGGTTTGCATGCTGCCCTCTTTTTGACTTGGTTCATTGGACTTAGTTTAATCGATCAATCCGGGCCGGGCAAAGATGCCGTAATGGATTCCGGCAGGAAAATACGTGCGGATGCGGGAAAATTTTTGACGAATGGCACAAGACCGTCTGGCTCACCTTCTGATGCCGTATACCCCGCAACATAACAAAAACCAATTGCCCAAACATCAGACTTGATTCGTGCATCTGCCTTGGCAGTAGGAACAAAAGCAGGAGTATCGGAAATCACAGGCAAGGAACTATCCATGTCATTGTTTTTAGATAAACACTCTCCCGAAAACAGCAAGCCGCCGCTGGCGTTGCTGTTCGAACAGGCATACCGCCACCGCCGCGCCGACGTTGAGCGATTCGATGCCGCTTGCCATCGGGATGGTAACGGTATCGGTGGCGCGAGCGCGCAGCATGGGGGAGATGCCCTGCCCTTCGCCGCCGAACAGCCAAACGGCTGGAGGGATGAGGTCGAGGGCATAGATGTCTTTTCCTTCCGTCATGAGGGCGGTGGCGATCACCTTGCCGGTGTGGCTCAAGAGCCGTTCCGCCGCATCGACCTGTTCGGCAATCTCCAGGCGAAAATGCGCGCCCATGCCTGCACGCAAGACGCGCGGCGACCATGCGCGCGCGCATCCCGGCGTCAGCCATACGGTGCCGATCCCCACGGCGGCGACGGTGCGCAGGATGGTGCCGAGGTTGCCAGGGTCTTGTACGGCGTCGAGCACGACCAGCGAAGTGTCATTTCCGGATATCCATCCGGACGTGGGCAACACGGATGGCGTGGTCATGCGGGCAAGTATGCCGACCGGGGTGTCGACCGGGCTGATGCGGGCAAAGAGCGCGTCGGGCACCGTCATCGTGGCGGTTCCGGCGGGCAGGCGGGCCAGCAAGGCGGCGACTTCGGGATGGGCACGGGCGCTTGCGGACACGCATACTTCCAGCAGGGGAACATGGGCGTTCAGCGCGCAATCGAGCAAGTGAATGCCGTCGAGCACGGTCTGACCGTGTTCGCGGCGGGCACGCGCGTCATCGACGAGCGCTGCCAGCAGTTTGATTCTCGGGTTGTCGCGCGAGGTGATTTCAAGCATGTCGAGTTACTTATTTGTCTTGCCTTGTCATTGCGAGGCGGCAATTCATACAGGGATTCAGCACTTGGAGCCGCAAAGGCAAGGGTAAAGGAGCGCGGGCGGGATGTCCGCTCCCGGTTTCCATGGCACGCGGCGCCGGATTCCTGTTTCCTGATCGTCATTGCGAGGCACGCAGCGACGTGCTGATCCACACGACTTTCCAGACCATCGGAACAACAATGTGGCGGACGCTTCATCGTTGCGCATTGCGCTTCTGGAAATCGTCCGCGCTTTCTTCTTTCCATAACTCGCCCTGGGCAAGCGCCTGCCGTACCGGGGCAAAGCTTTTGCGGTAGAAATCGGCCACGCCATGCTGGCGAATCGCCGCGAGGTGGGCGGCGGTCGGGTAGCCTTTGTGGCGGGCGAGACCAAACTGGGGATAACAGCGGTCAAGTTCCACCATGCAGGCGTCGCGCGCGGTCTTGGCAAGGATGGAGGCCGCCGAAATCGCTGGCTCCAGCGCGTCGCCGCCCACGATGGCGCGCGTCGGCACGGCAAGTTCGGGGCAGCGATTGCCGTCGACCCGCACTTCGGCGGGTTGGATCGCCAAGGCTTCGACCGCGCGTTTCATCGCCAGCATGCTGGCATGAAGGATGTTCAGGCGGTCGATTTCTTCCACCGTGGCTTCGCTGACCGCCCAGGCCAACGCCCGTTCGCGGATCTGTGCGGCGAGGCGTTCGCGGACGCGCGCGGAGAGTTTCTTGGAATCGGCCAGCCCTGCGATGGGCCGCGCCGGGTCGAGAATCACCGCCGCCGCCATGACCGGCCCGCACAGTGGGCCGCGTCCGGCTTCGTCGACACCGCAGATCAACGGCATTTCAGTCATGTCGGCCCTCGGCAGACTTTTGTAGATAGGGCAGGATGGCCTCGACGGCGCGAGTGGCGGTGTCCTGGCGCAAACTGTGGTGCAGGCCGGTGAAACGCTCGACGAGCGCGGCACGCGCGGCGGTGTCGTCGAACCAGTGGTCGACCGCGTCGGCGAGCGCTTCCGGCGTCGCCGCGTCCTGAAGCAATTCAGGCACGACCTGTTCGCCGCACAGGATGTTGGGCAGTCCCGTCCAGGGCAGGTAGGCCATGCGTTTCATCAGGCGATATTGCCAGTTGCCCATGCGGTAGCTGATGACCATCGGGCGCTTGAGCAGGGCCGCTTCGAGGCTGGCGGTGCCGCTTGCCAACAGTACGACATCGGCGGCGGTCATGGCATCGGCGGCGTGACCGAAAAGCAGACGGATCGGCAGGTGGGTGGCCTCGTTGCGTTGCAAGGCTTCCATGAACAACTCGCGCGTTTCGCGGGTGGCAAGCGGCACGAGGAATTGCATCTCCGGGTGGCGCTGGTGCAGAAGCGCCGCCGCAGCAAGGAAGTTGTCGGCGAGATTGCGCACTTCCGACTGGCGGCTGCCGGGAAGCAGCGCCACGATGCGCGCCGTTTGCGGCAGGCACAGGCGTTCACGCATCCCCGCCCGGTCGGGTTCGAGCGGGAACACGTCGGCAAGCGGATGACCAACATAGCTTGCCGGAATACCCGCTTTTTCGTAGATCGGCAATTCGAACGGGAACAGGCACAGCATATGGGAGACCGAACGCGCGATGTCGTGGATACGGCTGCCGCGCCAGGCCCAGATCGAAGGACTGACAAAGTGGATCGCCGGGATGTTCGCCGATTTGACCCGCCGCTCCAGCCAAAGATTGAAGTCGGGCGCGTCGACGCCGATGAAGGCCGCCGGACGGTTTTGGCGGATATCGGCAAGCAATTGGCGACGGATGCCGGCAAGAGCGCGATAGCGGCGCAAGGCATCGACGTAGCCGTGTACCGCGAGCAATTCGGCTGGCCAACGCGCCTCGAAGCCTTCGGCTTGCATCCTCGGCCCGCCGATGCCGCAAAAACGCGCATCGGGCAGATGGACGCGCAGCGCGCGAATCAGGTGAGCGCCAAGCAGGTCGCCGGATGTTTCGCCGGCAACCATGGCTATGACGATAGTCATGCTCGCTCCAGTTCAGCGCACCAGTCCCCTGCCAGATAGTCCGATGAAATCGGCAAAAGGCAGGACTTCGGCCTGTTCGGCGGCGATTTCGGCGATTCTGGCGCGTGCCTCTTCGAGCGTGAGCCCCGAGCGGTAGAGCGCGCGGTATGCGCGCTTGATTGCGGCGATGGCCTCGGGGACATAGCCGCGCCGACGCAGTCCTTCGCTGTTGATGCCATGCGGCTTGGCTGGATTGCCGGCGACGGTGACATAGGGTGGCAGGTCTTGCAGCAACACGGTGCCAACTCCGCAAAAACTGTGCGCGCCGACGCGGGTGAACTGATGCACGCCGGTAAAACCGCCGAGTATCGCCCAGTCGCCGACCTGGACGTGACCGGCCAGCGTGGCGTTGTTGGCAAAGATGACATGGCTGCCAACCTGGCAATCGTGGGCGACGTGCACATAGGCCATAACCCAATTGTCATCACCCATGCGGGTTACGCCCGCATCCTGGCGGGTGCCGACATTGAATGAACAGTATTCGCGGATGGTGTTGCGCTCGCCGATCTCCAGCCGGGTCGGTTCGTCATCGTATTTCTTGTCCTGGGGCACGGCGCCGAGCGAACAGAATGGGTGGATATCGTTGTCGCAACCGATCCGGGTATGACCGGTGATCACGACGTGGGAGCCGATTTTCGTGCGCGCGCCGATGTCGACGAATTCGCCAATGATCGAATACGGGCCGATGTCGACGTCGCTTCCCAGTTTCGCGCCGGGATGGACGATGGCGGTGGGATGGATCGTCATCATTTTGTCTTCAGGGCGCACATCAGTTCGGCTTCGGCCGCCAGTTCATCATCGACCCGGGCCACGCCTTTGTATTTGTAGATATTGCGTTTGCTCTGGGTGATTTCGATCTCGAAAATCAACTGGTCGCCCGGTACCACCTGGCGTTTGAAGCGGGCGTGGTCGATACCGGCAAAGAGCACCACCGAATTTTCGTCGGGCTTCACGTCCATGCTCCTGAACGACAGCAGGGCCGCGGCCTGGGCCATGGCCTCGATGATGAGCACCCCGGGCATCACCGGGTGATGCGGGAAATGACCGGGGAAGAAATGTTCGTTCATGGTCACGTTCTTGAGCGCGACGATGCGTTTGCCTTCTTCCACCGTCAACACCCTGTCGACCAGCAGGAAGGGATAACGATGCGGCAGATAGCGGAGGATTTCGTTGATGTCCATGACCATGATGTTCAATCTTGTTGTGGCGCGCCCGCTGCGTCCGTCCCGCGTTCCAGCGCGTGTATTTTGTCGACGAGCGCACCGAGATGGCGCAGGTGGGCGAAATTCCGCACCCATTCGCCATGAGCCTGCTGCGGCAGGACCGCAGTGTATACGCCGGGCGCGCGAATCGACTTGGTGACGAGCGTGCCGGCGGAAACCACTACGTCATCACAGATGAAAAGATGGCCGATGACACCCGCCTGACCGCCGATCATGCAGCGCGCGCCGATCGTGGTGCTGCCGGCGATGCCGACCATGCCCGCGATCGCGGTGTGTTCGCCGATTTTCACGTTGTGGGCGATCTGGATCTGGTTATCGAGCTTGACGCCCCGACCAATGACAGTGTCACCAAGCGCGCCACGGTCGATGGTGGTATTGGCGCCGATTTCGACCTCGTCGCCGATGAGCACCCGTCCGGTCTGCGGAATCTTCAACCAGGCTCCCGAAGGCTCGCGCGCAAAACCGAAGCCGTCGGCGCCGATCACCGCGCCGGCGTGGATGATGCAATTCTCGCCGATCACGCAGCCCGCGTAGATGCTGACCCGGGGCGCGATCCGGCTGCCGCGCCCGATGCGGGCCTCACGCCCGACATAGCTTCCGGCACCGATCAGCACGCCCTCGCCGATCACCGCGCCCGCCTCCACCACCGCTCCGGCCTCGACTGCCGCCGTGGCGTGCAGACTGGCGCGGGCGTCGACCACGGCCAGCGGATGCACGCCGCCTTCCACCACGGGCATGGGATGGAGGAAGCGGGCAACGCGCGCCCAGTAAAGGTAAGGATCGGCGGTGACGATGCGCGGGCGGTCGCTTACCTCGTCCCGCGCGTCGGGGCCGACGATGAAAGCGGCGGCGCGGCTCGCTTTCAGCCGACTGCGGTATCTGGGATTGGCGAGAAAGGCCAACTCGCCCTCGCCCGCCTCATCCAGCGGCGCGACTCGATGCACCACCACGCTGCCGTCGCCCAGCAGCTCACCACCGAGCGCCTCGACCAGCGTGTCGATCCTCGGCATCGGGAGACTTACTTGTTGGCATCGGACAGGGCCTTGATGACCTTGTCCGTGATGTCGATGCGCGGACTGGCATACACCGCGTCCTGGAAAATGACATCATACTTGTCGGTTTCGGCGATCTGCCGCACCGCGAGGTTGGCCTTTTCCAATACCGAGGCGAGTTCCTCGTTGCGGCGCTGGTTGAGGTCTTCACGGAATTCACGCTGCTTGCGCTGGAAATCACGGTTCAGATCGTTGAAAGCGCGTTCCTTGTTGCGTTGTTCGGTCTCGGAAAGCGACGTCGTCGCGCCGCGCTCCAGTTCTTCCTGGAGGGCTTGCAAATCCTTGGCCATGACTTGCAATTCCTGGTCGCGCTTCTCGAATTCCTTCTCCAGACGTTGCTGGGCGCGCACGGCTGGCGCGGCTTCACGCATCACGCGGTCGGAATTGACAAACCCGATACGGGTCTCCGCGATCGCGGCCTGGGCAAAGCCCATCAGCACCAGGGGCAACACGGAAAGGGTACGAATATTCACTTTTGTCTCCACGAAGTGGTCTTGGTGTGGCCGATGCATGTCACAAGCATGGCAACGGACGGTTGGCGGACGAACTAGAACATGCTGCCAAGCTGGAACTGGAAGATTTCCTTCTCGTCGTCTTCTTCTTTCTTCAATGGGAAGCCCACACTGAACTTGAGCGGGCCGATCGGCGAACTCCACGAAAACGCCAACCCCGTACTGTAACGCAAGTCACCCATCCTGATGCGCGCATCCTTGCCGGTCACGGGATCTTCGCCCCAGACATAGCCAGCGTCGAGGAAGAGCGAGAAGCGGAACGAACGGTCACGCCCCGCGCCCGGCATCGGAAAATAGAACTCCGCGTTGCCGACGATCTTGCGCGTACCGCCCGTGGCATCGCCCTCTTCGTCCTTCGGCCCCAGCGAGCTCGACGAGAAACCCCGCACCGAACCGATGCCGCCAGCGTAGTAATGCTTGTAGAAAGGCACCGGCTTGCCGCCATAGCCCTGCGCCCAGCCGAGGTCGGCGTTCAGCATCAGCGCGTAATCGCGGCCAAAGGGGAACCAGTGCTGGTATTGGTAATTCAGCTTGGTGTAACGCAACTCGCCGGGCGGCACCGCCATTTCGCCATAGATGCGTTGATAGACCCCCCTGGTCGGGTAGAGGAAGCTGTCGCGGCTGTCCCGTGCCCAGCCCGCAGTGATCTGGAAACCGGAGACGGTGACATCGCCGATCCCGGTGATATTGTCGCTGCAGCCGAAATCCTTGCAGAATTCCTTGTACTGCTGCGGACTTTCCGGGTAGGTCGTGATTTTGGTACGGTCGACGGACAGGCCGAAATTGATGCTGTCGTCCTCACCGATCGGATAGCCGAGGCGCAATCCCGCCCCGGTCGACACCGTTCTGTAGCGCGCCACGTCATAGCTCTCGGAGGGGTCGTAAGTGCGGTGATACACATCCCAGCCCAGGCTCACGCCGTCGATGGTGTAGTACGGATTGGTAAATGAAAGCGCATAGGTGCGGCTCGATTTGCTGGTGTCGAGGCCCAGGGTCGCGGCGTTGCCGGAACCGAACAGGTTCTGTTGCGAAATCGAGGCCGACAGCACGAGCTTTTCGGAACTGGAAAACCCCATGCCCAGCATCAGGTTGCCGGTCGGACGCTCCTTGACCGAGAAATTGACATCGACCTGGTCGGTGGTGCCTGTCACGGGCGGCGTCTCGACCGAGACATCGTCGAAAAAGCCCAGCCGGTCGATGCGCTGGCGCGAACGGGTGATCGCGGAAGCGTCATACCAGGCGCTCTCCATCTGGCGCATTTCACGACGTATGACTTCGTCGCGGGTCTTGGTGTTGCCGCTCACGTTGATGCGATGCACATAGACCCGGCGACCGGGGTCGACGAAGATGGTGAATGCCACTTCGCGTTTTTCCTTATCGACTTCGGGCGCGGCATTGACGTTGGCAAAGGCATAGCCTTCGTCGCCCAGACGGTCGGTGATCGCCTTGGTGGTTTCGGTCAGGCGCTCACGGGAGAAAATCTCGCCGGGATGGACATGGGTGAGCTTGAGATATTCATCTTCCGGCAAGACCAGTTCGCCGGTATAACGCACTCCGGTCACGGTATAACGCTCGCCCTCATGGACATTCACCGTGATATAGATGTTTTTCTTGTCGGGCGTGATCGACACCTGGGTGGATTCGATATTGAAGTCGAGATAGCCGCGGTCGAGATAGAACGAACGCAAGCGTTCGAGATCGGCGGAGAGTTTCTGGCGCGAATACTGGTCGTTCTTGGTGTACCAGGTCAGCCAGCCCGGCGTGGTGAGCTGGAAGGCTTCGTCGAGCAAATCATCGATTTCGAATACCTTGGCGCCGACGATCTTGATCTGGGCGATGTGGGCGATATCGCCCTCATCGACATTGAAGGTGATGCCGACGCGATTGCGCTCCAGCGGCGTCACCGTGGTGGTAATCGTAGCAGCATATTTCCCGCGCGAGAGATATTGCCGTTTCAGTTCCTGTTCGGCGCGATCGAGCAGGGCGCGGTCGAACACCCTGGATTCGGCCAGCCCCACTTCGCGCAGCCCCTTCTTCAGCGCGTCCTTATCGAATTCCTTGACTCCGACGAAGTCGATCTGCGTGATCGCGGGCCGTTCATCGACCACCACCACCAGGATGCCGCCGTCGGTCTCTATCCGCACATCGCGGAAAAAGCCGGTGGCAAAGAGCGCGCTGATCGCTTCGGAAGCCTGGTTTTCGTCGAAGGTATCGCCCACCCGCACCGGCAGGTAGTTGAAGACCGTGCCGGCTTCCGTGCGTTGCAGTCCCTCCACACGAATATCCTTGACGACAAAGGGATCGAACGCCAATGCAGGCGCACAAGCGAAAAGGGCTGCGAGCAGCCCCGCGAGACGAGTACGTTTCATTCGAATATTCAGCCTTCAGCCGGAGATGATACGATTGACATCATTATAGATAGCGAACGCCATCAACATGAACAGCAGCGTCAGGCCGATCTGTTGCCCAATTTCCATGACTCTCACTGGCAGCGGCCTGCCCTTGATGAATTCAACCGCATAATACAGTAAAAGCCCGCCGTCGAGCACCGGCACCGGCAGCAGGTTGAGTATTCCCAGGCTGATGCTGATCAACGCGAGGAAATGCAGATAGTGCTTGAGCCCCATCTGCGCGGACTGGCCAGCGTAATCGGCAATCGTGATCGGCCCGGAAATATTGCGCGGCGAAACCGTGCCGGTCAGCATCTGGAAGATGGTTTGCAGGCTCAGCGCGGAAACTTCCCAGGTTTGACGCAAGGCGCGGCCCACCGCCTCCACCGGGCCATAACGCACCTCGGTAATCATCTTGTCCATATTCCCTCTGGCAAAACCCACTCCGATGACACCGATGCGCTCGTCTTCCTTGCCGGTCGTTTTTTCGTCGGGCAACACGGCCAGATCGAGATTCTCCCCCCCGCGACTCACGGTAAAACGCCGTTCCCTGCCCGCCGAGGCCCGCACGATGTCGACCACTTCCTGCCACGAGCTCACCGCCTTGTCGTCGATGGCGACAATTTCGTCGTCCACCCGCAAGCCCGCCCGCGCCGCCGCGCCTTCGTCGACCTGCGCGATCCGAGCAGGGGACGGCGGATCCCACGGGCGCAACCCCATGCGGGCGATGGGATCGCTGCCCGCTTCGTCGAGCGTGAACGCGGAAAAATCGAATACGCGAACGGCTTCTCGCTCATCATGAGTACGCACCCGGAGGCGCGTCTCCCCGCGATCGAGCGCATGGCGCAGCAGCGCCCAGCGCAAATCCTGCCAACTCTTCACATTGTCGCTGTTTACAGACAACACCAGATCGCCCGCCTCGATTTGCGCTTGCGCCGCCAGGGTATCCTGCCCTGTCGTCATGACCAGCGGACGCAACTCGGTGCTGCCCGCCACGAACAGCCCCCAATACAGCACCAGGGCGAGCAGCAGGTTGGCAATCGGCCCGGCGGCGACGATGGCGAAGCGCCGCCATAGCGGCTGGATATTGAAGGCGCGGTGGCGTTCGGCTTCGCTGACCTCGCCCTCCTCTTCGTCGAGCATCTTGACGTAGCCGCCCAGGGGAAAGACCGCGAGCACCCATTCGGTGCCGTCGGCGCTGGCGCGATACTTCAGCAACGGACGGCCAAAACCGATCGAGAAGCGCAATACCTTGACCCCGCAGGCGCGCGCGACCCAATAATGCCCCAACTCGTGAAAGAGAATCAGCACCCCCAGCGCAATGCCGAAGGGAATGATATACGTCCAGATCATCGTCATGCTATCGCCCGCCTCGCCGTTTCTTCACGGGCAATTTCCCGTGCCTGGATATCGATGGCCAATACGGTCTCCAAATTGTTTGCCTTTTCAGGCGTGACACGTTCCAGGGTTGCGGCGATCACTTCGGCGATGCCGCAGAAACCCAGACGCGAATCGAGAAAAGCCTCCACCGCCACTTCATTGGCAGCATTGAGCGCGGTGGGCGCCGTGCCGCCCGCGCGCAACGCCTGGTAAGCCAGACTCAGACAGGGAAAACGGCTGAAATCGGGAGGCTCGAAGTCCAGCGTGCCGATGCCGAACAGATCGAGCATGGTCGTGCCCGAATCGATTCGCTCCGGCCAGGCAAGCGCATGGGAAATCGGCACGCGCATGTCGGGGTTGCCAAGCTGGGCGATGACCGAACCATCGACATAATCGACCATCGAATGCACCACGCCCTGCGGATGCACCACCACCTCGATCCGGCTCTCGGGCACCGCGAACAGCCAGTATGCCTCGATCACCTCCAGCCCCTTGTTCATCATGGTGGCGGAATCGACCGAAATCTTGCGTCCCATTTTCCACACCGGGTGCGCGCAGGCGTCGGCCGGGGTGACTTGCTCGAGCTTCTCCTGCGGCAGACGGCGAAATGGCCCGCCCGAGGCGGTGAGCAAAATGCGGCGCACCCCGTTGACATCGGGGTTGCAACGGTAATTGCCGGGCAGCGACTGGAAAATCGCGTTGTGTTCGCTGTCGATCGGCAGCAATGTCGCCCGCGAAGCCAGCACTGCGTCCATGAAAATCCGCCCCGACATCACCAGGGCTTCCTTGTTGGCGAGCAGCACCTTCTTGCCCGCGCGCACGGCGGCCAGCGTCGGCTCCAGCCCGACCGCGCCCACGATGGCCGCCACCACCGTGCTGACATCCGGGGAAGAAGCCACTTCGCACAGCGCCGCAGCCCCGGAGAGCACTTCGGTCGGACAAAACGCCACCGCGAGCAGGCGGCGCAATTTTTCCGCCGCGGCCTCGTTCGCCATCACCGCGTAACGCGGCTCGAAGCGCAGGCACAGGCGGGCGAGCTTATCCACCGAACTATCCGCGGTCAGGGCGAAAACATCGTAGCGCCCCGGATGGCGGGCAATGACGTCGAGCGTGCTCGTGCCGATCGAGCCGGTGGCGCCCAGGATGGTGATTTGCTGGAGAAACGGAGCCGTCATAGGTAGAACAACCCAAATACGATCAGGGGCAAGGTTGCGGTCTGGCTATCCACTCGGTCAAGGATACCGCCGTGCCCCGGCAACAGGCTACCGCTGTCCTTGACCCCGGCCTGGCGTTTCAACAGCGACTCGAACAGATCGCCCAGGATGCTCGCCACGGTCAACACCGCCAAGAACGCCAGCGTCGCCACCAAACCGCTGCCGACCAAACCATGCAACCACAGTACGCCATAGACCATGACCGCGATCACCGCGCCGAGCGCGCCTTCCCAGGTCTTGCCCGGACTGATGGCGGGCGCGAGTTTATGCCGTCCCCACGCCCGCCCGCTGAAATAGGCCGCGATGTCGGCCACCCAGGCCACCGCCAGCGCCCCAAGCAAACCCCAGGGACGGACCCCACCCAAATCCGTCATGGCAACCGTGGGGGGCACCAGCACGATCAACCCGACCGCCGCCGCCGCCACGCCCCGCAAACGCCATTTGTAATGCAACCAGCATGGGATCAGCACCAGCCAGAATAACAGCATAAACCCGTACATGATGTGCTTGAAGCTGAAGACCACCGGCCGCCCCGCGATCTCGATCGCAAAGAATTTCCTCGCCAGGGACAGCTTCGCCATGTCCGGGAAATATCTGTATATGCTTGAATCACGGATACACAGCGCGCACAGCGCGAGCATGGCCAGCACGAACACGATGCGCGCAACCTGCCCCCAGCGCATCAGCCCGCCCCACTCCCATGCCGCCGCGCCGCCCAGCAATGCGCACAGGATAAGCCATCCCCTGTGCGGCAGCAGGAACACCGCCGCCAGCAGCCCGGCGAACAGCGCGCACGCGGTGATGATTCGTGTTTTAAGCATGTCGTGGTCCTTCTCCGGCCGCTCGCACCTGCTCGCTGGTGCGGCCAAAGCGGCGCTCGCGTTGGCGGTAGGATTCAATGGCCACATCGAGCGCTTGCGCGTCGAAATCCGGCCACAAGGTGTCGGTGAAATAAAGTTCGGTATAGGCCAATTGCCAAAGCAGGAAATTGCTGATGCGCTCTTCGCCGCCGGTGCGGATGAAGAGATCGGGCTCGGGCGCGAAATGCATCGACAATTCGGCGCCGAGCATCTGTTCGTCGATCGCAGCCAGTCCCGGATGACGGGCGAGCAGGCGATTGACCGTGTCCACCACGTCCCAGCGCCCGCCGTAATTGGCGGCAATCGTCAGATGGAAACGGGCATTGCCCGCCGTCAATGCCTCCGCCCCGGCAATGGCATCGACCAGCGCGGGTTCGAAACGCGAGCGATCGCCAATGACCCGCAGGCGAATGCCGTTCTGGTGCAGGCGGTTCACTTCTTTCTTGAGCGATTTGATGAAAAGCTGCATCAGGAAAGAAACTTCATCGACAGGACGACGCCAGTTCTCGGAACTGAACGCGAAGATGGTCAGGTATTCGATCCCGCGCTCGACGCAGGCGGCAACCGTGGCGCGCAGGGCCTCGACCCCGCGCACATGCCCAGCCACCCTCGGCAGGAAACGCTTGCGCGCCCAGCGCCCATTGCCATCCATGATGACAGCAACATGGCGCGGCACAAGCGGCTTCGTCGACTCCTTACCCGCCATCGAAAACTCTCCTGGGCGAAGCCCATGGCAGATCAGATCTGCATCAACTCCTGCTCTTTCTGGACGAGCAGCTTGTCGATTTCGCCAACGTATTGATCGGTGAGCTTCTGGATGAACTCGCCGGTCTTGCGTTCTTCGTCCTCCGCAATCTTCTTGTCCTTGACCGCGTCCTTGAGATGCTGGTTGGCGTCACGGCGCAGGTTGCGCACCGCGACCTTGGCGTTTTCACCCTCATGCTTGACGATCTTGGTCAGTTCGCGGCGGCGCTCCTCGGTGAGCGACGGCATCGGCACGCGGATGAGTTCGCCCATGTTGGCGGGATTCACGCCGATGTCGGAATCACGAATCGCCTTTTCGACCTTGGCCAGCATCGGTTTTTCCCAGGTCTGCACGCCGATGGTGCGGGCGTCGATCAAGGTGATGTTGGCCACCTGGTTGATCGGCACCAGGCTGCCGTAGTACTCGACCTGGACATGATCAAGCAGCCCGGTATGGGCACGCCCGGTGCGAATCTTGGCAAGATCGGTCTTCAATGCCTCGACCGACTTCTGCATCTTGTGTTCGATCGTTTTCTTGAGTTCGGGAATCATCGCAAGTGGAGTGGATATCAGGAATGAACCAGGGTGCCTTCGTCCTCGCCCAGCACCACGCGCTTGAGCGCGCCGGGCTTGAAGATCGAAAACACGTTGATCGGCAATTTCTGGTCGCGGCAGAGCGCGAACGCGGTCGCGTCGAGCACCGCCAGGTTGCGGCCAATGGCCTCGTCGAAACTGATGCGCGCAAAACGCCGCGCCTCGGGGTGCTTGAGCGGGTCGGAAGTATAGATGCCGTCGACCTTGGTCGCCTTGAGCACGATCTGCGCGCCGATTTCCGCCCCACGCAGGGCGGCGGCGGTATCGGTGGTGAAAAACGGGTTGCCGGTGCCGGCGGCGAAGATCACCACCCGCCCCTCTTCGAGATGACGGATGGCGCGGCCACGGATATAGGACTCGACCACCTGGTCGATGCGCAAGGCCGATTGCACCCGCGCCTCGACCTCGACGCGGCGCATCGCATCGGCCAATGCCATGGCATTCATCACCGTGGCGAGCATCCCCATGTAATCGGCGGTGGCGCGATCCATGCCCTTCGCCGCCCCCGCCATGCCGCGGAAAATGTTGCCGCCGCCAATCACCACCCCAACCTGCACCCCGAGCTTCGTCACTTCGGCGATCTCGCCCACGATGCGGAAAATCACCTGTTCGTTGATGCCATATTGATCCTCGCCCATCAGGGCTTCGCCCGAGAGCTTGAGCAGGATACGGGAATAGGCGGGCGCGGTGGACATGACGTTTCCTGGAGGGTGATGAACCGGCGTTGCGGCGTTATTTCTTCGCAGCGGCGGCGGCAGCCTGTTCGGCCACCTCGGCGGCGAAATCGCTCACTTTCTTCTCGATGCCCTCGCCGACGACGTAGAGCGCAAACCCAGCCACCGCAGCCTTTTTCCTCACCAGCAATTGTTCCACGGTTTCCTTGCCGTCCTCGGCCTTGACGAAGACCTGGCCGAGCAGGGTCACTTCCTTGAGGAACTTCTGTACCGAACCTTCGGCGATCTTGTCGAGCATCGCTTCGGGCTTGTTCGATTCGCGCGCCTTCTCGATCGCAATCCGGCGTTCGGTGTCGAGCAGCGCGGCATCGACCCCGCTGGCATCGAGCGCCTTGGGCTTGCTCGCGGCGATGTGCATCGCCAGATCCCTGCCCAACTGTTCGTCGCCGTCGACCAGATCGACCAGCACGCCGATCTTGGCGCCGCCATGGATGTAGCTGTGGAGCCGACCCTTGGCCTCGATGCGCTGGAAGCGGCGCAGGGTCATGTTTTCGCCGATCCTGCCGACCAGCGCGGTACGGGTGGATTCCACCGTGCCCGCACCCAAGGGCAGCCCGGAGAGCGCGGCGATATCGGACGGATCCTTTTCCACCACCAGGGCGACGCTATCCTTTGCCAATGCGATGAAGTCGTCGTTCCGGGAGACGAAATCGGTCTCGCTGTTCATCTCCAGGATCGCGCCGAGCTTGCCGTCGTTGGCAATATGGATCACGACCACGCCTTCCGCGGCAATGCGCGCCGCCGCCTTGGTGGCCTTGTTCCCCAGCTTGACGCGCAGGATTTCCTCGGCCTTGCCCAGATCGCCGCCCGCCTCGGTCAGCGCCTTCTTGCATTCCATCATCGGCGCGTCGGTCTTCTCGCGCAGTTCCTTCACCAAGCTCGCGGTAATTTCCGCCATGCTAAAACTCCTTGATTCACCCATAGCACACGGCGGGCACCGGCCCGCCGCGTTTCATTCATCGTTCAAGCGGTGAAAACCCGGCTCAAGCCTCGGCTTGATCTTCTTCGACCTCGACGAACTCCTCGCCAGCCTCGAGGATCTCGGTCTGCGCCTGGCTTCGCCCCTGCAACACGGCATCGGCCACGCCACGGGCATACAAACGGATCGCGCGCGAAGAATCGTCATTACCCGGAATCACGTAATCCACCCCTTCCGGAGAGTGGTTGGTATCGACCACCGCCACCACGGGAATCCCGAGCTTGCGGGCTTCGGTAATCGCAATCTTGTGATAGCCGACATCGATCACGAACAGCGCATCGGGCAAACCGCCCATGTCCTTGATGCCGCCAATGGATTTTTGCAGTTTTTCCAGTTCGCGCCGCGCCGTCAGCGCCTCGCGCTTGGAGACGCGTTCGATCGAACCTTCCTCGACCACGGCCTCCAATTCTTTCAAGCGTTTGATCGACTGCCTGACGGTCTTGAAATTGGTCAGCATGCCGCCCAGCCAGCGCTCGTCGACAAACGGCATGCCCGCGCGGCGCGCCTCCTCGGCGATGATCTCGCGCGCCTGGCGCTTGGTGCTGACAAACAGGATATTGCCGCGATTGGCCGCGAGTTTCCTCACGAAATCCATCGCCTCGTTGTATTTGACCAGTGTCTTTTCGAGATTGACGATATGAATCTTGTTGCGATGACCGAAGATGTAAGGTGCCATCTTCGGGTTCCAGAACCGGGTCTGGTGACCAAAATGAATGCCCGCGTCGAGCATTTCGCGCATCGTGACCGACATGTAAAACTCCGTGTTTTTCAGGGTTGACCGCCGCCGAACCAGGCCAGGAGCATGGCTCCCGCCAGTACCGCATCGAACATGCCCGATGCGGACCCCGACAGTCCGGCGTGTGGATTTTGCCTCTCGAAAGAGACAAGCTTGTGATTGTAGCACGCAGGTAAAAACCCTCTCAAGCCATTCAACCCTCTCCAGCCATTCCTCTGACCGTTATCACGGACTTTTGAATCTGTCCACCTGGATGATTTTCAAATTGTCCGCTTTTCATGCCGCATGCCAATCGCTGGAGGGCGTAGCCAGCATGTTATTGACATCCGGCGCGGACGCCGGTACCCGACTGCGATCCAACGTGGAGGAACCCCGTATGCTTACCTCCAACCTCGCCATTGCGAGGCGCGAAGCGCCGTGTTTCGTAGGTTGGATAAGCCGAAGGCGTAATCCGACATGGGTTCATCACCGGCGCAAAGCG
>JAITCV010000075.1 GCA_031282905.1 Azoarcus sp. | reverse complement strand
GCCTGTTGGATGTCATTCTCTGTCAAGCCGAGTTTATCCCTGCACGCGAGATAACGTTTCTTCTGTTCCCGAATGATGAGAGAACAAAAAAGTGGAGCGCCGATAATGAGCAATGCCGCCAAGAGATTTGGTATGGCTCCGCCAATGGCGTTCGAGAGAAAAATGCCCAGGACAATAGCCAGAATCCACCCCGGAACCCAAATAGTGCCGAAAGCCCGGACGTATCTGGAGCGGGAATAGGAAAGCTCGGCCAGAGCTTCATCCGAAAACGACGCTCCGTTCTTGAATTGTGCCTTCGTAAAGCCTTTTCCCGTGGGTGTCGGCATTGGGAACCCGCCATTACCACCATTACCAAGGTTCGGCTGAGACGGCGACTGCACGGGCGTTTGAGGAATGGCGGCGGCGCTCTCCGGCGAATCCTTTTGGGTCATCCTGAAAACTCCGCTCAGCAATATCCATGCGATAGGGAAGAACATCATGATGGATGTCCGCAGCATTCCCAGAACATCTCCGTCACTAGAGTAAAGGACGTAACTCAAGTAAATGTTAAAAGCAATCATAATGCAGGATGCGACTGTGAGCGCCGTGCAGGCAATACGCCGCCACTGCCCGCTGGACGACAGCAGTGACAGGGCGAAGAGTAAAATAACCAGATCGCACAGCGTCCACATTGTGCTGGATGATATGAAAAAGGTATCTCCGCTCCGCAGAGCCTGTCCTATCAGTCGCCAACCGCCGGAAAGAAACACTATTGCGGCATATGCAATCATCGGCAACACCACACGCCGCCGAGCGCGCTCGACAGGAATGGCGCCGTCCGATACGCGCGGCAGTAATATCATGCCTGTGGCCAGTAGCAGCAATTCGGGAAAAACGTGTATTGCATATCCCACAGGAATTGCATGAAAACCATGAATATCGAAAATCCTGTAGATGCGCCAAACCCCATAGAGTATCCCTATAACAGCGGCGACAATGAGCGTAATGGCCGCGCTGCGCAGCCGCGCCGTTTCGCTGCATGGAGATTGAATAGTCTTCGGGTTGCTCCCGTAGCGGTTCTCGCCTGATTCACTGTCCTGCGTCAGGAACACCAGCAGGATGATCGCGCCGATGAGCGGCACCAGCGCGATGAGCAGCCACCAGCCACTCCGCCCGGTGTCGTGGAGTCTCCTGACCCCGACAGCAAGCCCCGGAAGCAGCACCGCCAACGTGTATGGCATCGCGAGAATAATGCCACCGCTTTGCAGTGTGATGCCCTCGATGAACCCGACAACGAATGCGATGATGCTGTTGAAGAGAAAGAACATCCAGTATTCCTTGCGCCGGGCGCGTCCATCGAATACCGCGTACTTCCTCAAGACATCCAGATAGTATTTCATGGCATTGTCCTTACTGTTGCAAAAGTCGGCCCTTCGCCAGCTTGCAAGTTCATATGAAAGGCGTGTGGAGAAAACAGCGCGTCATTCCATTTCCAGCGCATTCGTGACGTGAAGACGAGGCGCGCGGACACCGCCACGCGCCTTCTGCGGGGACGTGGAGCTTGAAATGGAATGCGGGGAAAAGCACGAGCGCGAAACGGCTCGTGTTCAGTGTTCAGCGAAGTTGCTTGTTGCTTGTTGCTTGTTGCTTGTTGCTTGTTGCTTCAATGAAGTTGTCAAATTCCGCGATGTCAAGCCTTTTTACAATTTTTTCCCTCACGCCAGAAGACGCGCGCCAGGCCCGAGGCATGGAGGCGCAAAACGGAGCATGGACGGTGGAATAGCGGGAAATCATCGTTGACAAAATGCTTGCGAGATGGATGGCGAACGATTCTAGTCGCGCCCTGTCGTGGCGTCAATCAAGACGATTGCATCGAGGCGATGGCATCGAGGTTTCCGGCATCTGTTTCTTGCCTTTTGATGCGAGTGGGTTGTAGGGGTGGCAATCTGCCGCCCGAATCTCGTTCAAGCTGGCGGCGGATTGCCGCCCCTGCGATGCCTGAAGAATAATGCGGCAGTTTTGCCACAGTTACCACTGCGGCGTATTCGGCACGCCGGGTTGGCTTTTCAACATTCGCCTGCAACGACAGGCCAAAAGCGGAAAGGGCAAATCCGGATTGCCACGGGCCTGCGGCCCGCGCGGTTGACGATGTTGGCGGTGAGAGCCAAATTTCTTGCTGAATGCGATTGCTCCGCAAACCGCCCTGACGAAAAACACCAGGGTTCTTGATGGGGCACGGCGCGCCGTGCCCCTACCACGCCAGCCGCCGATGCCGTAACGCAGGCAGGCTTTGGCGCACTTCGGCAAGGCGGTCGAAGTCCAGTTCCGCCACGACCACGCCCAGCCCTTCTTCCTCGCGGCAGGCAATGACTTCGCCCCAGGGGTCGATCACCATGCTGTGGCCCCAGGTGCGACGCCCATGGGGATGACGTCCGCCTTGCGCCGGCGCGAGCAGATAGCACTGGTTTTCGATTGCCCGCGCGCGCAGCAGTACTTCCCAGTGCGCTTGCCCGGTGGTATGAACGAACGCCGCCGGCAACACGATGAGATCGACCATGCCCATCGCGCGGAATAATTCGGGAAAACGCAGGTCATAGCACACCGACAATCCCACCTTGCCCGCGGGAGAGTCGAACACCACTACGTCGTCGCCCGCTTCGATGCTGCGGCCTTCGTCGTAGAATTCCTCGCCTTTCTGGAAACCGAAAAGGTGAATCTTGTCGTAACGCGCGACCCGCTCGCCATGGTCGTCGAACACCAGGGAGGTGTTGCGCACCTTGTCCGGCGAGGCGGCGGCCAGCGGCACCGTGCCGCCGACAATCCATACTCCATGTTGCCGCGCGGCTCCGGCAAGAAAATCCTGGATCGGGCCATGGCCTTCTTCTTCGCGCAGGCGAACCTTGGCGGTTTCGTCCCCGGAGATCAGTACGAAAAATTCGGGCAGGGCGACGAGCCGCGCGCCCGCGGCGGCGGCTTCGGCAATCAAGCGGCCCGCGGCTTCCAGATTTGCGGCGACATCGGGCCCGGAGACGGTCTGGATGGCGGCGATCTTGATTTTTCGTGAATTCGGCATGGGGGCGATTCCTTTGTACGACTTGACCGGCTGATGCAACCCCGGGTTTGGCGGGGCCTCGGGCCAAAGCGATTCACAAAATATCGTAATCAGCCCGCGAATTCACCGATAAATAGTCATTACCTTATCCATTTTTCCGCAATATTCCATTCCATGGCGCGACGCTTGCCATTCATTGCGGCACGTCGAATCCGGTGGCTTCCACTGCCCGGATTATGGCGTCAGCATTGATATGGGCGGGGTCGTATTGAATCGTGGCGGTGGCGTTTTCCAGCGACACCAGGGCCGTGTCTACGCCGGGCAGGGCTTCGAGCGCCCGGGTGACGTTGCGCGCACAACCGCCGCAGCTCATTCCCTCGATCCTGATCCTGATTTCAGCCATGTTTTCTCCTTGCATGAAAAGGCCTTACCGGCGCGGGTGCCATCTCCGCAACAACAGTGAGTTGCTGACCACCGATACCGAACTGAGCGCCATCGCCGCGCCAGCGAGCACCGGATCGAGCCAGCCCAACGCGGCGAACGGGATGCCCAGCACATTGTAGATAAACGCGAAAAACAGGTTCTGGTGAATTTTCCTCAAGGTCGTGCGCGACAGGCTGATTGCGTCGGCCACGCCGAACAGGCTGTTTTTCACCAGGGTGATATCGGCGGCTTCGACCGCCACGTCGGCGCCGACGCCGACCGCGAACGATACGTCGGCCGCAGCGAGCGCGGGGGCGTCGTTGATGCCGTCTCCCGCCATGCCCACGCAGCCTTTGGCATTCTGGTCACGCAGGCGTTCGATTGCCGTGGCCTTGTCGGCGGGGAGGAGACCGGCCCGCCAGTGGTCGATTCCGGCCTGATGGGCGAGCGCGGCCACGGTTTGGTGATGATCCCCGCTCAGCATCACCACTTCGATGCCCATCGCCTTGAGCCGGGCGAGCGCCGCGATCGAATCGTGTCGCAAGGTGTCGGCCACGGCGATCAATCCGGCATAGTTGCCATCGACCGCGAGCGCGACCAGGGTCTTGCCCTCGGCGGCCAGGGCGGCCACATCGGTTTCGGGCAATTCGATCTGGTGCGTGGCGAGGAAGGCGGGCGAACCGAGCACGAGCGCGCGCGCGCCAACACGAGCTTCGAGGCCGCGTCCGCCGACACTGCGCATTTCACTGACCGGCTCCGCCGCTTCGTCCGGAGCTTGCAGGCGCGATCGTGCCCGCACGATTGCCCGCGCGATCGGGTGGGAACTGGTGTTTTCCAGCGCCGCCGCCAGCTTGAGCACGGCGGCGGAGGTCCATCCGTCGGCTGCGACAACATGGGTGACCTCGGCTTCGCCCGCGGTCAGCGTGCCGGTTTTGTCGACGGCCAGCACCGTCATCCGTCCGGCCCGCTCCAGTGCCTCGGCGTTTTTCACCAGCAGTCCGGCGCGCGCGCCCTGCCCGACCGCGACCATGATCGCGGTCGGCGTCGCCAGCCCCAGCGCGCACGGACAAGCGATCACCAACACGGCCACGGCATTGATCAGCGCGGTCTGGAAAAGGCTTCCCTGCCACCACCAGCCCAGGAAGGTCAACGCCGCGATGCCCACCACCATCGGCACGAAAACGGCGGCGATGCGGTCGGCGAGGCGTTGCACCGGCGCCTTGGAGCCTTGTGCCGCTTCGACCAGTCGAATGATGGACGCGAGCAGGGTCTGGCCGCCCACCCCCGTTGCCCGGCAGCGCAGCATCGCGTGGCCGTTGACGGTGGCGGCGAATACGGGATCGCCGGGTTCTTTTTCCACCGGCATGCTCTCGCCGGTGATCATGGTTTCATCCAGGGTGGATTGCCCGGCGATCACGACGCCATCGACCGGCACCGCGTCGCCCGGACGCAGCACGAACATCATGCCGGGCCGCAGGGTGTCGATGTCGACTTCGATTACATCGCCATCGCGTTCGACCCACGCCCGCCGGGGTTGCAGGCGGATGAGCGCGTCGAGCGCGGCCCCCGTGCGGACACGGGCGCGCGCTTCGAGCAATTTGCCCAGCACTACCAGGGTGATGACCATGGCCGAGGCTTCGAAATAGACGTGCAGGTCGTGATATCCGGCGAGGGTGACCACCGCGCTGTGGCAATAGGCCATGGTCGTGCCCAGGGCGATGAGGACATCCATGTTGGCGCCACCGCCGCGCAAGGCTCCCCAGGCGCCGCGGTAGAAACGCGCGCCAATCCAGAATTGCACCGGCGTCGCCAGCAGCCATTGCAGCCAGCGGGGGACGAGATCGTGATTGTGGCCGGATGTGCCCGGCCACAATCCGAACATGGCGAACATCTGCGCGGCGAGCGGCAGGGTGAGGAGCAGTGCGAACCAGAATTGGCGCTGGCTGGCTTGCCATTCTTCATGTTTTTTCGCCTGTTCGGCCTCGCGTCCGAGTTCGGCGGCGGAGACCGCGCTGAAACCCGCCCGCTCCACGGCGGCACAGGCGGCTTCCAGGGTGAGCGCGCCGGGCGCGAAACGCAGGGTCGCCCGTTCGGAGGCAAGGTTGACCGTGGCCTCGACGCCTTCGAGGCGATTGAGCACTTTTTCCAGCCGCGCCGAGCACGCGGCGCAGGTCATGCCGCCAATGGCGAGTTCGAGGCGCTCTTCGAGGCGCTCTTGCGCCGTTTCAGGCACAGCCGTGTCAGGCACACATCACCCCATTCCATAGTTTGCCGCCCAGGCTGGGGGTCTGGATGAGGCCGAAAATGCCAAAGGCAAGCACCAGCAAACCGGCGGCAAAACGCACCTTGCCATTGCGGGTGAAATCGCGGAAACGCCGGAACGCCAGTCCGGCGAGCAGTAGATTGGGCAATGTTCCCAGGCCAAAAGCCAGCATCAATGCCGCGCCCCGTTGCGGCGAGCCAGTCACCAGTGCGGTTGCCAGCAGCGGATAGACGACCCCGCAAGGCAAGAAGCCCCACAGCAAACCCAGGGGAAAGGCTTGCGCCACCGAGCGCGCGGGCAGGAAGCGGCGGGTGGCGGGCTGCACATGCCGCCACAGCCGTTGCCCCAGCCGCTCGACCGGAGCCAGTAGATGGGTAAAACCGGCGAGATAGAAACCCAGCGCGATCAACATCAGATTGGCGAGCACATAGAGCCCGATCTGCACGGGCATTACATTATCATAGAGCATGCTGGCCGACCCCACCGCGCCGAGGATGCCGCCCATGAGGGTATAGGTGCCGATGCGCCCGAGGTTGTAGGCCAGATGCAGCAGGATGAGTCCATGCCAGCCGCGTGGCATGGGCCCGGTCAATGGTTGTTCCATTTGCACGGCGAGCGCGCCCACGATGCCGCCGCACATCGACACGCAATGCACGCCGCCAAGCAGGCCAACCAGAAAGACGGCGAGATAGCCGGTCTCAGGCATGCTGATGATCTTCCAGGATGACGATTAAATTACTCGGGAATAACGCGCGCGTTCGCGGTCGGCCCGCAGGTAGCGATCGAACACCATGGCGATGCCACGCACGAGCAGCCGCCCCGCTGGCAATACGCTGATCCAGTCGTCTTCGACCTTCACCAGCCCGGCCGACTCCATGTTTTCGAGGTCGATCAGTTCCTCGACGAAATATTTCCGGAAGTCGATGAGGTGGGCGATTTCGATCGATTCGATCGACAGTTCGAAGTGGCACATCAGCGCCTGGATGATCGAGCGTCGCAGCAAGTCGTCGGCGGTGAGCTCGATGCCACGCAGCACCGGCAATTCGTTGCGGTCAAGCGCGTCGTAATATTCATCGAGCGTCTTGTGGTTTTGCGAATATACCGGGCCGATCTTGCCGATGGCCGACACCCCGAAAGCCAGCATGTCGCACTCGGCCTGGGTCGAATAACCCTGGAAATTGCGGTGCAGCCGGCCCTGGCGTTGGGCAATGGTCAGTTCGTCGTTCGGTTTGGCGAAATGATCCATGCCGATGTAGACATAACCGGCATCCGTCAGGCGGCGGATCGCCAGTTGCAGGATTTGCAGCTTGACCTCCGCCGTCGGCAAATCGCTCTGGAGAATGCGGCGTTGCGGCTTGAAGAGGCCCGGCAGGTGGGCATAGCTGTAGAGTGAAATGCGGTCGGGCGACAGTTCGAGCACCTGCTCGATGCTGCGGTTGAAACCGATGATGTTCTGTTTGGGCAGGCCGTAAATCAGATCCATGCTGATCGAGCGAAAGCCGGTGGCGCGCGCGGCTTCCATCACCAGCCGGGTTTCGTCGATGCTCTGCTCCCGGTTGGTGGCGATCTGCACGTCCTCGGCGAAATCCTGCACGCCTACGCTCATGCGGTTGAAACCCAGGTTGGACAACAGTTCGACCGTGTCGAAATCGACCTTGCGCGGGTCGACCTCGATCGAGTATTCGCCATTGGGCGCCAGTTCGAAGTGACGCCGCACCGAATCCATCAAGCGGCGCATTTCTTCGTGCGACAGAAAAGTCGGCGTGCCGCCTCCCAGGTGAAGCTGGGTGACCTGGCGTCCGCCGCCCAGGGCCGCGACCTGGAGGCAGAGTTCCTTGTCGATATAGTTCAGGTACTTGGCCGAACGCCCGTGATCCTTGGTGATGATCTTGTTACAGGCGCAGTAATAGCAGATCGTGTTGCAGAAGGGGATGTGGAAGTACAATGAAAGCGGTCGGCTTACCCCGCCGACCCCACGCTTGCCCAGCCAGTCAGACAACGCGCGCGCATCGAACGCTTCGACAAACCGATCTGCCGTGGGGTAGGACGTGTAGCGCGGTCCGTTGATGTCGAAGCGTCGAATCAACTGCGGATCGAAGATGAGTTCATTCTGGCTGGTCATGTCGTGCGGCCCTGAAATGTGCTGAACAATGACAGAAGGTTGTCATTTTTTGGTTGACATGGGTCAACCATGGAAATACCCAAGCAAATGAGTCTACTGTGCAAATGAAGGCAACGGTACCCATCACCGCCGCGAGCCTCAAGAAAGCATGCGCCCAATGCAATCTGCTGGAGTTGTGCCTGCCCTTCGGGATGACCGATACCGAGCTTGACCGGCTCGATGAACTGATCAGCGCCCGGCGCAAGATCAAGCGCCAGCAACCGCTCTACCGCACCGGCTCGCCCTTCGAGGCGATCTACGCCATCCGTACCGGATCATTCAAGACCGACGTGCTGCTCGAGGATGGCCGCGAACAGGTCACCGGTTTCCAGATGACCGGCGAGATTCTCGGTCTCGACGGCATCAGCAACGAAATCCACTCTTGCAATGCCATTGCGCTGGAAGACAGCGAAGTATGCGTCATTGTCTATGCCAAGCTCGAAGAGCTTGCCCGCGAAGTCGAAGGGCTTCAGCATCAGTTTCACAAGGTGATGAGCCGCGAGATCGTGCGCGACCACGGCGTGATGATGTTGCTGGGTTCGATGCGCGCGGAGGAACGGCTGGCGGCCTTTTTGCTCAATATGTCGCAACGTTTCACCGCGCGCGGTTTCTCTCCGGCCGAATTCCATCTGCGAATGACGCGCGAGGAAATCGGCTCTTATCTGGGGCTCAAGCTCGAAACCGTGTCGCGCGCTTTTTCCCGCTTTCAGGAAGAAGGACTGGTCATCGTGCAACAAAAGTACATCCGCATCATCAACGGCGAAGGTCTCAAGAAATTGATCCAGCACCAGGCGGCACGCTGAAGCGCAGCGGGCGCGAAGCGCCTTGGGGGCGCACTGGAAAACGGACGCACTGGAAAATCACGGCGCTTCGCGCCTCGCAATGACGAGTACGAGACATGAGGTGTATTCGTTTGTTATCGACTTGCCCTGATGCGTGCGATGCCACGTATCTGTCGATCGAACAAGTGGCGGCGCAGGCAAAAAGAAGCGCGGGCGTTCCGTCCGCGCTCCCGACGCCGTGTGGATTGCCACGGCGCTGCGCTTGTCGCAATGACAAAAGAGAGGCATGATGCGTATTTATTTGTCAATTTGCGCGGGCCGTCGAATGGGTTTTGCCCGATGGCTTTGCGCATTCATTGCGATGCCTGGATGTCTTCGATTCGCCCTCCTGGAAAACATGTTGCGAAGCGTGCCTGCCGCGTTGCGCCGCATTCGTTCGTGTCGATCCGCAGGCGGCGTGGGGGGCGCGGCCTGTTCCCGCCTGGGCCTGATTCTCGCGGCGGGCGTTTTGCTGGCCGCTTGCGGCGGGCCGCAGGTTCGCCCGGGAGGCGATGGCACGCGCGCAACAGCGGGGACGTCCACGAAAGGCGGCGGCTATTACAAGGATGATGGGCCAGGGGACGCGCCGCCTGATCTGGCGGCGATTCCCGACGCCGTGCCGCGCGCCGAACCGCTGCATTCGCGCGCCAACCGGCCCTATCGGGTGATGGGGCAGAATTTCGTGCCGCACACTCGCGTCGAGCCTTACAAGATGCGCGGGGTGGCAAGCTGGTATGGTCGCCGTTTTCATGGGCTGGCGACATCCAGCGGCGAGCCTTATGACATGTACGCGATGACCGCCGCGCACCCGACCCTGCCGATTCCAAGTTACGCGCGGGTGACGCATTTGGCGAGCGGGCGCTCGGTGGTGGTGCGGGTAAACGATCGCGGGCCTTTTCTGCATGGACGGATCATGGATTTGTCCTACACCGCGGCGTGGAAACTCGGCTATGTCGGCCATGGCAGCGCCGAGGTCGAAGTCGAGCAAATCCTGCCGGGCGAGCCTGTCGGCCCGGTAGCCAATCCGGTGGCCAGCAGGGATACCACCAGAGATGCCGCCAGAGATACCACCATACCGGACGATCCGCTCGCCGAATTGCTGGCGACGGTGATGGCGGAGACCGCGACCGCGACCGAAAATGCCGTCCCCGCGCCTGCCGTCGATACCTTGTTCGCATCCCCGGCGGCGATTGCGGGCGATGAGGAACAGCGGATTTTCCTGCAACTGGGCGTGTTTTCCGCGCGGGAAAACGCCGAGAATCTGCGCGCGCGCGTGGCGGCGGAGATGACGGATTTCGCTTGGCGGCTGGCGCTGGTCACCGAAGGGGGCTACGTTCGAGTGTATGCCGGGCCTTACGCCTCGATGGCGGAAGCGCGCGCGGCAGCCGAGCAGGTCGGCGAAGTATTGGGAATCCAGCCTTTCGCGGTACGGCGCGAATCCCTTGAGCCGATGAAAATCTTCTAGAATCAGCTTTCGGTCGTATTTTCGGAAAAGTCATATGGATTTCTGGTCGAGGTTGTCCGTTCGCGTCCGTCTGATTCTGCTTTTCATCGTCATCAAGGTGATGCCCTTGGTGCTGCTGGTGTGGATCACCTGGAGCCAGACCGAAAAGACGACGGATCATCTGCGGCAACAGATCAAGGACCTGGTCACGACTGCGAATTCTTCCATCCACATGGTCGGGGACATGGCGATCGAGGATGCGGTCGATGCGCTCGATGCCAACGCCCGCGATGAAATCGAACGCCTGACCACCGATACCGCGCGCCGGGTGGCGGATTTCCTCTACCAGCGCGATGCCGATATCCGTTATGCCGCCAGCCTGACGCCGGATAAGACGGCATATAGCCGCTTCATCGAGCATCAGCGCCGCGATCTGGTCGTGCATGGCGAATGGCAATTGAACCCGGAGCAAACAGGCTGGATACCCGCCACCCTGCCCGGGCAGGATACTTTCCAGGTGGAACCGGGCAGCAAGGATAATGTGAACGGTTTCCATTATCGCCCTCCGGTAAAATTCGAGACTCGCAATCTGCCCTTGTATGTCGAAATGAGTTTCGTGGGGCTCGATGGCAAGGAGAGAGTCAAGGCCACGACTTCCGACCGGGTCAGCCCGGAATTGAAGGATGTGTCGCAGCGTTACAATACTTACGCTCACGCGGAAAGCTATTTTGCGGAATTGAAAAAACTCAAACCCGGCGAGATTTACGTCTCCGATGTCACCGGGCGCTATGTCGGCTCGCAGATCATCGGTCGATTCACCCCCGAGGCCGCCGCGAAACGAGGCATTGCCTTCGAGCCGGAGAAACATGCCTATTCCGGCAGGGAAAACCCGGTGGGCCAGCGTTTCCAGGGCATCGTGCGCTGGGCGACCCCGGTGACGCAAGACGGACAAATCGTCGGATGGGTTACATTGGCATTGAACCACGACCATCTGATGACGTTTACCGACACCATCGCGCCGACCAAGGAGCATTATCGGGATATCAACGACGCTTTCGATGGGAATTATGCCTTCATCTGGGATTACAAGGGCCGCAGCATCGTGCATCCCCGCCATCATTCCATCGTGGGTTACGATGAAAACGGTGAACCGGAAACCCCCTGGCTGGAAGAAAATGTTTTCGCGGATTGGCAAAAGAGCGGTAAAAGCTGGCGGGAATACAGCGAAACCGCGCCCACTTTCGTCGACCAGTTGCAATCCCGCAAACCGGAGAAAACGCTCACCGAACAAGGCAAGGTCGGACTGGATTGTCGTTTTCTCAATTTTGCGCCGCAATGCATAGGCTGGTACAACATCGCAGATAAAGGCGGTTCTGGCTCTTTCCTGATCTTATGGAGCGGATTGTGGAAACTCACCACCACGGCGGCCATTCCCTATTACACCGGACAATATGATCCGGCGGTGGCGGGCAACCGCCGTGGTTTCGGCATCGTGACCATAGGCGCCAATGTCGCGGATTTCCACAAGGCATCCAGTGAGTCGAAAATCAGGCTGGATGGCATCATCGAGGATGCCGACAGCACCATGGATACCCTGGGCGTCGAGACCGAACACGGCTTGCACGAGGACATGAAAGCCACGATAAACCACATCGTGGTGTCCACGCTGATCCTGATCGTCATCGTGGTCGTGATCGCGGTGTGGATGGCTTCTTATCTGTCCAGGAAGATCGGCTGGCTGAACAATGGCTTCGACCGTTTCCGCAAAGGTGAGCGGAGCTTCCGCTTCAATTTCAAATATGAGGACGAAATCACCTCGCTGGCTGGAACGTTCAACGAAATGGCGGAGGCGCTCAACAAGAACATCGCCAACCTGGAAAAGGAAATCCAGGTGCGCGCCCAGGCCGAGAAGGAATTGAACGATATTCGCGACAACCTGGAAATTCTCGTCGACGAACGCACGCATGAGCTCTCCGCGGCCAATCGACAGCTTTCCGAAGAAATCCATGTGCGCCGGATCGCGGAAGAAAAGGCGCAATATCTCGCCGGTCACGACCCGCTCACCGGCCTGGCCAACCGCATGCTGTTCAATGAACAATTGCAAAGAGCAATCGACCAGAGCGCGCGTTCCGGGAAATACGGCGCGCTGCTGTTTTTCGATCTCGACCGCTTCAAGCATATCAACGATACCCTGGGTCATGCCGCGGGCGACGCGCTGCTCGGGCATATGGCGCGCATTTTGCTCGAACGTGTGCGCAAGACGGATACGGCGGCCCGCCTGGGCGGGGACGAATTCGCCGTGGTCATGACCGAGATCGACCGGCCGGAATGTGCCGCCATCCTGGCGCAGGACATCCTGAAAAAGCTGCTCAGCCCGGTCCAGGTGGCCGGGCACGAGATGAACATCCGCAGCAGTATCGGCATTGCGACCTTCCAGGGCAGGGAGCAAAGTCTGAATCCAGAAGAAATCATCAAGAACGCCGATACGGCGATGTACATATCCAAGACCGAAGGCGGTATGCGCTATCAATTCTTTGGAGACAATGTACAGAAAAAACGCTCTACCAGCGTGCGCATGGAAAAAGAATTCAGGATCGCCCTGGACAAGCACCAGCTCATGCCGTATTTCCAGCCGCTTTATGACACAGTCGAAGACCGGGTACTTTATATGGAAGTGCTGGCGCGCTGGGCGCATCCGACCCGGGGCCTGTTGCTGCCGAGCGCCTTCCTGGATGTGGCCGAACGTTCCGGACTGATCATGGAAGCCGATGCGCAGATCATGCATCTGGCGTGCTCCCAGGCCAGGCAATGGCTGGAAGAAGGCTTGTTCTCGGGGCGGATGTCGCTCAACATCCCGCCCGTCTATCTCGAACAGGCCGATTTCGTTTTCCGGGTGCGCGACTTGCTGGAGACGCATCGACTATCTCCGCAACATATTGCGTTCGAAATATCCGAACTCGCGCTGCTGCATGATTCCGCCCAATCGGTGGCGAATCTCACCGCGTTGCGCACCATGGGCGTGGAAATCATCATCGACCGGCTGGAAGTCGAGCGTTCGGCGCTCAAGAACCTGTTCGAATATCCCATCGATGTGATCAAGATCGACCGTTTCTTCACCGCCCAGATCGGCGATCCCAAGGTGAATTCCATCGTCGAAACCATTTCCATCGTGGCCCACGCGATGAATGTGCGCCTGATTGCGGAAGGAGTGGAAAATGAAACTCAACTGGAATATTTCAGAAGCCTGCACTGTCGCATCATCCAGGGCTATAAACACGCCAGTCCGATGAGCGCGGAAGACGCCCGGGCGTATCTTGCGCATGGCATGGAACGTCACCGGGACAGGCAGGCATGATTGCCGGGGAGGCGGGGTGAGGGCCTATAATCTTCCGCTTGTCCAGCCTCCCCGGATTGCCACCGATGCGTTTTCACCGCCTTTTGCCGCGTTTTTTCCTGGCCTTGTTGTTGTCATTGCACGCTTCCGCCGCATTGGCGCAGTCCGGCCCAGTCCAATCGCAGGCACAGTCACAGATACCGCTTCAGGGTATTCCCGCGCCGACGCTGGCGGCCAAATCCTGGGTGCTGGTCGACCACGTCACCGGCCAGGTATTGGCCGCCAGCGAAGCCGACACCCGGGTCGAGCCCGCCTCGCTCACCAAACTGATGACGGCCTACCTGGCCTTTGCCGCGCTCAAGGCGGGCACGATCGATGCCGAACAACAGGTGCAGGTCTCGGAGAAAGCCTGGCGCCAGGAAGGTTCGCGCATGTTCATCGAACCGCGCAAGCCAGTGACGGTCGGGGAACTGCTGCGCGGCGTCATCATCCAGTCGGGTAACGACGCCTGCATCGCCCTGGCCGAACTGATGGCCGGCAGCGAGGAAGCCTTTGCCGTCTTGATGAACCAGGAAGCGCAGCGCATGGGGCTGGCGGGCACCCATTTCACCAATTCCACCGGCCTGCCCGACCCCGAGCATTACACCACCGCGCACGATCTGGCAAAGCTCGCCAGCGCGGTCATCCGCGATTTTCCCGAGCATTACGGCCTGTATTCGACCCGTTCCTACACTTACAACGGCATCACTCAACCCAATCGCAACAGTTTGCTGCGACTCGACGACACGGTCGACGGCATGAAAACGGGTCACACCGCCGCCGCCGGTTATTGCCTGGTGGCTTCCGCCTTGCGCGGATCCCGGCGGCTGATTTCCGTGGTGCTCGGCTCTACCTCCGAGACCACGCGCGCGCAGGAATCGCAGAAACTGCTCAATTTCGGTTTCCAGTTTTTCGACACGGTGCAGCTCTATTCGGCCGATCAGGCCCTGTCGCAATTCCGGGTGTGGAAAGGCGCGGAAAACGAAATTGCCGCCGGATTTACCCACGATTTCACCATTTCCCTGCCCAAGGGCAAGGCCGACAAGGTCGAAGCCATTCTGGAGAGTCGGCAGCCGGTGCTCGCGCCACTTGCCAAGGGCCAGGAAATCGGCACACTCAAGCTCGTCATCGACGGCGATCTGTTTGGGGAATATCCGGTGGTGGCGCTGGAAGAAGTGCCGCTCGCCGGTTTTTGGGGACGCTTGTGGGATGCCATCCTGATGTGGTTCAAAGGTCTGTGAGCGGCATGACACGGGAGGAAACCAGGACGAGCCTGTTTGAATTTCCCTGTGACTTTCCGATCAAGATCATGGGGGCGGCCAGCGATGATTTCGCCCAGGCCATGCTCGCGATCGTATCGAAGCATGCCCCCGACATCAACGCCGCAAGCATGAAGACGCGGCCTTCGGCCAAAGGCAATTACCTATCCCTGACCTGCACCTTTCGCGCGGTCTCGCAAGCACAACTCGATGCCCTGTACCGTGAGTTGAGCGCTCATCCGCAGGTCAAGGTGGTGTTGTGATCGCTTTGTTCCGTTTCCAGGTCATTCGTGACGCGAAAACGCGCCACGGACAAACGGCAGGGCGAAGTCGACAAAGTCACGGATGATCTGGAAATGGAATTACGGATCAAGCGCCTGGGCCGGGTCGATTACGCCCCGGCATGCGAAGCGATGCAGGTATTCACCGCCGCGCGGGATGCCTCGACGCCGGACGAAATCTGGCTGCTCGAACACCCGCCGATCTATACCCTTGGCCAGGCCGGTCGCCTTGAACACCTGCTGCACAATCCGGACGGCATTCCACTCGCGCATGTCGACCGGGGCGGCCAGATCACCTACCACGGCCCCGGCCAGCTTGTCGTCTACCTGCTCATCGACCTGACGCGGCGACGGCTCAAGGTGCGGGAATTGGTCCGCCTGACCGAGGAGACGATCATCGCTACCCTGGCCGCATACGGCCTCGCCGGGGAGCGCACAGCGGGCGCGCCAGGCGTGTACATCGACGGCGGCAAGATCGGCGCCCTGGGTTTCAGGGTGAAACACGGATGCAGCTACCATGGCCTCAGCCTCAACGTCGATGTCGACCTGAAGCCCTTCTCATGGATCAACCCCTGCGGCCATGCGGGGCTCAAAACCATCCGGCTGGCGGATTTCGGCGTCAGCGACGATGTAGATGCCGTCGGCGAACGCCTGCTTGGCCACCTGCGGCCATGGCTGCCGTGACAGAGGACTCCGCCCCCGCAATGACGACACGAACACATGAACAGCAATGGCATAACCTGAAGACATGACGAATCCTCCCCGCAAGGAACGCGGCGCTGACAAAACCGCCCGCATACCGATCAAGATCGCGCCCGCGCCCCGGCTGCAAAAACCGGAATGGATCCGCATCCGGCTCAACGCCGGGGACGAGGCCGGACGCTTCAACGAGATCAAGAGCACGCTGCGCGAGCACAAGCTCCACACCGTGTGCGAAGAAGCCTCCTGCCCCAATATCCACGAATGTTTCGGCAAGGGCACGGCGAGTTTCATGATCATGGGCGACATCTGCACCCGGCGTTGCCCGTTTTGCGACGTCGGCCATGGCCGTCCCGCGCCGCTCGACGAGGATGAGCCGGCGGCGCTGGCACGGACGATCGCGGCCATGCGGCTGCGTTACGTGGTCATCACCTCGGTCGACCGCGATGACCTGCGCGACGGCGGCGCGGGCCACTTCGCCGCCTGCATCCGCGCCCTCCGCGCGGCCTCGCCGCAAACCGTGATCGAGATACTGATCCCCGATTTTCGTGGCCGTGAACAAGCCGCGCTCGATGTGTTCGCCGCAGCCGGATCGCTGCCCGACGTGATCAATCACAACCTGGAAACCGTGCCCCGCCTCTACCGCCCAGCCCGGCCCGGCGCCGATTACGCAGGCTCGCTCGCCCTGCTCAAGACCTTCAAGACCCGTTACCCCGCAACGCCGACCAAATCCGGGCTGATGGTGGGCCTGGGCGAGACCGACGACGAGATCCTCGCGGTCATGCGCGACTTGCGCGCCCATGAGGTGGATATGCTCACCATCGGCCAGTATCTCCAGCCTTCCGGCGGGCACCTGCCGGTGCTGCGCTACGTCCCCCCCGACACCTTCAAGATGTTCGAGGCCGCCGCGCGGGAGATGGGGTTCAGGAATGCGGCTTGCGGCCCGATGGTGCGCTCATCCTACTGGGCCGACCGCCAGGCCCAGGATGCGGGGCTGGAATTGCAGATGGAATTGCAGGGGCAATGAACGAATCGATCTGCCCATTCCAGAAAACAGAAAACAGATGACAAAAAACAGAAATTTCACCGAGAGCATAGCGCCCGCATATTGCGCATATCGACTATTTTCTGATTGCTCGCAATAACAGCAAAATCGATCTGTCACGGACTTTTGAATCTGCCCACCTGGATGATTTTCAAACTGTCCGCTTTTTCATGCCGTATGCCCATCGACAGCAGCCAGGGCGTTTCCTCGGCCCACCGCCATCCGCCCATGACATGATGCGCATTGGTTCGATGCTATTTCTGCTCCGTCACTTCCGCAAGTTTCAGCCAGGTTGCCACCACCGTGTCCGGATTGAGTGAAATGGTCTGGATGCCTTCTTCCATCAGCCAGGCGGCGAAATCGGCATGGTCGGATGGCCCTTGGCCACAGATGCCGACATATTTGCCGCGGCGGTTGGCGGTCTTGATTGCCGCGGACAGCAGGATTTTCACCGCGGGGTCGCGCTCATCGAAGGCATGGGCGACGAGGCCGGAATCGCGGTCGAGCCCCAGAGTTAATTGGGTCAGGTCGTTGGAACCAATGGAAAAGCCATCGAAATATTCGAGGAATTGGTCGGCCAGCAGCGCGTTCGACGGAATCTCGCACATCATGATGAGCTTGAGTTCGTTCTTGCCGCGTTCGAGGCCGTGTTCGGCGAGCAGGTTCACCACGCCTTCGGCCTCGGCGAGGTTGCGCACGAAGGGAATCATGACCTGCACGTTGGTCAGACCGAGATCGTTGCGCACCTTCTTCATTGCCGCGCATTCGAGTTCGAAGCAGTCGCGGAACGTGTGGGCAATGTAGCGCGACGCGCCGCGGAAGCCGAGCATGGGGTTTTCTTCTTCCGGCTCGTAGATGTCTCCGCCGAGGAGCTTCCTGTATTCGTTCGACTTGAAATCGGACATGCGCACGATCACCGGCTTCGGATGGAATGCGGCGGCGATGGTGGCGATGCCTTCGGTGAGCTTGTCGATGAAGAATTGCTTCGGGCTGGCGTAGCCGCGCGAGCGGCGAAGGATTTCTTCGCGCAGGCTGGCGGGTACTTGATCGATTTCGAGGATCGCCTTGGGGTGCACGCCGATCATGTTGTTGATGACGAATTCGAGCCGGGCAAGGCCCACGCCGGCGTTGGGAATCTGGGCGAATTCAAACGCCAGTTCGGGATTGCCCACGTTCATCATGATCTTCACCGGCAACTCGGGCAGGTTGCCCATGTCGGTGGTGGTGATCTCGAACGCAAGCTTGCCGCGATAGACGTAGCCGGTATCGCCTTCGGCGCAGGACACCGTGACTTCTTCCCCCTCGGCGAGCAGGTCGGTGGCGTCGCCGCAGCCGACGATGGCGGGAATGCCCAGTTCGCGGGCGATGATCGCGGCATGGCAGGTGCGTCCGCCGCGGTTGGTGACGATGGCGCTGGCCCTTTTCATCACCGGTTCCCAGTTGGGATCGGTCATGTCGGTGACCAGCACGTCGCCGGCCTGCACCCGGTTCATTTCCGAGGCGTTGGCCACTACCCGCACCGTGCCGACGCCAATCTTCTGGCCGATGGCGCGGCCATGGATGACCGCGTGGCCGTATTGTTTCAGGCGATATTTCTGCATCACCAGCCCTTCGTCCTGGCTCTTCACCGTCTCGGGACGCGCCTGGAGGATGTAAAGCTTGCCGTCCTCGCCGTCCTTGCCCCATTCGATGTCCATCGGGCGGCCATAATGGTTTTCGATAATGACGGCATAGCGCGCCAATTCCAGCACATCCTCGTCGGTCAGCGCGAAGCGGGCGCGGTCGGCTTCGGGCACATCCAGCGTGCGCACCGACCTGCCCGCTTCGCGCTTGTCCGCGAACACCATCTTGATGAGCTTGGAGCCGAGATTGCGCCGCACCACCGCCGGGCGGCCTTGGGCGAGCATCGGCTTGTGCACGTAGAACTCGTCTGGATTTACCGCGCCCTGCACCACGGTTTCGCCCAGGCCATGGGAAGCGGTGATGAAGACCACGTCCTTGAAACCGGATTCGGTATCGAGCGAGAACATCACCCCGGAAGCCCCCGTATCGGAGCGCACCATGCGCTGCACCCCGGCCGAGAGCGCCACGTCGGCATGGGAATAGCCTTGATGCACGCGATAGGCGATGGCGCGGTCGTTGTAGAGCGAGGCGAAGACCTCTTTCATCGCGTGCAGGATGTTGTCGTAACCGTGGATGTTGAGGAAGGTTTCCTGCTGCCCGGCGAACGAAGCGTCCGGCAAATCTTCGGCGGTGGCCGAAGAGCGCACCGCGAAGCTGCCTTCGCCTTCGGCGGTGATTTTTTCGTAGGCGGTCTTGATTTCGGCCTCGAACCGGGGCGGAAACGGCGTGTCGACGATCCACTGCCGAATCCGCGCGCCGGTCTTGACGAGCGTATCGACATCGTCGACATCGAGCGCGCCGAGCGCGGCATCGATCCGACCGGCCAGCCCGTCGTGAGCGAGGAATTCCCGGAAAGCATCGGCGGTGGTGGCAAAACCGCCGGGCACGCGCACACTCGAGGGCAATTGGCTGATCATCTCGCCCAGCGAGGCATTCTTGCCGCCAACCTTGGGCACATCGGACATGCGCAGCTCTGCGAAAGGGATGACGTAACGGGTCATGAGTGGCTTCCGGAATCAATGAAGGGCAAAATGCGATTCTAACGAGAAAGGCGAGCCTCGCGCACGGCAGGGTTTGCCCCAATATCCCTTCCCTTTCCTTCCTTTGATGAGCCTGCTA
>JAITCV010000062.1 GCA_031282905.1 Azoarcus sp. | reverse complement strand
GGCGGCGGGCGAGACCTGATCAACAACAGCGACAGCTCGAGCGCCACCGACACCCTGCGCTTCGCCGACCTCCGTGCCGATGGGCTGACCGGCATCTTCCGCCAGGGCAACGATCTGGTATTCACTTATGGTATCAACGACAGTGTCACCGTGCATAACCACTACGTCGGCACTGGCAACCAGATCGAACGCTTCGAATTCACCGACGCCACCCTGAGCCTGGCCGAACTTTACGCCCGCTATCCGATTCAACTGAGCGCGGGCGCGGACACCCAACCCTTTCCCGCCGCCCATGAGTTCAGCCAGGGTCTGGGCGGCAACGACCGCATTCACGCGGGGGCTGGAGACGATCGGGTAGAAGGTCATGCCGGTCACGACACCCTCTACGGCGAAGCCGGAAACGATCACCTGTTGGGCGGCGCGGGCCAGGACACCCTTCACGGCGGCGCCAATGACGATGTGCTCGAAGGTGATGAGGACAACGACCTACTCAACGGTGATGCTGGAAATGATCGCCTGCTCGGAGGAACAGGGGATGATGAGCTGAACGGCGATGCCGGTCACGACACCTTGGAGGGCGGGATCGGCCAGGACACCTTGGCGGGCGATGCCGGAAACGATCTCCTGCTCGGCGGTGACGGCCATGACCGCCTGCTCGGCGCGGCGGGCAATGACACCTTGGTAGGAGGGACGGGCCAGGATCGGCTCGAAGGCGGCGCGGGCCATGACATCTATCGTTTCGATCGTGGCGAGGGCCAGGACACGTTAGTCGATACGGGGGGCGATGACACCATCGAGTTTGGCGAGCACATCGATTTCGATCAACTGTGGTTCAGGCGCGTGGGCAACAGTCTGGAGGTCGATCTGATCGGCACGGAGGATCAGGTGACGCTCAACAACTGGTACCTGGGATCGAGCCAGCGCGTGGAGCATTTCCAGGCTGGCGGCGCCACGCTCGACGCGGCGCGCGTGCAGGCTCTGGTCAATGCGATGGACGACTACAACGCCCCGCCCGCGGGCGAGATGGAGTTGTCGGCGGATTATGCTGCGTTGTTGCAGATCATCGGCGGGCAGTGGGAAGACATCGGTTGAACTGCGTCTGAAACGCGCGTCTGAGTGTGCAAAAACCCATGCGAACCCCATGTCCGGTTTGCCGGCATGGGGTTTGTCGGGTATGTTTCGCGGCGCGCGCCATTTTCATGTGGACGTCTTTTGAGTTTCTTGTGAGCTGGATATGAACGCATGCTTGCCGGAAATGCTTGAAGGAAAACCAGGCTGCGCGATCGATGGCCAAAGGGTAAGCACCGCAAAAGCCCAGGTTCGATCGCCGACAACATCGAGCGTTCGCGGTGCGCGGCAATGGCGATGACCTATCTGCTGCCCCCGCTTCTGAGCGGGGTCGCCGTGGCAATGAAGGAAGAATGAATGTTTTTTGCTGAACTGCCTTGCCGCCCGAGCGGCATTTTCCTCCTGGTCCTGCTGGCCTTGCCTTTTTCCGCGCGGGCCGACGACTTGCTGGGTCTTTACCGCGAAGCGCAGCGAATGGATGCCCGCTATCTCGCCGCCCAAGCCGATACCGCCGCGCGCCGGGAGCTTTTGCCCCAGGCGCGCGCGCAACTCTTGCCCAACCTGTCGCTGTCGGCCTCGCGGGGGCGCAATTCGACCGAACAAAAGAGCGGCACGGTGGAAAGCGAGCAGGAATATGACAACAGGAATGATACGCTCAGTCTGCGTCAGCCCGTATTCCGCCCGCGCGAATTCGCCGGCTGGAAACAAGCCGGTGCACAGGTCGAAAGCGCCGAAGCCGCGCTGAACTGGGCCGGACAGGAGATGGCTCTGCGACTGGGGTCTGCTTATTTCGACGTGCTGTTCGCGCAAGCGGAAGTCGACGTCAACCGCGCGCAGCGAGATGCCTGCCAAACCCAGATCGATTATGCCGAACGCGCATTCAGGGCGGGCGCGGGCACGCGCACCGACATCGACGAAGCGCGCGCCCAACTCGATCTCACCGAAGCGCGGGCAATCGAATTGCAATACCAGCTCGATTACCGCCACGATGCGCTGAGCCGTCTCGTCGACCGCCCGCTGACCCCGCTCGCCACACTCGATCCCGCCCGCCTGCCGACGCCCCTGCCCTTGCCCGACCCCGTCCGCCTGGAAGAATGGGTGCAAAAAGCGGAAAACACCCACCCCAATCTCAT
The DNA here is from genome assembly GCA_031282905.1 of Azoarcus sp. Lineage (GTDB taxonomy): Bacteria > Pseudomonadota > Gammaproteobacteria > Burkholderiales > Rhodocyclaceae > WRNU01. The sequence continues at coordinate 5,876 of JAITCV010000062.1, read as the reverse complement.
CGCCCTGCGCGCCCAGGTCGAGGCGGCCACGCGGGAAATCGACAAGGCGCGCGCCGGGCATCTGCCGACGCTCGATCTGGTTGCCCAGCGCGTGAAAAGCGAAAGCGACAGCCACACCAGCATCGGCAACAAATATGATACCAGCACAATTTCCCTGCAACTGGTGGTGCCGCTTTTTGCGGGCGGTGGCGTAAACGCCAGCGTGCGCCAGGCCGTGGCCGAAGTAGACAAGGCGCGCCAGCAACTGGAAGCCGCGCGCCGTGAAACCGGCCTGCAAGTCAGGCAAGCATTCGATGGTGTCAGTCAGGGCGTGCACTGGGTGCGCGCTTACGAACAAGCGGTCAAATCCGCCGAACAAAGTTTGCTGTCGACGAGAAAAGGTTTTCAGGCCGGAACGCGCAATACCGTCGACATCCTCAACGCCGAACAGTCCCTCGCCGCCGCGCGGCGGGATCTGAACCGCGGACGCTATCAATACATGCTGGCGCGCTTGCAATTGCTGGCGCAGGTCGGCGGGCTTGATGAAGTGGAGATCGCGCGCATGAATGCCTGGCTGGCAGCCGAATGAAGGTTCTTTTCATCCACCAGAATTTCCCCGGACAGTTCCGCCACCTCGCCGCGCACCTTGCGCGCCAGCAAGACGTGAGCGTGCGCGCCATTGGCCGCGATTACGCGCCGGGTCTCCAGGGCATCCACCTCACCCGCTACCGCCCGCACCGTGGCACGGGCAAGGAAACCCATCCCTATGCCCGTTGCTTCGAGGAAGGCGTGCTCCACGGCCAGCAAGTGCTCAGGCTACTGCGCGATTTCAAGAATCAGGGTTGGTGTCCCGACCTCGTCATGGCCCACCCCGGATGGGGCGAAAGCCTCTACGTGAAGGAAGCTTTTCCCGCAACCCGGCTGATCCACTTCTGCGAGTATTACTACCATACCCACGGCGCGGATGCTGGATTCGACCCCGAATTCCCACTCAGCGCGCACAATGCCGCCGCCATCCTCAGCCGCAACGCCCTGCACCTGCTCGCGCTCGAACAATGCGACCTTGGCATTGCGCCTACCCACTGGCAGCACAGCCTGTATCCAGCCGTCTACCATGACAAGATCAAGGTTATCCACGAAGGCATCGATGTCCGCAAACTCGGCCCCGCCCACGCCGCCGTCCTGCCGCTTGCCCATGGCCGCGAACTCAGGGCGGGCGAACCGATCGTCACCTTCGTGGCGCGCAACCTCGAGCCTTACCGGGGTTTCCACCGCTTCATGCGCGCGTTGCCCAAACTGCTCGACGCCCACCCCACCGTCCAGGTCGTGATCGTTGGCGGCGACGAAGTGAGCTATGGCCGCCGCCCCAGCGACGCCCCTGACTGGCGCACCAAGCTCGTCGCCGAAAACCCCATCGACCCGAACCGTGTCCATTTCCTCGGCAAGGTACCTTACGACCGCTATCGCCAAGTGCTCCAGGTGTCGAGCGCGCATATCTATTTCACCTACCCTTTCGTGCTGTCCTGGTCGCTACTGGAAGCGCTCGCCAGCGCCTGCCTGGTCATCGCCTCCAACACCGCGCCGGTGCGCGAAGTGATTCGCCACGGCGAAAACGGCTGGCTTGTCGATTTTTTCGATGAAAACGCCCTGGTAGAGCACATCCTGAAGGCCCTCGCCCACCCGCCCGAAACCGCCGCAATGCGCGCCGCGGCCAGGAAGCACGCGCAAGCCTACTCGATAGAAAAAGGAATCGAGACCTACATGAACTGGATCATGCGCAATCCGGAAGCAATTGGAAGCGGATGACGTCATGGCAATGTTTTCAGACGAAACGGATTTTTGCAGATTGCATGTATCCATCATTGCGAGGCGCGTAGTCCGCCATGGCCCTTCATGCGCTTTTTGTGCAGGCGGGTAGAATTCGCGCCTTCCTTTCTTCGATGAGGCGGCAAGTCATGAAGGTGCTGGGAATCGAATCGTCGTGTGACGAAACCGGGGTCGCCATTTTCGATACCGAGGCGGGTCTGCTTGGAGAGGCGCTGTATTCCCAGATCGACCTGCACGCGGTCTATGGCGGCGTGGTTCCCGAACTGGCTTCGCGTGACCATATTCGCCTGTTGCCCGCGCTGGTGCGCCAGACCCTGAAAGATGCGGGGATGACGGTGGCCGATCTGGACGCCATTGCCTACACCGCCGGGCCGGGGCTGGCCGGCGCGCTCTTGGTCGGCGCCAGCGTGGCCGAGGCGATGGCGTTTGCGGCGGGGATTCCCGCGTTGGCGGTGCATCATCTCGAAGGGCATTTGCTCTCGCCCCTGCTGGCCGACGACGCGCCCGATTTCCCGTTCATCGCGTTACTGGTCTCGGGCGGGCATACGCAACTGATGCAAGTATCGGGCGTTGGCGAATATGAATTGCTTGGCGAGACGCTCGACGATGCCGCAGGTGAAGCTTTCGACAAGACCGCCAAATTGCTGGGCCTGGGTTATCCGGGCGGGCCGCGCCTGGCCGCGCTGGCAGCTTCCGGGCGGCCCGGCAAATACAGGTTGCCGCGACCGATGCTGCATTCGGGCGATCTGGATTTCAGTTTCAGCGGGTTGAAGACGGCGGTGCTGACCATGGTGTCCGGTACAAACGGGGCCGCCGTCTGCGCCGCCGATCTGGCGGCGGATTTCCAACAAGCGGTGGTAGACGTGCTGGTCGCCAAGGCGCTTGCCGCGCTGCGGCAGCGCCATTTGCGTTCACTGGTGGTGGCGGGCGGCGTAGGAGCCAACCGCGCCTTGCGCGATGCGCTGGATGTGGCGCTTGCCCGTCAGGGCGGGCGGGTGTATTACCCCGCGCCCGCCTTATGTACCGACAACGGGGTAATGATCGCGTTTGCCGGCGCGCAGCGTCTGGTCCGGGGTGAGCGTTCCCCCGCCCCGGCCACGATCCGGATACGCCCGCGCTGGCCGCTCGCGGAACTCACTCGGCCCGTGGCGGCGCAATGATGCGCAGGGTCGATACATGACATATGGATTATTGGACCTGCGGCATCATTCGAGCGAAGCAACGCACGGCAATCCACACAGAGATTCAGCGGGACAAAAGCGGGCGTCCCACCCGCAGCGGGCAAGATGCCCGCGCTCCCGGCCTCGCAATGACCCATCAACTCGTCATTGCAAGGCGCGAAATCGCCATTCTCGAAGAGATCCATCTCCGCCTGCTCACACGACCTGACCATGCAAGACACAGAACGTGAAACGTATATGACACTCAAGAAATGGGTGCTGGAGACGTATTTCGATTTTTGCCGAGATCGCGCAATAAGGACTGGCTGGCGTCATAGCGCAGTGCTTGGCTCTGTCGAATACGAATTTGGTTACGCTTCAAATCCTGTCAAGCAGATCATGACGGATGTGGTCTGTCTGGGTTTGGGAGGATATGGTTGGCATCCGGAGGAAAAAAATGCCCGTTCCTTGCTTCAGTCGCGGATCGACACCTATGGCGGTTGGGAGGCGCTCCTGTCCGACATCACGGAAGAAGAAGCGAAGCTGCTGCGGCATGATCTCAAGTCATTGAAGCTGATCCCGTGAGGCGTTGTGAACATGAAGAATCCGCGCCGTCACTATTCCAGGTTGAAGTCCATCGTACTGGACGCCTATTTCGACGCCTGCTACGAGCTTGCCATCGCCAAGGGATATTCCCACGAAGAGGTCATGGGCGAAATCATCAAAAGGTTCGAGAACGCCACGACCTGCCCGGCGGAAAGGCTGATGCTGGTCATCATTCTCTACGTGTTGTGCGGCGGCTGGTTGTTGTGCGGCGGCTGGTTTCCCGAATGGCACAAGCGCCTGCATGAATCCATCGTCAGACAAATCAGCAACGGCGGTCTGGAGAGGATATTGGCGGAGATTCCGGAAGACATACAGGAAGGCGACGAGGAAAGCGAAAAAGAAGTGCTCGTTGCTGACATCCGTATTCTTGATTTTATCTCCGACTTTTGGCAAGCGTCCGGTGCAACTGTGCAATAAGGGCAGCGCGAGATTTCCGGGCTGGTGACGAGTGGCCAGATCGTAGAGGGACGGAAAAGGGAGCGGGTACGGAAAAGACAGGGGCGGCGATGGGGAAGGCAGGGGGCGGACGCCCAAAGCGGCAGTTCAGGATCGTCTGCGGGCCCAGGCGCGCGCTTGCCCTCCTTTCTGGCGATTGGCATACGGTGTGAAAAAGTAGATAATCCGGAATCATCGCGATGGACAATTCAATAGTCCGTAACACATCCACAACTCACGCGGCGTGTTCGACACCGGATGATCCCTTTCGCCGTGCTAGACTTTCGCTCCTTTCACCCTCTTTCGTCTTTTTACATCGTTTTTTGCCATGGATCTGATTGCCCGCGTTTCCCGCCAGTTCGAAGACAGCGCCCAGACCAAGCTCGCGTCCATCGAATGGCTGGCCCTCCCGATCGTCGAAGCCATCGAAGTCATGACAGCATGCCTGGTCAATAGCGGCAAGATCCTCGCCTGCGGCAATGGTGGTTCGGCAGCCGATGCCCAGCACTTTGCCGCCGAACTGGTCAATCGTTTCGAGCTGGAACGTCCGCCGCTTGCCGCCGTGGCGCTCACCACCGACAGTTCGGTGCTGACCTCGATCGGCAATGATTATGAATTCACCCAGGTTTTTGCCAAGCAGGTCTGCGCGCTGGGCCAGACCGGAGACGTGCTGCTGGCGATCTCGACCAGTGGCAATTCCGCCAACGTGATCGACGCCATTGCCGCTGCCCATGAGCGTGGCATGCGCGTCGTCGCCCTCACCGGCAAGGGCGGTGGCAAAATCGCCGAACTGCTGCGCGTGGATGACGTACACCTGTGCGTCCCGGCCGATCGCACCGCGCGCATCCAGGAAATCCACTTGCTTGTCTTGCATTGCCTGTGCGACGGCATTGATTGTCTGTTACTCGGAGTGGAAGACTGATGAATCCTTTTCTCCCCCGCCGCGCCCTGCTCGCCGGCCTGCTCGCCATGGGTGTCACACCGTTGCTGCAAGGATGTTTCACCGCCGCGGTCACCGGCGTCGGCGCCGGCGCGCTGATGATCAGCGACCGCCGCACCTCGGGTGCCTATCTCGAAGACGAAAGCATCGAATGGAAGGCAGCCAGCCTGATGGGCAAGCACTTCGGCACCCTGAACCACATCAATATCACCTCCTACAACCGTAACGTACTGCTCACCGGCGAGGTGCAAAACGACATGGTGCGCACCGAAGCCGAACGCCTGTCCAAGGGAATCAGCAACGTGCGCTTCGTCATCAACGAACTGATCGTCTCCCGGCCGTCATCGCTTGGCGCGCGCGCCAACGATAGCCTGGTCACATCCAACGTCAAGGCGCGTTTCGTCGACAGCGGCCGTTTCGCGGCCAATCATGTCAAGGTCGTCACCGAGGCCCGCGTCGTTTTCCTGATGGGCATCGTCACCCAAACCGAAGCCGATTTGGCCGTCGCCATCGCCAGCCGCAGCAAGGGCGTGAAGAACGTCGTGCGGGTATTCGAATACATTTCCGAACAGGATGCTCGTCGCATCGACGGCGAAAGCAAACGCAGCGACAGGCCGGTGGAGCCATAAGCCATATAGGGTATTCTTCGGGCATCGATGGAAGATGGACACTATGACGGATTCGGTTCGACAGAGACCACCAAAGGATTCCACGCATGGAGGCTTTCTCCTCCTCCGATCTCAAGACCATCCTGCATTCCAAGCGCGCCAATCTTTATTATCTGGAGCACTGCCGCGTGCTCGTCAATGGCGGGCGGGTCGAATATGTGACGGAAGCGGGCAAGCGTTCGCTTTATTGGAATATTCCCATCGCCAATACGACCTGCCTTTTGCTGGGAACCGGCACGTCGGTCACGCAGGCGGCCATGC
>JAITCV010000052.1 GCA_031282905.1 Azoarcus sp. | reverse complement strand
CTGCGCCGAAGAATCGATAATTTGCCTTCATTGAGAGAAGAGCTGTCTGCCTGGGAAACATCGCGCAACGCACAAGCTAAATCTGTCGACTGGCAATTTACCACTGAAGATGCAAGAATAAAATTGAAACGACTTTATCCTAATATTTAGATGACGCAAGATACTAGCTTGAATAGCGTTCCAGCCGAAACGCGAAGAACAGTAATTTCTTTGAACATCACATCCCCTTCAAATCAATCATGACTTATGCGAGGGAGGAAGTGAATTTTTCCTCGAACTTTTCCCATTTTTCCCCAAGCCGTGATGCCGCGTAATCCAGATGATCTTTGGCCACATCCGTAACTGATTCCGCGAGAGACAGGACAAAACCTTCCTGTGAATCAGTCATGTATGCCATGACGTTGCTATCGCCCCAGAAGTAAGGATAAATGATGGCGAAATCATGAGGTGAGAAAAGTTTGTATTGGGAAATACTCTCGCAAAAGACGAGCAGCGGGAGTATCTCTTCGTAATTTTCCGAGCACATGATGATTCCGAACTCCCATGTGTTCGTTGCTTCATCGAACTCGGAAAACGTCAGCGTATCTTCCGCGGCAAGCCAGCCATTCACAATATCCTGATTGCTCGCACCGTTCCAGGCTCTGATGGACTCGGTTAGATCAGACCTGCCGTGCATGTGTCTGCTGCTCCACCATTCCTGCCAGTTATCGTTCACAAGTGGCTGACCCGGTTTGGCCTTCATGAATTTGAGATACTCCGCCTTTTGGATGGAAGCTCTGAGAAAAAATGAACAAGGCTCGGACATGACTATTCCTCAACAAGTTGGAAGCCGCGCAGCGCGAATGGAAGCAAAACGGCGTGGGAGAAGAACGCGGACGCTTGCGCCCACGCGAACGAAACACCGCCATGTGGAGCGCGGTAATTGGAGTTTGCCACAGACGGCAAACCGGAGCCAGACAGCAACGGCTGATGCGGTCTAGAGTGGGACATTAATGACCGCCTCGATGTGATGACCGTCGGGATCGATCAGGAAGGCCGCGTAGTAATGCGGCCCGTAGTGTGGTCGCAGGCCAGGTTGTCCGTTGTCTCGGCCACCTGCCGCCAAGGCGGATGAATGGAACAGTTTGACGGCAATGCGGCTCGGCGCTGAGAAGGCGAGATGAAAACCTGGCCCAGGAGCAATGGCGGGAGATCGCAGCTTGAGACAGAATTTATCCTTTCCATCCTCGATACCGTAGCCGATCGCCGTGTCGTCTTCGAATACTCGTCGAAATCCCAAGGCACCGAGCGCGGCGTCGTAGAAAACGCCACTGTGCTCAAGGTTTGCAACCGCGAAAGAGACGTGGTGAAGCATTGGGTGTTTTGCCTAAGGTGAAAGCTCAAGGGCGCAATGACTCAAATTGTACAGAACCTGCCCTTCTTCCCCCCGGCTTTGCCGGGAGATTATTGACGCCACGCTACCTCACGAAATACATGGCGAGCCAGAAAAAACTTGCGGCGAGCAGGATGGAGATGGGCAAGGTCAGCACCCAGGCGAGCAGGATGTTGCGCACGGTGTCGCGTTGCAAGCCGCTGCGGTTGGCCACCATGGTGCCCGCCACCCCGGAAGAGAGAATGTGGGTGGTCGATACCGGCAGGCTGTAGAGATTGGCCACGCCGATCGCCAGCGTGGCGGTGATTTGCGCGCTGATGCCTTGCGCATAGGTCATGCCTTGTTTGCCGATGCGCTCGCCCACCGTCTGCACCACTCGCCGCCAGCCCACCATCGTGCCGACGCCCAAGGCCAGCGCGATGGCGAAAATGACCCAGTAGGGCGCGTATTCCGTGGTGGCGGTGAGGTCTTCGCGCAATTTGCCCAAGCTGGCCGCTTCGCGCGCGGGCAGCACCTTGAGCGCCAGCACCTGGCGGGCGGTGTTGTCCAGGCAGAGCAGGTAACGGCGGGTCAGGATGCGTTTTTCGTCGGCCAGTTCGCTGTATTCCACCACGCCGCGCAAGGTGTCCTGCAAGGCGTGGAGGGTCGCTTCGGTCTGGCGCGGGTCACAGCTATAAAGCGTGGGCATCTCGCCCGGTATGCTCTTGCCGAGCGCGAGCGTTTCGCCGAGCACATCGATGTGGCGGCGATAGAATTGATCCAGGTATCCGGCGGCATCCCGCGTGCGTTCGATCTGGTAGGTCGTGCTGTTCAGATCCAGCACGAATTGCGCCGGGACGATGCCGATCAGCACCAGCATGATGAGGCCGATGCCCTTCTGGCCGTCGTTGGAACCGTGGACGAAACTGACCGTCATCGCCGACAGCACCAGCACCAGCCGGTTCCAGAATGGCGGATGCTTCTTTTCCTTGTGTTCGAGGCGGATTTCCGGCGTCTTGTGCATGGCCGAGCGCGGTTTCCAGCGCTTGAGGCAGAGCAGGACGATGGCCGCGACCACGAAACCGCCAAGCGGCGAGATCACCAGCGACAGGGCGATATCGATCGCCTTGTTCCAATTCACGCCCTGGGCCAGCGACACGTCGGTGAGCAGGGCGTTGGCCATGCCGATGCCGAGGATCGAACCGATCAGGGTATGGGAACTGGAAGCGGGAATGCCGAAATACCAAGTGCCCAGGTTCCAGGTGATCGCCGCCGCCAGCAGCGAGAACACCATGATCATGCCGTGCGCGCTATTCACATTGATCAGCAGTTCGACCGGCAGCAGATGCACGATGGCATAAGCCACTCCGACTCCGCCCAGCACGACCCCGGAAAAGTTGAACAATCCGGAAAGCATCACCGCCCGATAGGGCGACATCGCGCGCGTATAGATGACGGTGGCGACCGCGTTGGCGGTATCGTGAAAACCGTTGATGAATTCAAAGAGGAGGGCGACAACTATAACGAGGATGATAATGCCGCTAAGCATACTTGACAACCACTCCTTCTATATTGTTCGCCACGTTTTCGCATGCGTCGAGGCAGGCTTCGAGCTGCTCGTACATATGCTTCCACTTGACAAGCTCGATCGGGTCCTTCTCGTGGCTGAAAAGCTCGTGTATGGTGGTGCGGAAGATGACGTCGCCCTCGTTCTCTATGCGGTTGATCTCTATGACCTGCTCACGGGCGATGTTGTTTTTCTTTATCTCGTGCAGATGGCGGAAGAGGACGTCGAGCTCCTTCACGCACTGAACGATGAGCGAGGAAATGGCCTTCGCCGGCTGGCGCATCTCCTTCACGTCAAAGATGAGGAAACGGC
>JAITCV010000009.1 GCA_031282905.1 Azoarcus sp. | reverse complement strand
ACGAAAATCGAGCGCCAGCCGAACAAGGCCAACAGCGCTTCCCCGGCCAGCGGCGCGATCGCCGGGGCCAGGCCGAAGATGAGCATCATCTGCGCCATCAGGCGCTGGGCCTGCGCGCCGTCATACAAATCGCGGATCATGGCCCGTCCCACCACCATGCCCACGCCGCCGAATACGCCCTGCAAGGCGCGTCCCAGCCACAACCAGCCGATCGAGGGCGCGAACGCGCAGATCATCGAGGCGGCGGAATATCCTAAAGTCATTAATATCAATACCGAGCGGCGACCGAACTGATCGGAAAGCGCGCCATGCCACAACACCATGACCGCGAAGGTCGTCATATAACAGGTTATGGTTTGCTGCACTTCGATATCGGTTGCGCCCAGTTCGCGGGCCATGACCTGGAAGGCCGGGAGATAGGTATCGGTGGAAAACGGGCCGATCGCGGACAGCGCGGCCAGCACCACGATCAGCCATGGGCTTGTTGAGGGCATGGGGCAGGGGACAGTAAAAAGTAACCGGGCGCAAAGCGCCCGCATATTAGTTGTTTTCTTTGCGTTTTGGTCGCTGACGATCAGATGTCAGGGACAGAAAAATATCCTGCGCCTGCCCGGCGTGGCGAAATCCAGCCCTCTTGTCGGTCACCGGCGCTTCGTGTCGCATGATTGGAAAATCCCCGGACGATGCGCTCGTTTTTTCTTCTCGCGAGCCGGGCGATTCCTGGGAGCGCGGGCGTCCCGCCCGCAGCGGGCAAGACGCCGCGGGCGCATATCGACGGTTCCTGGTGTGGAAAAGCCACGGCGCTGTGCGTCTCGCAATGACGATCAGGAGACAGAACGTCCTCTGTCCCCTGAAATCACAACCCCCGCCGATATTGAATCGCTTCCGCCATCTGCGCGCTGCCGGGGCGTTCGATGCCGGCGAGGTCGGCCAGGGTGCGCGCGACCCGCAGTATGCGGTGATAGACGCGCGCCGAGAGATTGAGGCGCTGCATCGCCGCCGCCAGCAATGCCACACCCGCTGCATCCGGCGCGCAGTGCGTCTCGATCTGTCCCGCTTCGAGCCGGGCGTTGGGCAGGCCCTGGCGGCGCATTTGCCGCGCGCGGGCGGCGATGACCCGGGTACGCACCTCGGCGCTCGATTCTCCGCCCGTGGCGGATGTCAGGTCGGCAAAGGGGACGGCCGGGACTTCGATGATGAGGTCGATCCGGTCGAGCAATGGCCCCGAAAGCCGACTGCGGTAGCGGGCAATCTGGGGCGGCGTGCAGGTGCATGCCCGGGTCGGATGGCCGGCATAACCGCAGGGGCAGGGATTCATCGCCGCGATGAGCTGGAACGAGGCGGGGAATTGTGCCCGCCGCTGGATGCGGGCCACGTTGACCTTGCCGGTCTCCAGCGGCTCGCGCAGGGATTCGAGCACGCGGCGGTCGAATTCGGGCAATTCGTCCAGGAACAGCACGCCATGGTGCGCCAGCGACACTTCGCCCGGCTGCGGCACCGATCCGCCACCGATCAGCGCGGCGGCGGAGGCCGAGTGATGCGGGGCGCGGAATACCCGTTGCCCCCAGCGCGTGGCGTCGAACCCGCCGGAGAGCGAGAGTACCGCCGCGCTTTCCAGCGCCTCATGCTCTTCGAGTGGCGGCAGCAATCCGGGCAGGCGCTGGGCGAGCATCGACTTGCCCGTCCCCGGCGGGCCGAACAGCAGTAGCGAATGACCGCCGGCCGCCGCGACTTCAAGCGCGCGACGCGCCTGCAACTGACCGCGCACATCGGCCAGATCGGGCATGCCCGTGGCCAGGACGGGGGTGGGCGCGACATGCGGATCGATGGTTGCGCGGCCGTTGAGATGGGCGCACACGGCCAGCAGCGATTCCGCGGGCAGCACGGTCACGCCGCGCGCGAGCGCGGCTTCGTCGGCATTGCTCCTGGGCAGGATCAGCGCCCGTTTGGCTTGTCCGGCAGCCAGCGCTACCGCCAGCGCGCCGCGCACCCCGCGCAAGCTGCCATCGAGCGACAGTTCGCCGCAGAACTCGTGACCATCGAGTGCGCGCGCCTTGATCTGGCCCGAGGCGGCGAGGATGCCGAGCGCAATCGGCAGATCGAAGCGCCCGCCTTCCTTGGGCAAGTCGGCAGGCGCGAGATTGACCGTGATGCGGCGCTGGGGAAATTCGAATTGCGAAGTCACCAGCGCCGCCCGCACCCGGTCGCGCGCCTCGCGCACCTCGGTGTCGGGCAGGCCGACCAGAGTGAAAGAGGGCAAGCCATTGGCGAGGTGTACTTCGGCGGTGACTTCTGGTGCGGCAAGGCCATCGAGCGCGCGGGTGCGAACGAGTGCAAGCGTCATTGGTGTCTCCATTCCCGGAAAGAACGGCATTATGGCGAAATATGCCGGATTCAGGTAAATGGCATCGGTGCGCCCAAAATCGGTGCGCCGCAGTCGATGCACCATAATAGTGCGAAACGCGGCGTCATGCACGGTAAAGAGGCGGGGGAATCCGGAATTCTGTTTTTTACAGGCATTTTCACTGCTTGGCACAGTACGTGCGTGAGGAGCGTGGCAAGCCTGTTTTTCACGTCGTACGCCACATCACACCGAGGGAGACTCACTTATGCGTAAATTCATCGTTGCCTCCGCCTTCATCGCGGCCTTGCCGTCGGTCAGCGCCGCCGAAGAGGCCAGCCCTTTCAGCGCCAATGTAAGCATCACCAGTGATTACGCTTATCGCGGCATTTCGCAGACCGATGAAAAGCCCGCCCTGCAAGGCGGTTTCGATTTCAAGCATGACAGCGGCCTGTACGTTGGCGTGTGGGGATCGAGCATTTCGTGGTTGCGCGATGCCGAAACCGATGTGTCTTCGAGCAACAGCGTCGAACTCGATCTTTATGTCGGATACAGCAAATCCTTCGGCGATTTCGGTATCGACGCTGGCATATTGCGTTATGGCTATCCGGGCAGTTTCGGCCGCAGATGGCGCAACGACACCGGGCTGGAAAATCCCAATACCACCGAAGGCTATGTCGGCGCGTCGTGGAAATTCGTGTCGTTCAAATATTCGCATGCTTTCACCGATCTTTTCGGTACGCCGGACTCCAAGGGCAGCGATTATTTCGACCTTTCGTTTTCCCATGAAGTCATCGAAAACCTGACACTCGATGCCCATGTCGGCAAACAGCGCATCCTCGGCCCCGGCAAGTCCTACCTCGACTGGCAATTGGGCGCGACCTATACGCTGGCCGGTTTCGATCTCGGCCTGCATTACGTCGATACCGATATCGAGCACGAAGATCTGGCCGATTCCCGAGTCATCTTTTCCATCAGCAGATCTTTCTGATCCGCGCCGTTTGTTCCTCAGCCGTTCCTTCAGGAGAAAAAGGAGAAAACATGAAATTTGTCAGCGCCATCATCAAACCCTTCAAGCTCGACGAAGTGCGCGAAGCGCTCTCCGCCATCGGCGTGCAGGGCATCACCGTGACCGAAGTCAAGGGCTTCGGTCGTCAGAAAGGTCATACCGAGCTTTATCGCGGTGCGGAATATGTCGTCGATTTCCTGCCCAAGGTGAAGATAGAAGCCGCCATCCGCGACGATCTGCTCGACCAGACCATCGAGGCAATCGAAAAGGCAGCCTCTACCGGCAAGATTGGGGATGGGAAGATTTTCGTTTTCAACCTCGAACAAGCCATCCGGATTCGTACCGGGGAAACCGGGGCGGATGCCCTGTAAGCAACGGAGATAACCAAGATGAAGAAACTGTTTGCAAGCGTGCTGGCAGCCTTGGCGCTCGGCATGTCCGGCATCACGTTCGCGCAGGAAAGCGCTCCGGCAAGTGAACCTGCCGCCGCGGCGCAAGCCGTCGAGGTCGAAACAACGGCGGCGGTCGAAACGGCGGCGGAAGTGCCCAAGGCGGAAGAGCCCAAAATTCCGACCGACACGGGCGACAGCGCGTGGATGCTCACCTCCTCGATGCTGGTCATCCTGATGACCATCCCCGGTCTGGCGCTGTTCTACGGCGGCCTCGCGCGCACCAAGAACATGCTCTCCGTGCTGATGCATGTGTTCATCATTGTCTGCCTGACCACGACACTGTGGTATCTCTACGGTTATTCGCTGGCGTTCTCGAACCCCGGAACCGGGGCGGAGATAGGCGGCATCGTTGCTTCCCTGGACAAACTTTTCCTCAAGGGCGTTACCATCGACAGCGTCTTCCGGCTTGCCTCCGATGCGGACTATCAGACGATTCCCGAATATGTCTGGGTGGCCTTCCAGTCGACATTCGCGGCCATCACCACGGCGCTGATCGTCGGCTCCTTTGCCGAACGCATCAAATTTTCCGCCGTGGTCATCTTCGCCGTGCTGTGGTTTACCTTCAGTTACGTACCGCTGGCGCACATCGTCTGGGGCGGCGGTTTCCTTGGCGCCGACGGCGCGCTCGACTTCGCGGGCGGCACCGTGGTGCATATCAACGCCGGTATCGCGGGCATCGTCGGCGCTTTCGTGCTCGGCAAGCGCATCGGGTTCGGCAAGGAAGCGTTCACGCCGCATTCGCTGACGCTCACCATGGTCGGCGCATCGCTGCTGTGGGTGGGGTGGTTCGGCTTCAACGCCGGTTCGGCGGTTGCCGCCAACGGTCTGGCCGGTCTGGCGTTCGTCAACACCGTCGTCGCCACTGCGGTCGCCACCATGGCGTGGCTGGTGGGCGAGGCGATCTTCAAGAGCCATCCCTCTTCCCTCGGCGCGGCTTCCGGCGCGGTGGCCGGTTTGGTGGCGGTGACGCCGGCGGCCGGTTTCGTCGGCCCGATGGGCGCGCTGGCCATCGGTCTGGCGGCGGGCTTCGTCTGCTTGTGGGGTGTCAATGGCCTGAAGAAGCTGATCGGCGCCGACGACGCTTTCGATGTGTTCGGCGTCCACTGCGTCGGCGGCATCCTTGGCGCCTTGCTCACCGGCGTGTTCTGCGAACCCACGGTGTTGGGCGGTCAAGGCTTTGGCGGAGAAATCGCCTCCATCGGCGGCCAGTTGTTCATCCAGGCCAAGAGCGTACTCGTGACCATCGTATGGTCCGGCGTCGTCGCCTTCATCGCCTACAAGATCGCCGATCTGACCGTGGGCCTGCGGGTCACCGAAGATCAGGAACGCGAAGGTCTGGACATCGCCTCCCATGGCGAGTCCGCCTATCACTACTGATTGCTTCAAAACAACGGGCAAACCTCCATGGCTGGGAGGTTTGCCCGTTTCTGCTCAGGAAATGTGGGATGGCCGATCGTGGGATGTTGGCCGATCACCAAGGACATCGGCCTGTCTGTTGCGCGTCTACCAGAACTTCCACCATTTTTTCTTTTGTTTCTGGATTTCTTCGTTGGACTCGTTTGCCCACACGGAAAAGCTGGCATGACCATGATCGGCGAAGAACTGGGCATATTTCTTGTCTTCGATCAGGATGTGCTTGGCCAGCCAGTTGCGCAGGAAGTGCAGTAATTCAAAGCTGATCGAGGCCGTTCCGGAATGGACCTTTTCCTGCAAGGCCACGACTTCGGCGACGAGATCATGATGCAGGACGCAGTGGTTGTCATAATCCGGGTATTTGCCCATGCGCATCAGGCTTTGTTCCAGCGCGAAGTGGACTCGGGTGTAATCAACCAGTTCGTCGAGAACCTCAGTGCTGGCCTTGGTACCTTTGTGTTCCATGATTGCAGTATGGATTTTCTCGATCAGATCGAACAGCGCCTTGTGCTGCTCATCGATTTCAGGAATGCCGACACTGTACTTTTCAGACCATTTGAATTGAACGGCAGGGTTGTTGGATGGCATTCAAGTAACCTCCTTCATCAGTCCAGCGTAGCAATGAGTTTGAGTAGCGATTTATGGCCAATCCGGCCTTTCACCGATTTTGCGCGTATTCTATCAGGTCGTGCACACCGTCGTAGTGTGGAAATCACGGCACGAAACCGAACCGTAGCCATTGGGGAGGGATGCAAACCCCTTCCCGATGGAGTTAGACCTTCAGCCCTGAAGGGCTGCCGTTGATTTCTTGCTGGATGTCATGGAAACGGGCCGATGGACGTGATTTATTCATATCGCACGATTTTTCCGCTGATCGCCGGGTTGATGCTTGGCGGCTGCACGTCCGTGCGCATGGGGGATGCCGCCGCGCCGTGGTGGCCGTCGCCCAATTTCGAGGCGCGGCGGGCCAATTACGTCATCCTGCATCACACCAGCAATGACATGCTGGAACAGGCTCTCTGGGGGTTGACCAGCCCGTTTTCCGGCGTCAGCAGCCATTACCTGATCGGTCGTGACGGTCGGGTGCTGCAACTGGTCAGAGAAGCGGATCGTGCCTGGCACGCGGGCGTTTCCCGCTGGGGCGGGCAGACCGACATGAATTCCGCCTCGATCGGCATCGAACTCGACAACAACGGCTTCGAACCTTTCCCCGACATCCAGATCGAAGCGCTGCTGGCATTGCTGGCCGATATCCAGGCGCGCCACGGTATTCCACGGGCCAACTTCCTGGGCCATGCCGATATCGCGCCCGCGCGCAAAAGCGATCCCAGCGCATTTTTTCCATGGCGCAGACTGGCCGCTGCGGGCTTTGGCTTGTGGTGCGAGCCGCCGCCGGATTCGATGCCGCCAGAAAATTTC
Source organism: Azoarcus sp. (assembly GCA_031282905.1). Classification (GTDB taxonomy): domain Bacteria; phylum Pseudomonadota; class Gammaproteobacteria; order Burkholderiales; family Rhodocyclaceae; genus WRNU01. Next base: position 7,743 of record JAITCV010000009.1, on the reverse strand, counting down.
GACCCCCTGCTGGGGCTTGCCGCGCTGGGCTATGACGTCCGTCAGCCACAGGCGGCGATTGCGGCCTTCAAACTACATTTTTTGCCTGAAGAGTTCGTGGCTGGCGCTGCGGACCAGAATGCGGAAATGAGCGCCGATGCTCGCGCCCGTCTTTATTGTCTGGTTCGGCGGACCATGGCGGACGAGGCACAATGACCGGGGCGGCATGGTATCGTGGCGGTATTGCGCTGCTACTCTTATGGCATTGTTGGCATTGCGCCGCGTCAAGCTGTTCGGGGAACATGCGCAGCAGCCAGATGGCGCAAACGCCCGTGAGAACAAGGATAATGGCGCCGCCAGTCTGCCCCGTGCCCAGAAGCAGACCGGCGAACAGGCCGAACAGGACGGGAAAGTGGTTGATGTTTTTCTTCATCGAGACATTTCGCTTGGGCACAATCAAGATCTGTAATTTTATACAGTCATTGGCGCAAAAGGAAGTCCACCGCGCAAACCAGGCGTATCGTGATTTGCCTTCACGCGCTACAATCCGCGCCTCACGGTTTTGCCCTTGTAGCTCAGTTGGTAGAGCAACGGTTTTGTAAACCGAAGGTCGCGGGTTCAAGTCCTGCCGGGGGCACCAAACACCACTACAAGTTAGTCCGAAGAAGTCCATGGAAAGGCCAGAAACCCAATAAAATCAAGGGTTCTGGCCTTTTTGTCGTTCTATGTAGTCCGGGGCTTTCATTTACATCCGGGGCTGTGTGAGGGTCTTCTTGCGGTATTCTTCATAAATGACGTTGGGGATACCCGCAAAATGACAGCCAAGCCGACCGATACCGCCCGTAAACGTCGAGATGAAGCCCGGCAGCTCTTGGCCGACGGGCTTGACCTGGCGCAGTGAAGCAGACAGCCAATACCTTTGAAGCGGTGGCACGTGGGCTTTTATTCCCCATTATTTGTTGTGGCTTCAGAATGGTTCGGTCAAATGCCGTTGTACCGAAATTTCCGTGCCCAGCCAGCCGAGGAAGGCGGCGAATGCCACCACGCCCAGCGCGGAGGCGTCGTCCGGGCCGGAAAGGGTAAACACTGCGCCATAGGTTTCGGCCAGCGCGGTGACCGGGTCGACCAAGGCGGCGACGCCGGCCCAAACCACGCCAAGCGCGACCAGACCACCGAGTATGCCTTGCAGGACGCCGAACCAGTAGAAAGGCCGGCGGATGAAAGGGTCGGTGGCGCCGAGCAGGCGGCTGACTTCGATTTCCATTTTCTGGGTGAGGATTTGCAGGCGGATGGTGTTGAAGGTGACGATGACCAGCGCCAGCCCCAGCAGGGTTGCCAGCACCAGCACCGCCATGCGCCCGAGGCCGAGCAGGGCGTGCAGGCGCTTGACCCAGGCTGAATCAAGCTGGACGTGGATCACGCCCGGCCAGGCTTGCATCCGTTCGGCGAGTTTTTCGTAGACGGCGGGGTCTTCGCTGCGCAGGGTAATGATGAAAGCATCGGGCAGGGGGTTGGCGGCGAGGCCGCCGAGCACGTCGCCCAAGCCGCTGCGTTCCAGTTGACGGAGCGCTTCGTCACGTGGCACGAAGCGAAAACTGGCCAGTTCGGTTTCGGCTTGCAGACGTTGTTCGATGGCGCTGGCGAGCTTGTCGTCATCGCCGTTTTTGCTTTCGCTTGCGTCGCCGTTTGCATTCGCGCTGGTGCTTCCATCGCCGCCGCTCTGCGTCGCGGCATCGAGGAACAGGCTGATTTCCGGCGTGCCCGACAGCCCGCGCGCAAGTGAGGCAATGTTGTCGAGCAGGATGTAGGCGCCTGCGGGCAGGGCGAGGGCGATGCCCATGACCAGCGCGGAAAGCAGGGTGCCCAAGGGCTGGCGCGCCAGGCGGGTACTGGCATGGAGAAAGGCGCGCCAGTGAAGATAAAGCCAGTTTCGCATCATGCCTCCAGCAGGCGGCCGCGGGCGAGGGTGATTCGCCGGGGCGACCATTCGGCGAAGAGCGAGGCGTCATGGGTCGAAATCAGGACGGTCACCCCCGCGTTGTTGAACGATCTGAACAGCGCGGCGATTTCGGCGGCATAGGCGCGATCGAGGTGGGCGGTGGGTTCGTCGGCGATCAGGATCGAGGGGCGATTGACGATGGCGCGGGCGATGGCGACCCGTTGCTGTTCGCCGCCGGAGAGTCCGGCGGGGAATTCCTTTTCGCGTCCGGTCAGCCCGACCTTGTCGAGCGCGGCGGCGACCCGGATGGCCGCATCGCCGGGCGGATGACCGGTAATGGCCAGCGGCAGCAGGACGTTGTCGAATACCGTGCGGTCGAAGAGCAGGCGGCTTTCCTGCAATACCAGGCCAAGATTGCGGCGCAGATAGGGGATCGCCCGCCGGGGCAGGGCGGAGACGTCCTGGTCGTTGATGCGCACCGTGCCCGCGGTCGGGCGTTCGATTGCGGGGAGGAGCTTCAACAGCGTGCTCTTGCCCGCGCCTGAATGCCCGGAGAGTATCGCCAGTTCGCCATCGGCGATGCGCAGGGTGACGCCGTCCAGTGCCGTATAGCCTCCGGCATAGCGTTTGGAGACCGCGTCGAAAACGATCATGTCCGCTTGTCCGTGGCCGGGTTGTTCGTGGTGTTGGCTGGCGGCGCGAACAGCGCGTCGACGAATTCGCTGGCGCGGAAGGGCTGGAGATCGTCGATGCCTTCGCCCACACCGATGAACCTGAGCGGTTTGGGGCATTGGCGGGCGATGGCCGCCACCACGCCGCCCTTGGCGGTGCCGTCGAGTTTGGTCAGCGCCAGTCCGGTGACGCCGATCGCGGCATCGAAAGCCTTGACCTGGGCGAGCGCGTTCTGGCCGATGTTGGCGTCGAGCACCAGCAGCACTTCATGCGGCGCGCTGGCGTCGGCCTTGGCGATCACCCGCCGCACCTTGGCGATTTCTTCCATCAGGTGAAGCTGGGTCGGCAGCCGTCCGGCGGTGTCGGCGAGCACGATGTCGATGCCGCGCGCGCGCGCGGCGTTGATGGCGTCGAAGATGACCGCCGCCGCGTCGCCGCCATCCTGGGCGATCACGGTGACGCCGTTGCGTTCGCCCCAGGTCATGAGTTGTTCGCGCGCCGCGGCGCGGAAGGTGTCGCCGGCGGCAAGCAGCACGCTCTTGCCCTGGTTCTGGAAATATTTGGCGAGTTTGCCGATCGAGGTGGTCTTGCCCGAGCCATTGACCCCCGCGAGCATGATGATGCAGGGCCGGTGGCCGGAGACATCGAGCCCTTGTTCGAGCGGGGCGACGATCTGGAGCAGGGTTTCGGCGAGCGCATGCTGTAATTGGTCGGCGGTCTCCAGCTTGTCGCGCTTCCAGCGCGCGCGTAGTTCGTCGATCAAGAAGGTCGTGGCTTCCACGCCACAATCGGCCATCAGCAGGGTGGATTCGAGTTCTTCGAGCAAATCCTCGTCGATCCTGCGGCGGGTGAATATGCCCGCCAGTCGGCCGCCGGTGCGCGCAAGCCCCGTTTTCAGCCGTTCGCCCCAGGAGCGTCTGGGGGAAAGCGTCTCTGGCGCGACGCTTCCGCTATCCGCGTTCGCGCTTGGCGTCGCGGGAGGCGGAACGATGGCAAGCTCAGGAGCAAGCTCGGCGATGGCATCGGCAACGTCGACCGGGGGGGGCTCCTGCTGGCCGGATTTTTTGAAGAAACCAAACATGGGAAATCGGGTCGAAGTGGGCTTCGGGCTTTCAGGCACGCATGCCGGGATGGAATAAGGCTAAGATGCGAACCTTTCTTCCCCGGCGCGTTCGAAGCCATCGATTCTAACAGATGCAGGACACTTCCATGTTTCGCCAAGATTTTTCTCATGCTTTCTTTTTTCGCCTTGCTGTTGCGGGTGCGGCTTGCGCCTGCGCCTTGTCGGCGGCGGCCAATCCCTTCGAGACCGTGCTTGATAACGGCATGAAAGTGGTGGTGCGCGAAGACCACCGCGCGCCGTCGGTCGTGCATATGGTGTGGTATCGCGTCGGCTCGATGGATGAGCCCGCCGGGGTGAGCGGGGTGGCCCATGTGCTCGAACACATGATGTTCAAGGGCACGGAAACCGTTGCCGCCGGCGAGTTCAACGCCCGGGTCGCCGCGCGCGGCGGGCGTGACAATGCCTTCACCAGCTACGATTACACCGCGTATTTCCAGCAGATTCCGCCCACCCATCTTGACGAGATGATGGGGCTCGAAGCCGACCGGATGAAAAATCTCCAGCTTACCGACGAGGAATTCGGCAGCGAGATCGAGGTCATCAAGGAAGAGCGCCGCCTGCGCACCGATGACCAGCCGCGCGCGCTGGTCCATGAACAATTGATGGCGACCGCCTTCCAGGCCCACCCCTATCACCACCCGATCATCGGCTGGATGACCGACCTCGACACCCTGTCCGCCGAAGACGCGCGCGCCTGGTATCGCAACTGGTACGCGCCCAACAATGCCACCATGGTCGTGGTCGGCGATGTCGATCACCAGGCGGTGTTCGAACTCGCCCGCCTGCACTATGGCGGCTTGCCCGCCGTCGATTTGCCCGCGCGCCGGATCAGCGCCGAACCCGTCCAGCGCGGCCCGCGCGCCACTGTGGTGCGCGCCCCCGCCGAACTGCCCTATCTGGCGATGGTCTGGCAGGTTCCCGCCTTGCGCGATCTCGACGCGGACCGCGACGCCTATGCGCTGGGCGTGCTCGCGGCCATTCTCGACGGCTACGACGGCGCTCGCCTCAACCGTCGGCTGGTGCGCGAGCAGCGCATCGCGGTATCGGTGGGCGCGAATTACGATGGCATCAATCGCGGCCCGGCGCTGTTCTACCTCGAAGGCGTGCCCGCCGCCGGACAGGACGTGGACGCGCTGCAAAAGGCGCTGATTGCCGAACTGACGCGCATTCGTGACGAGGGCGTGTCGGAAGCCGAGTTGAACCGGGTCAAGACCCAGGCGCTGGCCTCGAAAATCTACGAGCGCGATTCCCTGATGGGGCAGGCGATGAACATCGGGCAACTCGATGCCGTCGGTTTATCCTGGCGCGATGACGAAAAGCTGCTCGACGGCCTGAAGGCGGTCACCGCCGATGAAGTGCGCGCGGTCGCCCGCCGCTATTTCGACGACGCCACACTGACCACCGCCCGCCTCGATCCCTTGCCGCCGGCGACAAACGCGCCGCCGCCCACCCTGCCCTGATCCGCCATCTCGGGTCTTCCGCTTTCGCTGATTTTTTCCGACGAGTTTTCCCATGCACCCTTTTTCCTTTTTCCGCGCCGCCTTGCTCATCACGCTTGCCCTGGGCGCGAACCTTGCCCACGCGGGGCCCGACATCCAGCAATGGGTCGCGCCGACCGGCGCGCGGGTGAATTTCGTTGAAAGCCATGAACTGCCGATGATCGACATCCAGGTCGATTTTGCCGCCGGTTCGGCCCATGACCCCCTGGGCAAGAGCGGCGTCGCCAATTTCACCCACGCCCTGCTCGATGCCGGCACGAACGAACTCGATGAACAGGCGATTGCCGACAAATACGCCGACCTCGGCATCATTGTCGGCGGCGGCGTCGATGACGATCGCGCCAGCCTGAAGCTGCGTACACTGTCTTCCGCCGCCGAACGTGACGCGGCGGTATACCTGCTCGCCAGCCTGCTTGCCCAGCCCACCTTCCCGCTCGACGTGCTGGAACGCGAGCGCGCCCGTTCGCGCGCGGGCCTCAAGGAAATGCTCACCAAACCGGGCGCGCTGGCCGCGCGCGCTTTCAACACCGCGATCTACGGCGCGCATCCCTACGGCGTCAACACCGATGCCGACTCGCTGAGCGCGATCACCCGCGACGATCTACTCGCTTTCCACGACCGCCATTACAACGCTCGCAACGCCTCGATCACCCTCGTGGGCGATCTCGACCGCGCCACCGCCGAACATATCGTGCTCGTGCTCACGTTCGGCCTGCCTGTGGGAGACGAACCCGCCCCCTTGCCCGAACCCACCCTGCCCGAAGCGCGTGAAGAAAAAATCGCCAACCCTTCCGCCCAGGCCCACATCCTGCTCGGCCTGCCGGGCATTCGCCGCGACGATCCGGACTATTTCCCGCTCGTGGTCGGCAATTACGTCCTCGGCGGCGGCGGATTCGTCTCGCGGCTGACCCATGAAGTGCGCGAACGGCGCGGCCTCGCCTACAGCGTATCCAGCCACTTCGAACCGCGCCAGGTCGCCGGCCCCTTCGTCATCGGCCTGCAAACCAAGGGCAGTCAGAGCGGATTTGCCCTGCGACTGGTGCGCGACACCCTCGCTGGCTTCATTGCCGACGGCCCGAGCGATGAGGAACTTCAGGCGGCGAAGGACAACCTCGTCAACGGTTTCGGCCTCCGCCTCGATTCCAATCGCAAGATTCTCGATTACGTCTCCATGATCGGCTTTTACCGTCTGCCCGCCGACTGGCTGGAACGTTATCCGCGCGCGGTCGAAGCGGTGACACGCGAGGCGGTGCAGGAAGCCTTCGCTCGCCGGCTGCCCCAGGATCATCTGGTGGCCGTGACCGCCGGAGGCGATGGCGACCCCGCCACAGTGGCGGAAACACCAGCCCCCGACGAAACCGCGATCGAAACGCCGGCTGAAACCGAGCCCGAAACCGAAGCCGAGCCTGAGACCGAAACCGAAGCGGCACAGTGAGCTGTGAACCGCGCGAAGAACAGGATTCGCATTGTCGGTGGCCTCTGGCGCTCGCGTCTGGTCGAGGTTGCCAGCTTGCCCGGCCTGCGGCCGACGCCGGATCGGGTGCGGGAAACCCTGTTCAACTGGCTGGGACAAAACCTCGACGGCTTCGCCTGTCTCGACCTGTTCGCGGGCTCCGGCATCCTCGGCTTCGAAGCGGCCTCGCGTGGCGCGGCGGCGGTGACACTGGTCGAACGCGACGCCCGGGCATGCGCCACCCTGCATCGCAATGCCGAAACATTCGCATTTACTGATCGACGGCTGGAGATCATTCGTGGCGATGCGCTAGAATTCCTCGCCTCTCATTCAGGATTGTTCGATCTGGTGTTCATCGATCCGCCCTATCATCAAGGCTGGCTCGACCGGGTGATGCCGTTGCTCGACCGCGTGCTGCGGCCCGAAGGACGGATCTACGCCGAAGCGGAAGCATCCCTCCCCGGTCTCGGCATCTGGCGCACCATGAAACGGGGTCAGGCCGGACAAGTACATTTTCATCTCATGGAACGTAAACCCGCATGAAAAACACGGTAGCGGTCTACCCCGGCACCTTCGACCCGTTTACCCGCGGTCACGAAGACCTCGTGCGGCGCGCCATGGGCATGTTCGACCGCATCATCGTCGCGGTAGCCGCCAGCGCGGGCAAGGGACCGCTGTTTTCACTCGATGAACGGGTGGACATCGTCGCCGAGGTGCTGCAAGAATTTGCCGACCGGATCGAAGTCACTTCGTTTACCGGCCTGCTGGCGGATTTCGCCCACCAGCGGGGCGCGAGCGTCATGCTGCGCGGCTTGCGGGCGGTGACCGATTTCGAGTACGAAATGCAGATGGCAAGCATCAACCGCAAGCTTGCCCCCGACCTGGAAACCGTATTTTTCACGCCAACCGAGCAATACACCTTTCTATCGGCCTCCGTGGTGCGTGAAATCGCCCGTTTCGGCGGAGACGTCAGCGCATTCGTGCACCCGGTGGTCATTACCCGCCTCCAGCGGAAATTCTGAGTTCCATTATTGCTCCACATCACATTCAACCAACACGAGGAAACCCCATCATGTCC
>JAITCV010000250.1 GCA_031282905.1 Azoarcus sp. | reverse complement strand
ATCCGGGCAGGGGTGGATCACCTTGCCCAGCCGCTGCTGGAGACGGTCGCCATCAGCCAGTTGCGGGCCGACGATCCGGCGCTGGCGCGGGCGCGAGATCGGCAATACGAGGCCGAGTTACGGCAACGGTATGCGGCGCAGCAGGCGCGGCGGGAACAAAGTCTCGGGCAAGGACGCGGGCGCAGTCGTTGAGCGGGAAACCGCCAGGGATAGTCGTGCGGATGCTGCGCATTGTCGGCAAGGGTACGGCACGTCGGGCCCCGCAAAGCCGCGCGGTTGACGTGTTTCCCCGGCATTTTCATGGTTGAAGCAGGCACAGGCCCATGGGCAATTCAAAGTAGAGGAAAAGTCGGTGCTTACCACCCAATTCGGCAACAGCGAGGCTGCGGTCATCAACAGCGAGGCCGCAATGACGGAACTGCCCTATTTCACTATTTCAGCCTGAACAAGCGCGCGGCATTGTCATACAGCAATTTGTCAACCACGTCATCCTTGAACCCCAGGTGCAGGAAATCGTCGATGGTTTGGCCGATCGGGCGGAAAGGATAGGATGATCCGAACAGGAATTGCTCACGCAAAAACGAATTCGCGGCGGCAACATATGATTCCGTTCCCGGCTGGAACAAATACATGTCGGGCACGAGGTGCACGTTCTCATGACGAAAAGCCAGCCCCACGGCTTCATCCACCCGTGGCCAGTAGCCGTGGTAAATCACGATTTGCAACTGGGGAAAGGCGCGCGCGACCTTGGCGACAGGAGAGGGATCGTTGTATCGCGGGTCGGGCGTCGTCGGACCGCTCATCAGGAATATCGGCACTTGATATTGATTGGCCCATTCGTAGATCGGCCAATAAACCGGATCGTCGGGATGACGCGGCGGCTCGCCAAAACCCGGCTCCAGATCGATGCCCGCGAGTCCCAGAGTACGCAGCGCGCGCTCCGCTTCCGCCACGGCGGCGGCCTCGCCCTGCAACGCGGGATCGACCGCGCCGATGCCGATCAATTCGTCATGACCGTGCACAATGCGGTGGATCGTGTCGTTGGGCAGATGCTGCGCGGGGGTATGACGGCCCACGACCACGGCCTTTTCCAATCCCGCTTTCCCGATTTCGGCAAGAAAACCTTCCTGGGTGAGCGAAGCTTCGAAATGACGATCATCGCCACGGGTGCCGACACGGCGATTCAGCCAGCGAGCGGCATCGTGCGCGGCATTGCCGGGGGTCGCGCCGAAAAAATCATGCAGGAAAGCCGGACGGCAACGCAAATCTATTATTTTGCGAGTCATGTTTTTTTACCCGTGTAGACAAAAGACTTTCCGCAAGGGACGCAGCCCTTGCGGAAAGAAGGTCATTGCGAGGTTATCTGAAACGTCTGGAAACTCAGGACGCGGACTGGAAGCGGATATCGAACGCTCCGCCGGTTTGGGATCGTCCGGCTTCATTCACCGATTTCTTGCCGATCAGGGGGAAGACCAATTCGGCAAAACGAATGGATTCTTCCAGGTGTGGGTAACCGGATAGCACGAAACGATCAACGCCCAGATCGGCGTATTCCTGCAATCGTTCGGCCACCGTGGCGGCGTCGCCCACCAGCGCCGTGCCCGCGCCGCCCCGGACGAGGCCGATGCCGGCCCACAGGTTGGGGGAAATTTCGAGTTTGTCGCGTCTGCCGCCGTGCAGTTGGGTGATGCGTTTCTGGCCGACGGAATCCATGCGGGCGAAATTTTGCTGCGCGCGCCGGATGTCGTCCTCGGTCAGGTGGCTGATGAGGCGGTGGGCATCGGCCCAGGCTTCTTCGGCGGTCTCGCGCACGATGACTTGCAGCCGGACGCCGAATTTGACCGTGCGTCCGTATTTGGCCGCGCGCTTGCGGACATCGACGATTTTCTCGGCGACTTGGATGGGGGGTTCGCCCCAGGTGAGGTAGGCGTCGACGTGTTTGGCGGCCAGTTCATGCGCGGCGTTGGAAGAACCGCCGAAAAAGATGGGCGGGTAGGGCTGTTGGACGGCGGGGTAATAGTTTCGCGAGTTCTTGACCTTGATGTATTTGCCGTCGAAATCGACGGTTTCGCCCTGAAGGAGTTTTTTCCAGATGGTGAGGAATTCGTCGGCGTGCTCATAGCGTTCATCGTGTTCCAGGAAAATACCATCCGCTTCCAACTCGGCGGTATCGCCTCCCGGCACGACATTGAGCAACAGGCGGCCATGCAGGGCGCGATCCAACGTGGCGGCGCGGCGGGCGATGTCGACCGGGCCGCCTTGCGAGGTGCGCAGGGCGACCAGCAACTTGATGCGCTGGGTCACCGGTATCAGGCTGGAAGCCACGATCCACGGATCAAGGCACGAACTGCCCGTTGGAATCAGCAACCCGTCGTATCCCAGGTTTTCGCTGGTGACCGCGATCTGGCGCAGGTATTCCACAGTGGGCGCGCGGCCAAAATCGGACACGCCAAGGTAACGTGTGTCGCCCGAAGTCGGCAAAAACCAGAAAATATCCAGACTCATGAAAAACTCCTTTGACAAGGCAAGACAACGACGAAAAAACAACGAAACAACAAAAGAATCGGGGCTCATCTCTCCATGCGAGAGCGCTCCAGTCTAGTGCTGTGAACAGTGTCGTGAAAACACCGGGATTCCAATTATTTGTCCATTACTTATTCCCCGCTTTCACACTATCTTTAGCCGCTGATGCGATATAGACATTCTTGTTTCGGTGAGGCCGGGAATTCACCGCGATGCTCGACGCCACGCCGATGCGACGCTTGCACGGCACGTAGCCGAGCGTTCGCGTGCCGCGATCAGGAAATCTCCGCTCAGCCGCAACGCGCCGCGCGTGCCCGCATAGGTTTCGTCCGTGATGAACCTGCCGGACACCGGATATCGATCGAGCAGACCGCGATCAACAACGAGATGACGAAACTGGCGCTGTACCAGCAGGTGGCCGAGGAGCGAATCACGCAACAGCAAGAACATGGAAGCGAAACAGCGCACGCGGCTGGATTGAACTGGTAGCGTGAGCTGTCCGCATGGCGCGAGCAGCCCTTCCAACCAAATTGGAGTACTTCATATGAAAACCCTGTCCCTTGTTGCTGCCACTGTCCTGCTGAGTCTTTCCGCCTGCGACAAGGAAGAAGAAGTGCACACCACCGACTGGTACGCGGCACATAATGCCGAACGCCACGCGAAAATCCAGGAATGCAAAAATAATCCAGGAGAGTTGAAAAATACGCCGAATTGTATCAATGCATACAACGGACATGAATTAAAACGTAACGAATGCTCCAACGAAATGTTCCAAAAAATGCCACCACTACCAATAGGGAGTGTCGCAAAATTGGGTGAAGCGGCGGTGGATGAATATGAAAACTCCCGAACAGCCGAATATACTCGCTGCCTAGGCGAATAAACGTGGCCGCACTGCAGATTTATTAGTTTGTTGGTGACGAATTAGAAAAAGCAATGAATGCGCTCGCGGGTGGTGCTGTCGGCAGCACCATCAATCTCATTTCTGCAACGATGATCGCTATTTATTATTTGCATGTCTTCAGATTTTC
>JAITCV010000231.1 GCA_031282905.1 Azoarcus sp. | reverse complement strand
TGGAGTGCCTGCCCGTGATTGCCACTTCTTCGGCTACGGCGAAGTCATTATTTTCAGGATTTTCCCAGTCGATCAACCAGACGGTCACGTTCTGCTCGCCCGCATCTGGTCTGACTTTCACGCCATAACGGAGCAGGCGGTATACATCGTGGTTGGCGTCGTAGAGGGTCTTGCTGCCTGAAAGCGTTGCTGCCTGGCCCAGTTCCCGAAGCGCTCTGGCGATGAGTTTGTCGCCATGCCCCTGCCTTTGCAGCCAGCCGGTCAGCAGGCATTCCTCAATGTTATGGTTGTCATCGCGCCCTCTTCGGCCATCCAGGCAGGCATAGCCCAGCGACTCCTGAAAGAAACGCAGCACGCGCTGCTGAGTGAGGGCTTCACGCTGGCCGACGTTACACATTATTTTCTCCTGAATCCGTTTTTGCCAAATGCGCCTTGCCTGCCGCCGTCAGCCGGTATTTTTGCCGGCTGCTCAGGGGTTTGTCCGGGCGGGTCATTTCGATGAATCCACTTTCCAGCGCGGGGCGCAAGTAGGCATCATGGAAGTGCATTCTGTCTTTCAACCCCAGCGCTGCCTGAATCTCTACCCGGCTCATCTCGTTCTGTACGGCACTCAGGAGACGCTCGATTTCCTCCGTGACTTGCGGGGTGACTTGCGGGGTGACTTGCGGGGTGACTTGCGGGGTAATGCCTGACCACTCCGCTTCTGGCCGCCAGACTACGGCGCTGAACTGATTGCCTGCCACATCGTCGATGAACTCGATGCGCGGCCATTCCCGCAGTGCACGCGGAATGCCGCTGCCCACGCCGCGATACGGCAGGATATTGGCGGCATGTTCTGTCAGGGTCGGGTTGCGGCGGTTGGTTCTGCCCTGGCGGATGGTTTCTACGCTCAGGCTGTCGGGCAGGTGGCCGGGGCTGGCAATCTCCACCCGGTCGGCGAACACCATCACGCGGATCGAGGCGCTGGTGAAGTAGTCGCGGTGAATCAGCGCATTGACCAGCAATTCTTCCAGCGCGGCTTCGGGAATTTCCAGTTCACCCAACGTATTGAAGCTGCGTCCGCGTTGCACGTGATGCAGGTTGCGACGGATGAAGGCGAAGGCACCCTTGAACTGTTCCAAAAGGGTTCCACCAATGTCCTCGCTGTCCAGATAGCGTGTATCGGCCAGGCTGACGCCGGGGAAAGCCACGGCCTTGACCTCGAAGGCCGGCCGCCAGCGTTGCGGGTGGCGACCGAACAGCATCAGCCCGGCCAGGTTCAGTTCGCGCCCGTCGCCCAGGCCCAGGTTTTGCAGCAATTGTTCCAGCGGCTGGCCGGCGAATTCGCTGTCTTTCCCATAACGGCGGTTGAAATAGCTTTGAAAAGCCTTCTCATCGAGATCCGCCGCCGACGTGTCGGCCACCGGCACCACGTCGGCATAGACCAGCCCCGCGCGCTGGAACATGCGCTGCATTTCCTCGCGAGCGGTCACATGGCGCTTGTCCGCCCCCTGCTTGACCCAGATGCGGCCCTGGCTGTCTACGTAAGGCTTGGCGAGACCATCGGGCACGCCGACTACCATCACGATGCCGTTTGCCGTTCGCACGTTCTCGGTCAGCGGATGCACCGGCGGGCGCACATGCTGCGAAGCGGCGTTGCCCAGCAATTGGTTCAGACGCCGCACGGCGGCGGCATCCAGCCCGGTTACTGAACCGTCGTCGTTTACGCCGATAAACAAGGTGCCGCCTCCGCTGTTGGCAAAGGCCGCCAGTTCAGCAGCCAGCGCATCCGCATTGGTGGCGTTGCGCTTGAACTGATGGCGGCTGTCCTCGCCGTGGGCCAGTTGGCGCAGGAGGTCGGCTTCATTCATGGTCACGCAACCCCTTTCGGTACGAAACCCTTCTTGCGCATCCAGCCAAGGGCGTTTAGCCAGCTATCTTCAGGTATTCGCTGCTTCGATTCGTGCCAATTATTCAGTACCTCATGCACAATCATTTCGTCGGAAACAGATTCTTTTTCACGCAGCAAATCGCTCCATGCGGCCAGCAGTGTGGCAACGATTTCGCATTGCTCCGTTGTAGCAGTCTTGAATGTAGTTAGAATCTTCTCAAGGATTTCACCAATCCCGGAGAAATGTCGGTCGAAGTACGGCCTGTGTCCGCCACGTTTCGCCATTGGTACGTATCGGAAACGCCCATTCTCCTTCCGTGCCTCGAACCATTGCTGCTTCTGCAACTGGCTATCTATCGAGCGCAGCGCCCGATTGTCATAAGGGCCGGCAGCTTTCCGATAGTAGGTGGAGCCGGTATCCACCTCGCACAGATGCTCGGCGAGGAACATCATCTTCTCGAATTTGACGTGGCCGAACGTCGAATGATCGTGCAATTGGTCGATGATTTCGGCGGCAAGCACACTTCTCAGGAAATAGATATTCGGCTTGCGTCCTTTTGTCTGCGCCACCGCTTCCTCAATCGGTTTTTCACCAGGCTTGACCAGCCGCGTCCGCCCTGTCAGCAACTCCTGCATCATGGCTTGCTTGAGGGAGCGGGTCTTGGCGCGACGGGTTTCGAGGGCGGTGATTTCGGCATCCATGTCGCTGAGGACGGCGACGATGGCGGTTTGTTCTTCCGGAATTGGGCACGCCAACTCTATTCCTTCGATTGTTTTGGTATTGAGGCTTGGAACTCCAGATGCTTCGTTGTACTGCATCCAATCAATCAAGCAAAATCTGTAGTAAAAAAATTTCGCAATGTTTCCGTTTTTTATTTCTGAATAGAAAAGCGTATCGACAGACCAGAATGGCTTATCCATATATTGCGGTTGATTGATTGTTCCTTTGCGACCAATCAAAACAGATGGCTTTTCGTAAATAGCTTGAGATGCCGTACCAATCTGACCTCCCGTTGCAAGGATGGGGTATGGCCCATTACTTACCTCTACGCCTTTTTGGCTTTTGCCATGCCTGATAGTGAGTATGTTTTCCAATCTCTTTATTTTCCACTCCCCACTGAACTCCGGCAGGCGGGTTTGGCCGGTGAGGAGCTGCTGCATGGCGGCCTGTTTGATGGCGCGCTTCTTGGCGATCAGGCGATCCAGTCCGTCCAGCAGCGCGTCCATGTCGCCGAGGGCGGTGGCGATGGCGCGTTGTTCCGGTATCTGGGGAAACGGAACAGAAATTCCACGGATAAGTGTTGTGTTGAGGTTTGGCTGCCCATTTCCTGTGGCAATCGTATCCCTGAGGCTCTTCGTTAGCGTATTGATGTAATAGCAGATGAATTTCTTATCTCCTAGCTTTTGTTCTTTAATAGCGGCAATGCCATCGTTTGCGCAGCATTTAATCTGCAAAATTTTTGCGACACCAAGTGTTGCTCCACTATTTGCGACAATGAGTGTTCCAGAATCAAGTGTTCGGCTGTGTTTAGCACCTTCCTCTGTTAGAAAAGTATCTGTCTCATATACACTCAATTGGTAGTCAGGTATGTTGGTTAAGCTGAAGTTCCAGCCCATTTTTTCTTCCGATTCGCCTGAAACCCTTGCCGTTACTGACCTTCAGTGCTTTTTAGGTATTTTTGCCTTACAAAATGTAGTCACTAAATAGATTGACTTGTGTTTTTGTCTGGTGTATCGTCTGTCCATGCCATCAAGAACCGGCCCCGCTCACGTCGTCACGAC
>JAITCV010000227.1 GCA_031282905.1 Azoarcus sp. | reverse complement strand
GCCAGATTTTCGCCTCCCAGGGTTTATCCGGCGCGCGGTCGAAGATCACCAGATGCGCTTCGTCCGCGCCAACGTGGCGGGCATAGTCGGCGGTCTGCGCCAAACCTTGTTCGATGACCGTCTCCAGCGCGCCGCGCCGGATCTTGAGTTCGATGACGATGCGCTGGATCGGGCCATACAGTCCTCGCGCCTCATCGAGCGGCCATTCGATGAACAGATCGGTGCGCCGTCGGCCCAGGCCGTATTCCCGGCTGATCCGTCCGCCGCCATTGATGATGCGCTGCAAGAAAGCCTGCATGAGCAATTGCGGGCCCGCCTCCTTGTAATCGAAACGTCCGATCCACGCCTCCACGTTCTCGCGGAAGAATTGCTGGAAAGCGGCGAGCAGCTTGGGCATGTCGAGCCGGCGTCCGGCGGTGACGTACCATTCCTGCTCTTGGTTGGAAATGCCGATCTGTACCGCCCAAGTCAATTCACGCGGGATGACTTCGCGGTAGATGCGATTGCTGATGCGCACGCTGGGCCGGGTGCGGATCAAGCCCAGGTCAGCGACGTATTCGTAATCGTGCGGCGAAATATTGAGGTCATCCTGCTCATCGGCGAGCAAGGCGCTGATGACCGAATGCACGCGCGGTTCGCGGAGTTTGTCGCTCAACTGGTCGAGATGGGTGGCGCAGGACTGGATGAGGCGTTCGCGCGCGGTCTTGTAATCGGTCAATGAAATGGGCTGGCCGCGGTCGCGTTTTGCGCGCATCTCCCAGGTCGATTCGCGCCCCAGGGCATTGACCAGCCAAGGCTGGCCAGCGGTATCTTCCCAGAGTTCGGGGAAAATGGCCTCATCGAAGCGCTGTCCGGTTGCTGCCGTATGTTGCTGCCACAGCGCCTGGACTTCCTCGGGGGAGAAATTGCCCATGCGCAAGGAGGTGGTCTTGATGTTGAAGGCGCTGCCGCCGGTGATCACTTCGCCGTCGCCTTGATGGATGCGGTAATCGCGCACGTCACGCACGCCGCACAGCACGATGCTTTGCGGAAAGGCTTGCGGGCGCTGCGCGTAGCCGGCGCGAATCTGGCGCAGCAGGGAAATCAATGTGTCGCCGACCAGGGCGTCGACTTCGTCGAGGAAAAGAACGGTGGGTTGGGGGGAGATATCGGCCCAATGCTCCAGCAGCAAGAAGAGCTGGTTTTCTGCTGAAAAACCGCGCCCCGTTTGCTGATACCAATCCGCCGCCGGGCTGGCAAGATCGCGCGCCAAGGCACTGGCTACCGCCTGACTTGCCGCAGGAATCCCCCGCGTCGCATCGCCCCGCGCTGCCTGCGCGGCTTCGATGTTGGCATAGGCGCAGGCGTACTGTCTTTCTTCGTTGAGCACTTTCATCATGGCCAGCAGCGTGCTGGTCTTGCCGGTTTGGCGTGGCGCGTGGAGGACGAAATAGCGCTGTCCGGCGATCAACAGGCGGATTTCGGCCCAGTCGAGGCGGGTGAGCGGGTCGATGTGGTAGTGGTTTTCCGGTTGGATGGGGCCGGCATTGTTGAAGAAGCGTTCCATGGCAGGCTCGGAAGGACGCGAAAGGCCAAGGGTATCATCGGGAGGCCGCCGGTCGAGGAGAGGAGAATTGGGGGAATGAGCTGCGCAACTTCTTCTTGCGGGCGGAAAACAGAACTCGTCAACGCCGAAAAATGGCGCTTCGCGCCGAGAAGCGCCATTCAGCCCAATAGGGGAAACACCCGGAAATAATTCTATTTTCTTGCCGGGGACTGATGGCAGGATTTCGCCGCGCGCGCCAGGCCGGTGAAGAAGCGCTGTTCCCGTTGCGCTTGCGCGCGCAGCAAAGCCGCGAGTTGCGCGGGGGCGAATGGGTCGCGGTCGCGGATCATGCGCGCGCAGGTCAGGGCGAATTCTCGCCAGAGATCGCCGATTTCCACCAATGCTTCGGCAAGTTCCGCGAGTGCGGCACAGGTGGCGGCTTCGGCGGCTTCTTCAAGGAATGCGGCATACATGTAGCGGAAACCGCCGCCGCCCGTGCCGATTTCTTCCTGCATCCGCACGAGGTGGCCAACATAGAGCCGGGCCGTTTGCGGGTCGGTTGCGGCCGGCAGGCGCTCGATGGCGCGCGCGACCCGGGCAATGCCGCGAACGCCGACAAAGGGAATCGGGGAGAGCATGATCCGCGTGGTTTTCTTGATCGCCGCCAGGATCGCCTGCCGCCAGTCCGGCGCGTGCGGCGGCGTGGCGGGATAGTAGATGAGGCCCTTGGGGGCGAGCGTGCCGCGGGCGAAACGCGCTTTTTCCAGGTCGGCAACGGCGCAGCGCATGGGCGCTTCGAATACCGGGTCGGAGAGCAGATAGTCGCCGTTTGCCGGGTCGCGCCCGTAGGCGAGCACGTTGTGGGCGTTGAAATGGAAGCGCAGGTCGGCCGGCATGTAAGGCAGCCAGAATACCGAGGTTTGCAGCCCCACCACCCGGTCGGCGGCAAGCAGTGCGTCGAGCCGCGCCATGCCCTTGGCCGGATCGCGGAAGGTTTCGGTGCGCATGGTGAAGCCCAGCGGTTTTTGCAGGCCGCGAATGATGGCGCCCGGCGGCATGCGGTAGGCGAAAAGCGGCAGGCCGGAGAGTTTGATGAAGGGCAAAAAGGCAAAAGAGAGCGCCGAGGATAGCCCGAATGCCATCGGCTCGGAGAGCGGTAGGCCGTAATGGCGGACGATGGCGGACATCACGCCGCTTTCGCAGTGGGAGGCCTGACGGTGTTGGAAAGGGATTTCCATGGGCGAGGTTTCAGCGCACTTCATCGAGTTGCGCGACCTCGATACCCAATACGTCCGCATAACGCGCGCGCAGGGCGGGTGAAAGGCGGGCGAACGGGGCCGGACGGAGGTGGCGGCGCACGCGCCAGCGCCACAGACCGCTGGCTTGGGCGAGCAGGACGAGATCCATGCGGGCGCGATACATGTGGTATTCGAGCGGCGAACTCAGGCCGTTTCTTACCCGCTCGCGGGCAGCGGCGGCGAGGCGCTCGAAGGCTTCCACCGCCTGGCGGGTGACGATTTCTTCGGGCTCCCAGCCACGCGAAGGGACAAGGGCGAGGTGGTGGCTTGCGTCACGGGCATAGACCGCCTTGCGGTGGCCGCCAAGGGTGACATTGCTTTCCTGGGGAACGTCGCGGGCTTCCATGGTTTGCTCAGACCACGGTCAGCATCATGAATCCACTCGAAAACCGCCCGCTTTCCGGCACAAAGCCCAGCAGGCGCTCGCCGGTCTGGAGACGACCGCTTTTCAATAGCGCGTCGATCATGATGTAGATCGAGGCCGCGCCGGTATTGCCGCAGGTTTCCAGGTTGGTAAACCAGCGCTCGAATGGAATGGGCAAGCCCGCGCGGGCGAGGGCGTCGGCGACCGGCTGGCGAAAGTAGTGTGATGACATGTGTGGCAGGAACCAGTCGATTTCTTCCGCTTTGAGGCTTCGGCGCGCGATGAGATCGCGCAGCGGGGCCTCGAGAGTGGCTTCGACGATGTGACGATCGAGCAGTTTCACGTCCTGTTTGATGGCGAAGATGGATTGTTCGGCCCATGTCCGTGGTGAAAACCTGGCCCAGCCGATGAGTTCGCCATCGGAGCCGCGCTCGCCGCCAGCATACATGCACACCGGCAGGCGATGGGCCGCGGAGAAGAGATCGATCCAGTCGATGCGCAGATTGATTCGTCCCGCGCGTGGCCGGGACTCGATGAGAAAGGCGCCAGCGCCATCGGAGAGCATCCAGCGCAGGAAATCCTTTTCGAACGCGATCCAGGGGTGGTTTTCGAGCGCGTCGACGCGGGCGGCGTTTTCGGCCGCGAAGTGTTCCGCCCTCAGTACCGGGGAGGGCATTTCGGAACCCGTCGCCACCGCGTTTGCCGCTTCTCCCGCCTTGACCGC
This sequence comes from Azoarcus sp., assembly GCA_031282905.1. Taxonomy (GTDB): domain Bacteria; phylum Pseudomonadota; class Gammaproteobacteria; order Burkholderiales; family Rhodocyclaceae; genus WRNU01. The sequence continues at coordinate 16,020 of JAITCV010000227.1, read as the reverse complement.
GAGCCAGGCGTATTTGAGCGCGGACAGCCCCGCGAGGCAGACGCCGGCGGTCGTCGCCACTTCACAGGCGGGGTTGCCTAGTTCGCCGTGCACCATGACACCGTGGCCGGGCATGATCTGGTCGGGAATGGATGTGCCGGCAACCAGGCAGCGAATGTCATCGATTGCGAAACCACTCTCGCCGAGGGCGCGAACAGCCGCGGCGGTGAGGCTGGCGTTGGTATGCGTGGCCGCGCCGCTTGCCGGGTCGATGGCGTAATGGCGGCTTTTGATGCCGTTCTGGCGGAGAACGATGCGGCGCGCGCGCGAAGGCTGCCCGCCGATTTTCCCCAGTACGGTTTCGATGGCGTCGTTGTCGACCGGCGCATTGGGCAGGCAGACCGCCGAGGCGGTGAGATAGGCTTCACTCATGGGCGGCGCCCGAGGGTTGCTCGTAATGACGAACGAGCTGCGCGACGCGGGAACGCAGCAGCGGCGCGGCAATGCGTTGCAAGACCAGGGAAAGAGGCACCACCGTGAGAATCAAGATGACGAGATAGAGGGTAAACAGGAGCAGCGCTGGCAGGCGGCGTTTCTGCCCGGCGCGGCCACAGCGGTGGATGAGGCCCGACCAGACGCGGAACGCCCGCCGTCCGGCGCGTTCGCTGAGGATCAAATGGGGGACGACCTTCACCGCGCCCAGGCCGGTGAGCATGGCGCGTCCGCTTTTTTCCTCGTCGTTGGCGAGCGCGGCGGCCAGCCTCGTGCCGAACCTGGCCGCGTCCGCGGCCTGGGCGGCTTGTATTCCCGCGGGGGGCAGGCCGAGAAAGCGGTCGCGGCGGCCCGTGAACATCCAGCGCGGCGTAGTGATGAAAGTCGCCAGCGCCGGGGCTTCGTCGGTCAGCGCGACATGGTCGACCAGCCGTCCGCCCGCGTCATCGATCAAGGTCTTGAGCGTATCGAAAGCGGACAGCCACATGTTGCGACAGGCCACCAGACTGACCACCGGACGGCCATCGAGCAGCCGCTTGCCCGTCTCGCTTTGCAGGAAAGCGGTGATCGGTTGCGCGGGGGAGAGATACCACACCGTCCAGGCAAGAATCACCAAGTCGAAATCTTCTTCGCCCGTGACCTGGAGCGGCTGGTTGGGGCGAGGGTCGAGGCGCACCGATTCGGGGAAGGCATCGAGAAAGCTAAAAAACGGCCAGGGGAAAGGAAAGGCCGGTTGCGGGCGCAGGGTTTCGTGGCGAATGCTCACCCCTTCGGCAAGCGGGCGCAACAAAGCAGCGAGGATGTCGATGAGCTGGCCGCTTTGCGAGTAGGAGACGACGAGCAGGCGTTTGGGCTTGGCCACGGGGAAGCTTACCGTCGCGCCAGGTGCGGATTTTTCCTGCGCAGCTCCAGTCCGGAGAAACGCAGCACATGTCCGTCATCCTCGCGCGTGGCGACGATGGTTTCGCCCTTGCCGGTACCCAGGCCGGAAATCAGGATTTCATGTTCGGAAATCGGCGTGAGGCCGATGCGCAGGACGAAACCGGGCAGTTGGGTAAACCGGCATTCGCCGATCAGGAGGCCGTGCTCGAAATTGAGCGAGAGATGTTCCGGGATAATGCCAAGGGCGTCGTCGGAGAGCTCGTATTCACCGAGGAAGTCGAACAGGCTCGCGGGTACCGGGGTTGGAGAGAGGCGCTCGCCGATCAGCATGGTGTTGGCGCCGAAGTGACCGACCAGCACGTCGTGCTCGGCGATTTTCCGCATCGATATCCGGATGCCTTCGAAAGCGGCGACCTGCACCGGGAACATGCCGAAGAGCTTGTAGCGCAGGCCGAATTCTCCCGTGCCGCGGGGGCGAAGCTGCAAGGTATGGCCCATGACCTTGGCGTCGAGCGCGTTGCTGGCCGGACTGACCCGCACCAAGCCGACCATCGAGTCATACCATGACTCATAACGCGCGAGTTCGGCGGGGGTCATCACCGTGGATTCGGCGCTGGCCGGGCGCGCGGCCGGGGGCTGGAGGATGCCGGTCTTGGCTTCGAGCGCCAGGGTCAACGCCTCGGTGGCGACCGCCTTGACCACGTTCTGGGCGGTGGCCGAGTTGGCTGCGACGATGACACCCAGCCGGTGTTCGGGCAGCACCACCATCAGGCTGTGCGAATCGAGCAGGGTGCCGCCGTGGCTCGCCACGATGCCCGCGCCCTGGATTTCGATCCCCGAGAGCAACCAGCCAAGACCGACCTTGAATCCCATGTCGAGCGCCACGTCTTCGTTTTGCACACGGAACATCTCGTCGAGACTCGCGCTGGAGAGCAAGCGCGCGCCATCGGCGTTGCGGCCTTGCGCGAACAGCCAACTCATGAAACGGCTCATGTCCTCGACGGTCGACACCAGCCCGCCCGAGGGCAGGTCGCGCAAGCCGAGCGGCTCGATCTGCCTGCCATGGTCGTAGACCTTCAGATCCGGGCGCGGCTCGAAGCGAGAATGGCCCATGCCCAAGGGGCCAAACAAGTTGCGATCGACGAAGCCGGCATAGGATTCGCCCGCGCGGCGTTCGATTGCCGCGCCCAGCAGGGTGACGCCCAGGTTGGAATAGGAAAAGATGAATTCGGGCGGGTAAGCGACGTATTCGTTTCGTACCGCTTCGACCAAATGGGTAAACGGTTCCGGCGTCCCTGCGGTAAGCATGCCGTTAAGATAATTGATCGGCAAGCCGGAGTGGTGGGTCATGATGTTGCGCGGGGTGACGCTGGCGGGGCTGTCGAAGCGCGAGCGCATGGCGAAGCCGGGAAGCGCGTCGGCGAGCGGTCGGTCGATGTCGAGCTGGCCGCGTTCCGCGAGTTGCATCGCCGCTGTGGCGGTGACGACCTTGGCAATCGAGCCCAGGCGGTAGGGGGTGGTGGCGCTGGCGGGCAGAGCGCCTTTGGCGTCCTCGAAACCGAAACCCTCCGCCCACAGCACACGCTGGTCGTCGACCAGCGCGATCGACAGTCCGGTGACCTGGTTTTGTTTCATCTCCTGCTCGATCAGCCAGCGCGTGCGTTCGAGTGCGTAGCGGTAATCGCCGGTCTGGAGCGTGGCGGGCCGTTGCGGCGCGTTGCTGCACGCGGCGATGGCGAGCGTTGCGGCCAGGGCGGCGAAAGTGGCCGCACGGCGCAAGGCATGCTGGAAGGAAGTGGAACCGGACATGGATAATAACGGTAAACAAAAGGTTAACCTGCGGGATTATATCCATGGCTTGAAGGCAAACGGCAGGTATTTGCGGGACGCCCGGCTGGCACAAGGTGTTTGCGACCAGCGGCAGGCCCGCCGTTTCGTCTTGGATGGGTGCGAATCCAGGCCGATTCACGACGAAAGGGATTGCTGGAAGTGGGGTAAGTGGGGCACTATCCGATTCGCTGTATTTGTTGGGCGCAAACCCCCGTGTAGCGGTGCATTCCGCCATGAGGTGCTAGAATCCGCCCACTTGCTGTAGCTGTACTGCTGACAACCTGTCTATCGAGGAAAAACATGAATAAAAGTGAGTTTGTCGATGCTCTGACTGACCGTCTGGATATTCCACGCGCTCAGGCCGAGCGTGCGCTGGCAGGCGTACTCGACATTGTTGCTGAACAACTGGCCAAGGGTGAAAAGATCATTTTTACCGGGTTTGGTTCGTTTGAAGTATCCACGCGCGCGGCGCGTACCGGTCGCAATCCGCGCACGGGGGATGCGATCCAGATCGCGGCTTCGCGTGTGCCCAAGTTCACGGCGGGAACGACGCTGAAGAATGCCGTGAGTGACAAGTGAGGGAGGTGCCGTGACGTTCTCCTGTGACGTCCGGATGGGGGCTTGAAGAATAGGGTTTGGGGTGACGGCTTGGTCTGGCGTCTGGAATGTGCAAACAATGCGGCATGGTTTACAGCCATGCCGTTTCTCTTGCGCGCGCTCGTCAATTGACGCCACCTCAGCCCCATTGTTTTTCAGTTCGTCAAAGCCGTTTTCGCAATCGGCCCGGTCCTGATCGATCTGGCCGACCGCTTCCACCAGGGCATACCTTGGCTCGTGACCAACCCGAAGGAGGCTTCCACGGCATCGAAGCCTTGTCCCGTTGTTTGCCCAGTCGTCACGTGAGCATCGCCGCTCGATCAGACGCTTGCCCCCGCGCAATTTGAAAAGCAGGTCTGCTCTAAACCTACCACGCGCTGTGCTTTTTGAGATTACGCTTCGCGCACCTTCCGCGCTTCTTCGCTTTCCCGTCCGCGCACGCAGGGCGCCAGACGCGCGAGCCCTCCGAAGACTTTCGTCACCTGGTGGGGTCCTTCTTCATTCCCTGTATCCGCGGCGCGACCTCATCCCCGCAAGCCCGTCACATACGCATATCGCTTCTGGCCATCCAGAATCGACATCCTCCGGCGCATTGGAACTGACGTAGTCCAACGGACTCCCAGCTTTCAAACTCGGAATCTTCAGACTCATATTGGAAAAGGCTCGGAAAACAGGCACGGCGGGCCTTTGCCATATAATTGTTTGCTTTGCTGTCCGTTGAAGCCGAATGTCCCGTCCGCTCGATGTCTTGTCGCCCACGCTGGCCGCGCTTGAATTTCCCCGCCCTGGCATGCGCCTCGATCTGCCGCCGCTGGCGGGTTCGAGTGATGCGCTGGCCATTGCCAGCTTCGCCGCACGCGGGCGGATGCTGGCGGTCATCACCGCCGATCCACTCGATGCCCGCCGTTTGTGCGAGGAAATCGCCTGGTTCGCGCCGGAGCTGCGCCTGCATCTGCTGCCGGATTGGGAGACGCTGCCCTATGACAATTTGTCACCCCATCAGGATTTGATCTCGGAGCGGCTGGCCACCCTTTTCGCCATCAGCCGCAATGATGCTGATGTAATACTCGCGCCCGCGAGCACCGCGCTCTATCGCATGGCGCCGCCCGCCTTTCTCGCCGCCTATACCTTTTTCCTCAAGCAGGGGGAGACGCTCGACCTGGAAAAACTGCGTGCCCAGTTGAGCCTCGCCGGTTATGCCTGCGTCACCCAAGTGGTCAGTCCGGGCGAGTTCGCGGTGCGCGGTGGGCTGGTCGATCTGTTCCCGATGGGCTCGCCACTGCCGTTGCGGATCGACTTGTTCGATGACACCATCGACAGCATTCGCACTTTCGACCCCGATAGCCAGCGCACCGTCTATCCGACCCGCGAGATACGCTTGCTGCCCGCGCATGAATTTCCGCTTGATGAGGCCGCGCGCACCCGTTTCCGCGGGCGTTTCCGCGAGAGCTTCGAGGGCGATCCCAGCCGGGCGTCGATCTACAAGGATATCTCCAACGGCATCACCCCGGCAGGCATCGAGTATTACCTGCCGCTTTTTTTCGATGAGACCGCCACCCTGTTCGATTATCTGCCGGAGGCGGCGCCGGTATTTCTTCATCATCAGGTCGCGGAGGCGATCGGCGCATTCTGGAACGATACCCGCGCGCGTCACAAGCTGTTCGATGGCGATCGCGCGCGTCCGGTGTTGCCACCCGAGCGGCTCTTCTTGCGCGACGAGGATTTTTTCCGCGCACTCCAGCGCCATCCCAGGATCGATCTCGCCCGGTTTCCGGCCGATGACGCCCACGCGCCAGATAAGGCCATTGCCATGGCCTTGCCGCCGCTGGCCGTCGACCGCAAGGCCAGCGATCCGCTGGCGCATTTCAGGGCGTTCCGCAGTGGATTTCAAGGGCGAATATTGCTTGCCGCCGATTCGCCGGGACGGCGCGGAACCATCGCCGAATTCCTCGCTGAGCAGGGCGAAGATCCACAGCCCTGCGCCGATCTGGCGGAATTCAACGCGGCGGGGCATGCTTTCGCGCTCACCGTTGCCCCGCTGGCCAATGGCTTTGTCCTGCCTGCGGCGGGGCTTGCCCTCGTCACCGAGGCCGAGCTTTACGCCCATCTTGCCCGCAACCGCCGTACCGACAGACGCAAGGCCGCGACCATGGAAGGCTGGTTGCGCGATCTCTCCGAACTCAGGATCGGCGATCTGGTGGTGCATGCGGCGCACGGCATTGGCCGTTATCTGGGGCTGGTCGACATGGAAGTCGGCGACGGACGCGCCGAATTCCTCCATCTCGAATACCAGGGGGGCGACAAGCTCTACGTGCCGGTTTCCCAACTGCACGTCATTACCCGCTATGCCGGCGCCGACCCCGAACAAGTCACCTTGCATCGCCTCGGTTCCGGACAGTGGGAGAAGGCGAAGAGAAAGGCCGCGCAACAAGTGCGCGACACCGCCGCCGAATTGCTCGCGCTCTATGCCGCGCGCGCGGCGCGTTCCGGTCATCGTTTCGATTTCCAGACTTACGATTTGGAAAGTTTCGCCGAAGGCTTCGGTTTCGAGACCACGCCCGACCAACAGGCGGCAATCGACGCGGTGATCAGCGACATGAAATCCGAACGACCGATGGATCGGCTGGTGTGCGGCGACGTGGGTTTCGGCAAGACCGAGGTCGCGCTGCGGGCCGCGTTCATCGCGGTGCAGGATGGCCGCCAGGTGGCGGTGCTTTGCCCGACCACCTTGCTCACCGAACAGCATTACCAGACGTTTACCAACCGTTATGCCGACTGGCCGGTGAGGGTTGCCGAATTGTCGCGTTTCAAGTCGGCCAGGGAACAGACCGAGGCGCTCGCCCAGCTTGCCGAGGGCAAGATTGACATTATCATCGGCACCCACCGCCTGCTGCAAAAGGATGTGCGTTTCAAGCAGCTTGGCCTCGTCATCATCGACGAGGAACATCGGTTTGGCGTGCGCCAGAAAGAAACGTTCAAGAAACTGCGCAGCGAAGTCGACATCCTCACCCTCACCGCGACGCCCATCCCGCGCACCCTGGGCATGGCCATGGAAGGTCTGCGCGAATTCTCGGTGATCGCCACCGCGCCGCAGAAACGGCTGGCGGTGAAGACCTTCGTTCGTCCAGTCAACAAGGCCATCGTGCGTGAGGCGGTGCTGCGCGAATTCAAGCGTGGCGGTCAGGTCTATTTCCTCCACAACGAGGTCGACAGCATCGAACGCATGCGCGCCGATCTCGAAACCTTGCTGCCCGAAGCGCGCATCGTCGTCGGCCACGGCCAATTGCCCGAGCGCGAACTCGAACGGGTGATGCGCGAATTCACCCAGCAACGCGCCAACCTGCTGTTGTGCACCACCATTATCGAAACCGGGATCGACATCCCCAGCGCCAATACCATCATCATCAACCGCGCCGACCGCTTCGGCCTTGCGCAACTGCATCAGCTGCGTGGCCGGGTCGGACGCAGCCATCATCAAGCCTATGCCTACCTGCTCACCGACGCAGAGGCCAAGGCCAGTTCGCAGGCGCAAAAACGGCTCGATGCCATCGCGATGATGGACGAGCTGGGTTCCGGTTTCTACTTGGCGATGCACGACCTCGAAATCCGCGGCGCGGGCGAAGTGCTGGGCGAGAATCAATCGGGCGAAATCGCCCAGGTGGGCTTTTCGCTCTATACCGAAATGCTCAAGCGCGCGGTGCGCGAGCTCCAGGCAGGACGGGAACCCGCCGTCGAAAGTCCGCTCGAATGGGTCTCTGAAATCAATCTGCATACTCCGGCGTTGCTGCCCACCGACTATTGCCCCGATGTCGGAGAACGGCTCACGCTCTACAAACGGCTGGCCAACTGCGAAGACGAAGAAGGGCTGTTTGCCCTGCGCGAGGAGCTGGTCGACCGTTTTGGCGAACTTCCCGTCCCCACCCAGGCGCTGCTCGAAACCCACCGCCTGCGCCTGTTGCTCGCGCCCTGGGATGTGGTGAAACTCGACGCCTCCGCCGAGCAGATCAGCATCCAGTTCGGCAAGCACGCCCCCATCGATCCGGCGAAGGTGATCGCCCTCATCCAGCGAGATAAAACCATCCGCATGGCCGGTCCCGACCGTATCATCCACCGCGTCGCCCTGCCCGAGCCAAAACAACGAGTCAAGGGCATCAGACGCCTGCTGGAAGCGGTGCGGCGCTGATTTTTCCGGCGGGCTGGTATCCAAGGATCATTGCCCGTGATACGATCGCGGCCAGACCATTCACGGAGTCATTGCAATGGAGTGGATCGTATTTTCCATCCAGATGCTCAAGGAAGCCGTGCGCGCTGAAGAAGTCGAGGAATATCAACTGCTTTTTTCCCATGTCGCCGAAAAAGGCAAGGCGGTTTCCGACTGGATGGAAGAATCTGACGGCATACGCAATCTGTTCTTTCTTGCTGGGGCGGTACCAAAACAGAACGATGGATCGCCCTCGTACGCTATATCATTGGGCAATTCCTCGACAACCGACCCAGAAATCCCTGCTTTTTCGCTCTGCCCAATCAGAATGTCATGGCGAATAGTGGGTAAACCGAAGAATTTAGGATGAACAATCCTGCCTCCCCTGCCTCCCTACCCCTATTCCCGCTTCATGCCGTATTGTTTCCGGATGGACTGCTGGCCTTGCGAGTGTTCGAGAAACGCTATCTCGACATGGTGGGCCGGCTGGTCCGGGATGACGGCACGTTCGGCGTCTGTCTGATCGCCGCCGGACCGGAAGTCGGCGAGGCCGCGGTGCCCCACCTGATCGGCACCGAAGCCCGCCTCGAACGCTGGGGGATGCCCGCGCCCGGTGTGTTTTCCCTCGTCGTGCGCGGCGTGCGTCGTTTCAGGCTCGTCGACCACGAACTGGAACGCGACGGCCTGCTCGTTGGCCGAGTGATCTGGCTACCCGAGCCCGAACGCCAACTCGTGCCGGAAGCGCAAGCCGACATCCTGCCGCTCCTGCAAGCGCTGGTGGAAAGAGAAACGGAACGGGTCAACCAGCCTTACCGCTTCGACGACGCCGCCTGGGTGGGCGCGCGCTATGCCGAACTGCTGCCCATCCCGCTGCTCGCCCGCCAGCGCCTGCTTGAACTCGACGATGCCATCAGCCGCCTCGAAATCGTGCAACAGTATCTGCGCCAACATGATCTGCTCCGGCCATTTCCCGTGGACAACAACTGAATTCTTTGTCATCTTAAAAAAACTGATGTGCTATTTTTTAGGCATTGTTGATTGATGCGCATGTCGTCCGTTTGAACGAGATTCGGGCCGTTTTTTCATGCCGTACACAGTTTCTGGAGGGTATATCGCCTAGACTTTTGGCATACACCGCGGATATCGGCGGGAATGCGCGCCATCGTGTGATTCCAGCCGAGTTGGCTGTGGGCCAGGCAAAATTCCATCCGATGGTTCTTCTCTTGATTTCGCTTGTCTGGTGTATTTGACGACTCTGCCAACCGCAAAGCTTGAGCCTATCGTTATCACGCGCAGTGTAAATATACTTATCTCGACATAAGGATAATCATCGCATAAATATTCATTTGAATATGGGTACGCGCTCGTGCATAGTTTTCCACTCGATTTCTTGTGTTGAAAAGGAAAATCATGTTCGACAAATTGCACACCGGGCGGCGATCATTCATCGGGATGGTCGCCGCCGTCGTTTCACTGACGGGAATTCTCGGCGCGTGGCCCGCCGTGGCGCAGCAGGCACAAACGCAAGCAAAAGAATTTCGTGTGGGCTGGCAAAAAGGCTCCAACCTCGCCATTCTCAAGGCACGGGGCAATCTGGATAAGCGGCTCAATGCGGCGGGAGTGAAAGTCACATGGATCGAATTCACCGCGGGGCCGCAAATGCTGGAAGGGCTCAACGTTGGCAGCATTGATTTCGCCTGCGTCGGAGAAACGCCACCGGTATTTGCCCAAGCCGCTGGTGCGGCGCTGGTCTATGTCGCCAATGAACCGCCAGCGCCCAATGCGGAGAAAATCCTGGTGCCGAAGAATTCGCCGATCAAATCGGTGGCGGAATTGCAAGGCAAGCGCATCGTGCTCAACAAGGGCTCGAACGTGCATTACCTGCTGCTCAGGGGGTTGGAACGGGCGGGGTTGAAATATGCCGACGCAAAAGTGATCTATCTGCCGCCGCCCGAGGCGCGGGTTGCTTTCGAGAGCGGCGATGTCGATGCCTGGGTAATCTGGGACCCATTTGCACAAGCCGCGATCGGCCAGATCGGTGCGCGCGAATTACTTGGCGGCAAGGACGCCGGCGTGGAAAACTACAATTTCTATTTATCAACGGCATCTTTTTCCAAAAACCATCCTGAAGTATTGCAATGGGCGTTGGAAGAAATCCGGGTGGCGGGAGATTGGACCATATCCAATTTTGGCGATGCCGCCAAAATCCTCGCGCCACAAATCGGACTGTCGGAAGAAATCACCCGCGATGCCTTGCAACATTACGGCTATGGCGTGACCTATCCGCTGGCGGATAAGGTCATTGCCAACCAACAGGCTATTGCGGACGCTTTCCATGAACTCAAATTGATTCCGAAACAACTGGATGTACAGAGCGTAGTCTGGAAACCATGATCTTTCGTCGCGGAAAGCGTCAGCACGCCGAGTGCGTTTGGGCGTGCTGTAGGTCTTGCGGCGGACGATCATCGCACTGAGGATCGTGACCCATTTGCTGGAGATGGCAAACGCCGCTGAGCGTTTGCCGCTTTTCCGCGCCTGCGCAGAAACGACATGAGCATGGATGCCATTATCATGGCATCCATCGAAAATCGAAAAGGCTGGAAACCTTGCGCATGCCTGGGTTTCCAGCCTTTATTGGATACTGCGTGTGAATTACTGCGTGGACTTTACTGCGGGACTACGGATGAAACGGTGGTGGGTGCTGACGGGGTCGAACCGCCGACATTCGCCTTGTAAGGGCGACGCTCTACCAACTGAGCTAAGCACCCGCTAGGTAAAGCGGGCTAGTTTACCGAGTCTTTCAATCCTTTGCCAGCACGAAATCTGGGCACGTGTGAAGCCGAAATCTGGATATCCTGCCCGGTTCGTGGATTCTTGCTGATGCGCGCAGCGCGCTCACCCACGTAAAAAGTCCCGAATCCGACCAAGGTTACATTGTCTCCTTTCTCCAAGGCCCCTGTAACCGCTGCCAGGGTGGCATCGATGGCGCGATTGGCGACCGTCCTGGAGATATCCGCCAATTTGGCGACCTCGGCGATCAGCTCTGTTTTGTTCATTTTGTCCTCCTCCTTGCATTACTTGCTACACAACAAAACCCGTTTTGCCATTTCGCGGTTTGCCTCCACGTTTGCGCTACGGGCCAAACTGCCGCTCCGGGGTTTCCTAATGCGTCCGGATGCCCGACGTTACGGCACTCGTTACTTCATCGCCGACCGCCACCACCACGGAGGCTTCTTCCAGGTCGACGAGCGGCACTGGCTTGCGTTCGAGCGCAAGTTCCAGCACCTGATCAATCCAGCGCACCGGGATAATCTCGATGGCATTCTTGATATTGTCGGGTATTTCCGCGAGATCCTTGACGTTTTCTTCCGGGATCAAGGCGCGGCTGATGCCACCGCGCACGGCGGCGAGCAGTTTTTCCTTCAGTCCGCCAATGGGCAACACCTCGCCGCGCAGGGTGATTTCGCCGGTCATTGCCACGTCGCAACACACAGGGATACTGGTGAGCACCGATACCAGCGCGGTGGTGATCGCGCTGCCCGCCGATGGGCCATCCTTGGGAATCGCGCCTTCCGGCAGGTGGATGTGGATGTCGCTTTTTTGGTAGAAGTCGCTTTCGATGCCCAGTGAGGCGGCTCTGCGGCGTACCACCGAGAGCGCGGCCTGGATGGATTCCTGCATGACTTCGCCGAGCTTGCCGGTGGTCATTACCTTGCCCTTGCCCGGCAGCACCACCGCTTCGATCGTCAGCAGCTCACCGCCGACTTCGGTCCATGCCAATCCAGTGACCTGACCGATCTGGTTTTCTTTTTCGGCGATGCCGAAGTTGTAACGGCGCACGCCGAGGTATTTGTCGAGGTTCTTGGCATTGACTGCGATCTTGCTCGAACGTGGCTTCAGTACCAGGGCTTTTACTACCTTGCGGCAGATTTTCGATACTTCGCGCTCCAGGCCGCGCACCCCGGCTTCGCGGGTGTAATAACGGCAGATGTCGCGCAGGGCGTCTTCACTGACCACCAATTCGCTGGTTTTCAGGCCGTTGTTCTTGATTTGCTTGGGTAGCAGGTAGCGCGAGGCGATGTTGACCTTTTCGTCCTCGGTGTAGCCGGAGAGGCGGATGACTTCGAGCCGATCGAGCAGGGCGGGCGGGATGTTGAGCGTATTGGCGGTGGCGACGAACATCACGTCGGAGAGGTCATAGTCCACTTCGATGTAATGATCCTGGAAGGTGTGGTTCTGCTCGGGGTCGAGCACTTCCAGCAAGGCCGAGGAGGGATCGCCACGGAAATCCATACCGAGTTTGTCGACTTCGTCGAGCAGGAACAAGGGGTTCTTGACACCGACCTTGGTCATGTTTTGCAGGATCTTGCCCGGCATCGAGCCGATGTAGGTGCGGCGGTGGCCGCGAATTTCGGCTTCGTCGCGCACGCCGCCGAGTGCCATGCGCACGAACTTGCGATTGGTGGCCTTGGCAATCGATTGGCCAAGCGAGGTCTTGCCGACCCCCGGCGGCCCCACGAGGCAGAGGATCGGCGCTTTTACCTTGTCGACACGTTGTTGGACGGCGAGGTATTCGAGGATGCGTTCCTTGACCTTTTCCAGTCCGTAATGGTCCTGGTCGAGGATTTTTTCCGCTTCGGTCAGATCCTTGGAAACCCGCGAGCGTTTTTTCCACGGCAACCCGACCATGGCGTCGATGTAATTGCGCACCACGGTGGCTTCCGCCGACATCGGCGACATCAGGCGCAGTTTCTTCAGTTCGCCCTGCGCCTTGGCGAGGGCTTCCTTCGTCATGCCGACGGACTTGACTTTCCGGTCCAGTTCCTCAAGGTCGGCACCTTCTTCTCCTTCGCCGAGTTCTTTCTGGATGGCCTTGACCTGCTCGTTGAGGTAGTACTCGCGCTGGGTTTTTTCCATCTGGCGTTTGACCCGGCCGCGAATGCGCTTTTCGACCTGGAGAATGTCGATTTCGGCTTCGATCTCGGCGAGCAGCCTGTTCAGGCGCTCGCCGATGTTGAACATTTCCAGGACTTCCTGTTTCTGTTCGAGTTTGAGCGGCAGATGCGCCACGATGGTGTCGGCGAGGCGGCCGGCATCGTCGAAGCCGCTGAGCGAGCCGATGATCTCGACGGGGATTTTCTTGTTGAGCTTCACGTATTGCTCGAACTGGGCGAGGATCGCCCGCCGCATCGCTTCGACTTCGGTATTTTCGCCGCCGAAAGAGGCGGTCGGCGTCGCCCGGCCAATGAAGACATGGCGGAGATCATCCACCGCTTCGATGCGGGCGCGCTGTTTGCCCTCGACCAGCACCTTGATCGTACCGTCGGGCAGCTTGAGCATCTGCAGGATCTGGGCGATGCAACCGACATCATAGAAATCGCTGCTCAGGGGCTCGTCATTGGATGCCGATTGCTGGGAGACGAGCAGGATGCGTTTATCCGCGTTCATCGCCGCCTCCAGCGCCTTGACCGACTTGGTCCGCCCCACGAAGAGCGGCACGACCATGTGTGGAAACACCACCACGTCGCGCAAGGGCACCAGTGGTAATTTCAGTTGCGGGGTATCAGCGGAATCCGACATTGTTTTTCCTTCACGACGAAACCAGATTCATATGAAGGCATGGCCTCATCAAATCAAGTATTCGGACAGATTTAGTTGGAGCCGGACACTTTGGGCTGATCGGCATAGATCAGCAAGGGTTTCGCGCCTTCCTCGATGGTATTTTCATCGATCACCACCTTGGTTACCCCTTCGATGCCGGGTAGGTCGTACATGATGTCGAGCAGCGCCATCTCGAGGATGGAGCGCAGGCCACGCGCACCGGTCTTGCGGCTGATCGATTTCTTCGCCACCGCGTGCAGGGCGGTGGGACGAATTTCGAGCTCGACGCCTTCCATCGAGAAAAGCTTTTGATACTGCTTGACCAGCGCGTTCTTGGGTTCGATCAGGATCTGGATCAGCGCGTCCTCGTCGAGTTCCTGGAGGGTTGCCACCACCGGCAAGCGCCCGATCAGCTCGGGGATGAGGCCGAACTTGATCAGGTCTTCGGGTTCGACCTGGCGGAAAGTCTCGCTGAGGCTGTGGGCCTTGCTGCTTTTCACCTCGGCGCCGAAGCCGATACCGACTTTCTCGGTGCGGTTGAGAATGACCTTTTCCAGCCCGTCGAACGCGCCGCCACAGATGAACAGCACGTTGGTGGTATCGACCTGGATGAAATCCTGATTGGGATGCTTGCGCCCGCCTTGGGGAGGAATCGAGGCAATCGTGCCTTCAACCAGTTTCAGCAGCGCTTGCTGCACGCCTTCTCCCGACACGTCGCGGGTAATCGAGGGATTGTCCGACTTGCGCGAAATCTTGTCGATCTCGTCGATATAGACGATGCCCTGTTGCGCGCGCTCGATGTCGTAATCGCACTTTTGCAGCAGTTTCTGGATGATGTTCTCGACATCTTCGCCGACATAGCCCGCTTCGGTCAGGGTGGTGGCGTCCGCCATCACGAACGGCACGTTCAGGAGCCGCGCCAGCGTTTGCGCAAGCAGCGTCTTGCCCGAGCCGGTGGGGCCGATCAGCAGGATATTGCTCTTGGCCAGTTCGACTTCGTCCTTGCCCGGTTCTCCCATGTGGCGCAGGCGTTTGTAGTGGTTGTAGACCGCCACGGACAGACTGCGCTTGGCCGGCGCCTGGCCGATCACGTATTGATCGAGGATGGCGCAGATTTCATGGGGCGTGGGCAACTGCCCCCGGATGTTCTCCAACCCGGAGCCATCGGCAATTTCCTCGCGGATGATGTCGTTGCACAGACTGATGCATTCATCGCAAATGAAAACCGACGGGCCGGCAATCAGTTTGCGAACCTCATGCTGGCTTTTGCCGCAGAACGAGCAATAAAGCAGCTTTTCCCCATCCGAACCCGATTTCTTTTCCGCCATGGTATCTGCTCCTCTAGCTATCAGCTATCCGCGCGAGTGGTCATCACCTTGTCGATGAGACCATATTCCAATGCCGCCGTCGCGGAGAGGAAATTATCACGATCGGTATCCTTCTCGATCTGTTCGATGGGCTTGCCGGTATGTTTCGACAACATCTCGTTCAGCCGGGCGCGCAGGTAAAGAATTTCGCGGGCATGAATCTCGATGTCGGACGCCTGGCCCTGAAAACCGCCCAGTGGCTGGTGGATCATGACGCGAGAATTAGGCAGGCAGAAACGCTTGCCCTTCGCCCCGGCGGCGAGCAGGAACGCGCCCATGCTCGCCGCCTGACCGATGCACAGGGTGCTGACATCGGGCTTGACGAATTGCATGGTGTCATAGATCGCCAGCCCGGCCGTGACCGAGCCACCGGGGGAATTGATGTAGAAATTGATGTCCTTGTCGGGGTTTTCCGATTCAAGGAAGAGGAATTGCGCCACGATCAGATTGGCCGTGCTGTCCGTGACCGGCCCGACCAGGAACACCACCCGCTCCTTGAGGAGGCGCGAATAAATGTCGTAGGCACGCTCGCCGCGCCCGCTCTGTTCGACAACCATCGGCACCAGGCCGAGGCCGACCGGATTCCAGTCGGCGTCCGCCCGGGGAGTGGGGGTATTCATCATTGTCATTGTCCGTTCCCGATCAAATCCTCAAACCGCCACTGCGGCATTGCCTGCCGCCGCGGGGTTGTTGCCCATCAGTTCATCGAAGGTAATCGGCTTGTCGCTGGTATTGGCCTTGGAACATATCCATTCCACGACATTATCCTCGACCGCCACGGCTTCCACCTGCGCCAGCCGTTCGGGCTTGAGGTAATACCAGCGTACCAGTTCCTCCGGACTCTCGTAGCTTTGCGCCTGCTCTTCCACCAAGGCGCGAACCTGTTCCGGTTTGGCGCGCAGATCATTGGCTTTCACCAGTTCGGCCATGATCAGCCCCAGTTTCACCCGGCGTTGCGCTGGTTCGACGAACCATTCGGATTGCACCGTGATATTTTTCTGGATGCCGTGCGTCTCGATATCCTGCCGGGCGTTCGCGGCCATCTGTTCCGCCTCGGCGAGCACCAGGGCC
>JAITCV010000213.1 GCA_031282905.1 Azoarcus sp. | reverse complement strand
ACGCTGTTTTTTTAAGAAATGATGACAGGCGAGGTATCAACCCTTCGGATACATGGATGTAGGGGAAAGCGCGTCGGCATCACGCTCAAGCTGGATAGCGCTTCGGTACGCGCGTCATGCCATCGTCCGGAATAATCCATCTATCCAGCGTGGCTTGTCAGGCATCGGGTCGATCAGGGCAAGTTGGCAGTCGCCATAAAACCCGAAACCGTGTTTTTGTCATAATTCCAGCACGGCACCGGGCAGTTTGCCTGCAAAACGCGCCAATTGTCCGTTCGTTGCGGGAAGTACCTTGATGCGGTGGATTTGCCATTGCGAAGGCGTGCAGTTCCATTTGGATTTTCTCCAAAACCATGACGGAACTCCCCAAGCACTCTTTCGTAATCTATTTACAGAGCGCCTGGGGCACTCGTTTATAGCTGCAATCCTTTCGCCCGCCGCAATTTCCACACCGCCGAGGCCAGCGCGTCGAGGTCGGCATGGGTGTTGTAGAGCGCGAGCGATGGCCGTACCGTGGCTTCGAGACCGAAACGGCGCAGGATGGGCTGGGCGCAGTGATGACCGGCGCGCACGGCAATCCCCTGTTCGGCCAGTTTCGCGCCGATCTCGGCGACCTCGTAGCCATCGAGCACGAAAGACAGCACCCCGGCTTTCTCCGCCGCCTTGCCAATCAGGCGCAAACCCGGAATCTCTTCCAGCAAGCGCGTGCCGTAGATGAGCAGATCGTGTTCATGGCGGGCGATGTTGTCGATGCCGATGCTTTCGACATAATCGAGCGCGGCGGCCAAACCCACCGCGTCGGCGATGTTGCCGGTTCCCGCCTCGAACCGCGTCGGGGCGTCGTGGTAAAGGGTGCGCTCGAAGCTGACGTCGCGGATCATGTTGCCTCCGCCCTGCCATGGTTCGGTCGCGTTCAGCAAGGCTTCCTTGCCGTAGACCACGCCGATGCCGGTGGGGCCGAACACCTTGTGCCCGGAGAACACGAACCAGTCGGCGTCGAGCGACTGCACATCGGCGCGCAGATGCGATACCGATTGCGCGCCGTCGATCAACACTTTCGCCCCCACCGCGTGGGCCATCCCCGTCATCAACGCGGCCGGGGTGACCGTGCCGAGGGCATTCGATACCTGGGTGAAGGCGACGAGTTTGGTGCGCGGCCCGAGCAGCTTGCCGTACTCGTCCAGGCACACCTGACCCAGATCATCGACCGGCGCGACTTTCAGCACCGCCCCGACCTGGGCCGCCAATTGTTGCCACGGTACGATGTTGGCATGGTGTTCGAGCCAGGTGATGAGAATCTCGTCGCCGGCTTTCAGATTCTGCCGTCCCCAGCTTTGCGCGATGAGGTTGATGCCTTCGGTGGTTCCGCGCACGAACACGATTTCATTGGCCGAGCGGGCGTTGATGAAACGCCGCACGGTTTCGCGCGCCGCTTCGTAGGCGTCCGTGGCGCGCGCGGCCAGTTCGTGCGCGGCGCGGTGGATGTTGGAATTTTCGTGGGTGTAGAAGTAGGACAGCCGGTCGATCACGGCCTGCGGTTTCTGGGTGGTCGCGGCATTGTCGAGCCATACCAGGGGACGGCCGCCTTTCAGGATTTCGCGCAGGATGGGGAAATCCTGACGCGCGGCTTCGACATCGAACGCTTGCCCCGACACGATATGGGAGAGCGGGTCATATCCATTTGCGTCATGGCCGTTGATGCCGGGAATGGTACTTGGTATGCGGATGCCAGAAGGAAACGGGTTGGCGGAGGCCACGCCGTCACCGAGAAAATAGTAGCTGGGTACAGGGGATGCGCTCGATGCGGCGCGGGTTTCCCGTTCCAGCGTGCCTTGCCACCCGCCAAGCTCGCGGATGTCGGGCAAGGGGAGTTGCAATGACGAGGGTAAAAGCGCAAGCGCCGCGTTGCCGCCCGGAATATCCGCTGCCTGCCGTCCGCTTTCCGCCCCCCCGCCGAAATCCCGCGGCACGGTGTCGGTTGCCGTCGTCTGGGACGAAACGGACGAAGCGGCGGACGCGGGCGCGGTCGTCACCACCGTCGAGGCGGGCAAGGCGCCGGTTTGCCATTCACCCGCAACTTTCGGCGCCAGATTGGCCGAATGCGGCAAGCCGCCGCCGGAGGCGTTGCGCGCGTCGAATCCGCCGCCGGCAAAGGCCTGCTCCGCAAGCGCCACGCCCTTGGCGATCAGCTCGGGACAGGTCTTGCCCGGCTCCCATTGGTTCGGCAACGCATTGAACATTTCGGTCGCCAGCCGCGCCAGTTCAGCCTCGCCAGGAAAGTCCGCGGGCAGGCCGGGAAGATCGAGGGGCGAGGCAGACAAAGACGAAGGCAGGGACGGAGAGGACAAAGATGACGACGCCAATTGCTCAGACATACTGGTGAGCGTACTCATGGTATTTATCCACTTCCACGTTTTCGAGCACGGCAAGCGCGTCTTCCGTCAATACCGCCAGCGAGCAATAGAGGGAGATCAGATAAGAGGCGATGGCTTTGTGGTTGATGCCCATGAAGCGCACGGACAGCCCCAGGCTTTGTTCGCCCGGGAGGTTGGGCTGGTAGAGTCCGACCACGCCCTGGCGGTTTTCGCCGGTGCGCAGCAGCAGGATGTTGCTCTTGCCGTCCCTGACGTCGAGCTTGTCGCTGGGGACGAGCGGAATGCCGCGCCAGGTGATGAATTGGGAACCGAAGATCGACACCGTGGGCGGCGGCACGCCGCGCCGGGTGCATTCGCGGCCGAAAGCGGCGATCGCGCGTGGATGGGCAAGAAAGAACGCGGGTTGTTTCCACACCCGGGCAATCAGTTCGTCCAGGTCGTCCGGGGTCGGCGCGCCGGTGATCGGCTGGACACGCTGCTCGGGAGCAACGTTGTTGAGCAGGCCATATTCACTGTTGTTGATCAGTTCGCTTTCCTGGCGTTCCTTGATGATCTCGATGGTCAGGCGCAATTGCTCCTGGATCTGGTTGTGTGGACTGCTGTAGAGATCCGAGACTCGTGTATGCACATCGACCACGGCGTTGACCGCGCTCAGCATGTATTCCCGGCCCCATTCCTCGTAATCCACGAAGGTCTGCGGCAGTTCCTTTTCATCGCGGTTGGAACAGTCGACGGTGATGCGTGAACCATCCTTGACCTTGTTGACGCGGTAGATGCCGGCTTCCACCGGTACCCATTGCAGGAATTGCGGCAACCAGCGTGGCGTGATGCGTCCCAGCATCGGGACGGTCTTGGTCGCATTGGCAAGCGTTCGCGCGGCAACGTCGCCCAATGCGGTTTGTGCATCATGAATATCAGCAGTCATGCTTTTCTCCAGAAGAAATCATCATATGCCGCTGCCCGCGGCGAATTCGTCATTGCGCACCAGCGCCTGGGTGATGTGACTGTCGGGGGGCACGCTGCGAGTCAGCCAGACGCTGCCGCCGATGGAAGAAGCTCGGCCGATCGTAACACGCCCCAGGATCGTGGCGCCGGCGTAAATCACCACATCATCCTCGACGATGGGATGGCGCGCGCCGCCCTTGATCAGTTCGCCACGTTCATTGACCGGAAAGCGTTTGGCGCCCAGCGTGACCGCCTGGTAGATGCGCACCCGCTCGCCGATGATGCAGGTCTCGCCGATCACGACGCCGGTACCATGATCGATGAAAAAGCTGCCGCCAATGACGGCGCCGGGATGAATGTCGATGCCCGTGGCCGAATGCGCGATTTCGGCGATGATGCGCGCCGTGAGCGGCGCGCCCAGCACGTACAGTTCATGGGCCAGCCGGTGATAGGTAATGGCAAAAATGCCGGGATAGCACACCAGCACCTCATCGACGCTGCGCGCGGCCGGATCGCCTTCATAAGCGGCGCGGATATCGCTGTCGAGCAGGTCGCGCACCTTGGGCAGACTGGAAGCAAAGCCTTGCACGATCGCCGCCGCCTGCGCGTCGATTTCATGACTTTCGGGCGCGAGATTCGCCATGAACCGCAACTCCCGGCGCAGTTCGCCGAACAAAGCGCGCAAGGCGCTGTCCAGGGTATGGCCGACGAAATAATCCAGCCCTTCGTCGGTCAACTCCGGCGCGCCCAGGCGATTGGGAAAGAGCGCCGCCGCCAAACCTTCCAGAATGCCCGACAGAGCCTTGCGCGAAGGCAGTTTGGGTGGCCGGCCGATGCGGCTGCGCGTTTGCAGAGAATGCACCCGCAAGGCGCGCAGCTCGGCGACCAGCCCATCAATGTCAAGACGCAGGGCCGGCGGCGCGCCAGCCGCTTCGCTTCCCGTCGGCCATGCGTTCGCGCCGTGGGTCACAATGCGTTACCCGATGCATCGAACACGCCTTCGAACAACACGGAAGAAAGATAACGTTCGCCGGAATCGGGCAGGATCACCACGATGGTCTTGCCCGCGTGCTGCGGCTGCTTCGCCAGGCGCACGGCGGCGGCCACCGCCGCCCCGGAGGAAATGCCGGAGAGAATGCCTTCCTCCTTGGCGAGACGCCGCGCATAGGCCACGGCCTCGTCGTTGCCGACTTTCTCGATGACGTCGACGAGCGACAGATCCAGCACATCGGGCACAAAGCCAGGGCCGATCCCCTGAATCTTGTGCGGGCCAGGTTGCAGGGGTTGACCGCTTTTCTTCTGGGTCAGCACCGGGCTGGATTCTGGCTCCACCGCCACGGAAAGAATCGCCTTGCCCTTGGTTTTCTTGATGTAGCGGGAAACCCCGGTGATCGTGCCGCCGGTGCCGACGCCGGAGACGAAGATGTCGACCTTGCCATCGGTGTCTTCCCAGACTTCCGGGCCGGTCGTCGCCTCGTGGATCGCCGGATTCGCCGGATTCTTGAACTGCTGGAGGAGCACGTATTTGCCGGGATCGGCCGCGACGATTTCTTCCGCCCGCGCGACCGCCCCCGCCATGCCTTTCGGCCCTTCGGTCAACACCAGTTTGGCGCCGAACGCAACCAGCAATTTGCGCCGCTCGATACTCATCGTCTCCGGCATGGTCAGGGTCAGGGGAATCCCCTTCGCCGCCGCCACGAAGGCAAGCGCAATCCCGGTATTGCCCGAAGTCGGCTCCACCAGTTCCTTGCCCGGCCCCAGCAGGCCACGCTTTTCCGCATCCTCGACCAGCGCCACGCCGATGCGATCCTTGACCGAATACGCCGGATTGCGGCCCTCGATCTTGGCCAATACTGTTGCTCCCGCACCGTCAATTACGCGCGTCAGGCGGATCAGGGGAGTGCGCCCAATGGACTGGGCGTTGTCATCGAACAGGCTCATGAAAAATCTCCAAAGGAAAAAACAGGTGGCGCACTGTAACGGGGGATGCCTTGAAAACCAAGCATGGAAACATTATAAGCATAGTACCGCCGCGCGTTTCCCGCTGGGAAGCCATGCGGCAAGGCAAACTATAATGCATATATCGAAAGGCGTATTAATGCAATTTGCACGTTTTGCCGAAGGTATGTGGTCATATACATGAGTCGGTTTTTCCTATGCACTCGTTTCGGTTAACCGCAATTGTTAAATATGCCCTTTCCACATATAGAAACATGATATAGAATCCGGTTACCTTACTGAAGTTTAGTAAGCACTCGTCGACAACTCACCCGCGGTTTCCACCGAAACCAGCACTCACAAAGGACATACACCATGAAAATCATCGAACAACCCATCGACGTGCGCGAAATCCGTCGCAAGCTTGGCCTCAACCAATCACAGTTCTGGTCCAGGATCGGCGTCACCCAGAGCGGTGGTTCGCGCTACGAAAGCGGTCGCAGCATCCCCCGTCCCGTACAGGCACTGTTGCGTCTTGTCCACGTCGAACAAATCGACATCAACAAGGTCAAGAAAGAGGATGTGGAAGTTGCCACTTACCTCAAGACCACCAACCCTGAGCTTTACAAGACGCTGAAGAAGGAAGCGCGTAGCGCGTCGAAGAAAACCACCTGAGCATTATCCGCGACATCCAGGAAAGAACACTTCCCTGGATGTCGCGGCTCCGGGTGGTCGTGGGCCCGGGTGGTCGTGGTTGACGACGGGCGGCGTAAAAACCCGTCGTTGACTCGTTTGCGTTCGTTTCCGTTTCATCGAGCGTCGCACACGCAAACGATCGGGGTCGCCAGCATGGTGTCGATACCCCACAGTCTCGGACTATCGCGCTTCCCGCTTTGGACTCGTTCCTGTTCCTTGGATGCGGTCGCCCTGACGATTTCCTTCCTCCAACGGATGCCCCCCGTCAAGGTCTCGACTTCAAACCCCGCCACGTTGCGTATTGATTTGCTGAATTTGGAAACGGCGGTCAGAAAGGCGAATTTGATGTGCGCGTCCTGATCCTTGATGCCCGAATACAGATCGTGTTCCTCCCGGCAAACTACCGCTTCAACACATAACTCTTGCTGACGAAAATGGGTTCACGCACTTGGCGGCGCTGGTTGACCACGACGGTGAGAAGGAAACAGAAATTGCACATCAGATTCAACAGCCGGGGAATTTCCGGCGGGATCGTCCTGCCGTCCTGTTCCACCCGCACCAGATAACGGATCGCTTTTTTCGCGGTGGAGCGCGCCTGGTGGAGTTGCGGGACGGGATCGGTGCCGCGCGGCAGGATGAAGTGTTTCAAGCGTCCGGGTTCCTGGCCTTCCACCTCGGCGCAGTAATGGCTGTAACGGGTGTGCAACCATGCCAGATCATCGGCTTCGACGGCCATTTTCGCCCGGATGGAACCATTCGCGTGCAGGGCCAGGGCTTGCAGGCGGGCCAGGTCGGGCGCGATGTCCGCCAGCTTGTCATCCTGTTCCACGTGGGAATACGCCATGCCAAGCTGGGCGCACAATTCATCGGTGGTCACTTCATAGTCACACAGCCATGTAGTGTCATAGATGTAGGTATAACAAAGTTCGGAAAAGTCCTTGCCGGGTTTCATGACGGAGTGTTCCAGACGGGCAGGATGATGGGCGGCGCGTGGGTGAGGTCGACGTGGATGGGGACGCCGAAGGTCGCGGACAATCCGCTTGCGGTCAACACTTCCGCAGGGGGGCCGAAGGCGCGGATTTTGCCATGCTGCATCAGGCAGAGCCGGTCGCAGTGGCGGGCGGCGAGCGCGAGATCGTGCAGGGCGATGATGACGCCATTGTCACCATCCGCGTAGCGGCGCAGGGTTTCCATGACTTTGGCTTGATAGAAAAGGTCGAGGCTGGCGATGGGTTCGTCGGCGAGGATGAGATGGGGGCGGGTCGCCAGCACGCGCGCCAGCCAGACGCGGGCTTGTTCGCCGCCGGAGAGTTGGTTGATCTTTTTTTTGGCCAGCGCCGCGATGTCGGCTTGCCGGATGGCTTGCTGGATGGCCTCTTCGTCCCGATCGCGCCAGGGCAGACGCCCGAGGGCGACGACTTCTTCCGCCAGCAGCGGCCAGGCGCTGTCGCAGAACTGCGGCAGGAAGCCGATGCGGCGCGCCCGTTCGGTAGCGGAGAGGGTGTGGAGAGGCGCCTCTTTCAGCCAGATTTCTCCCCGCGCGGGCAGGATGCCGGCCAAGCTTTGCAGCAGGGAAGATTTTCCGGAGCCGTTGGGGCCGATGACGCCCAGCATTTCGCCGGGTTCCATGGCGAGGGAAATGTCTTCCAGGCGATTTTCCACGCCAAGGTGGCGGATTTCGATCAAAGCCATTGTTTCCGGTCTTTCCATATCAGCCAGATGAAAAGGGGCGCGCCGACGAAGGCGGTCAGGACGCCCAGGCGAATTTCCCGCCCTGGCGGCATCAGACGCGCGACCAGATCCGCGAGCGCGACGAGAATCGCGCCAATGGCGGCCGAGGGGAAGAGCAGGCGATCGGGGCGGTTCTGCGCCAGCGGACGCGCCAGATGAGGCGCGATCAGGCCGACGAAGCCGATATTCCCGGCAACCGACACGGTCGCGCCCACCAGGATGGCGACGCCGAGGATGATCAGGCGTCCTCCACGCCGGTAGTCGAGTCCCAGACTGCTGGCGACCTGTTCGCCCAGAGAGAGCGCCGCCAGCAGACGGCGTTCGCGCCAGATCAGGAAAGCGCCGATGACCAGTGCGGGCAGGAGAAAGACGAGATGCGGCATGCCGCGTTCGGCGACCGAACCGAGCAGCCAAAACACCAGTTCCTGCATGGCAAAGGGGTTCGGCGCGAAATTCAGCACCGCGGCCAGCGCCGCGCCGCTCAGGCTGGAAACCGCCAGCCCCGCCATCAACAGCAGCGCCGGACGGCCGGAGCCCGCCAGCCACAACATCGCCCAAAGCGTCAGCCCCGCGCCGATGAGTCC
>JAITCV010000160.1 GCA_031282905.1 Azoarcus sp. | reverse complement strand
GGCTCTGGGGCGGGGGGTACGACGTTTGGGTGTGCAATTGCCTGGGCGTCGCAGACAAAGCCCCCCTGATTCTGGGTATCATCACGAATTGCCCCAGGGCTTTCCCCTCATGCTCCAGCATGAATATCCGTCTCCACACGATGCCGCTCATTTCGTAACATACATGAGTTCCATTCTTCTCACCGGCGCAAGCGGCTTCATTGGCGGCGCGCTTGCCACGAGGCTTGCAGCCGATGGTCACCGGTTGCGGCTTGCCACGCGCATGCCGCTTTCTTCCCAGCCCGCGGGCTGCGAGGTTTTCTATTTCAACGGCCTGGGTTTCGATATCGACTGGACGGAGGCGCTGGACGGCATCGAAATCGTTGTTCATTGCGCGGCGCAGGCGCATGTGATCGCCCGCTCCGCCGTCGATTCGCTCGATGAAATCCGCCACATCAATGTCGATCCCACGATCAACCTGGCCCGGCAGTCGATCCGGGCCGGTGTGAGGCGTTTCGTGTTCATGAGTTCGGCCAAGGTTTTCGGCGAACAGTCTCCTCCCGGCCACCCCTTCACCGTCGATTCCCCGCCCGCGCCCACCCACCTTTATGCCATTTCCAAATACGAGGCCGAACGCGCGCTGTTCGCGCTGACCGCCAGCAGCGAAATCCAGGTCGTCATCGTCCGCCCGCCCCTGGTTTATGGCCCGGGGGTAAAAGCCAATTTTCTGCGCATGATCCAATGGCTCGATCGCGGCCTGCCGTTGCCGCTGGCCCTGATCGATAACCGGCGCAGCCTGGTGGCGCTCGATAATCTCGTCGATCTGCTCGCGCGCGCGATTCCCCATCCCGCCGCCACCCACCAGATTTTGCTCGCCAGCGACGATGAAGATTTGTCGACGCCCGAACTGCTCACCCGCCTGGGCGCGGCGATGGGGCGCGCGCCCCGCCTGCTGCCGGTGCCGACCTGGCTGCTGAGGTGCAGTGCCAGCCTGCTCGGGCGTTACGCCGACATCCAGCGGCTGTGCGCTTCGCTCCAGGTCGATATCAGCCATACCCGCCACCTGCTCGACTGGACGCCGCCGCTCAGCGTCGACCAGGCGCTCGCGCGCACCGTGGCGGGTTTTCGCGCTGGCACATCTTCATGACCGATCTGGCCTTGCCCGTGTTGCTGGCGGTTCCGCTGGTTCTGAGCTTCGTCCTCACCGCGTTGCTGCGCCGCTACGCGCTCGCGCGCCGGATGATCGACATTCCTACCTCGCGCAGTTCACATACTCAGCCCACCCCGCGCGGCGGTGGCGCAGCCATCGTGGCGGGGTTTTTCGTCGCGCTCTGGCTGGCGGACGAAACTTCGTCACTGTCCTGGGCGCTCGCGGGCGGCGGCGGACTGGTTGCGCTCATCGGATTCATCGATGATCACCAGCATGTCGCCGTGCGCTGGCGGCTGCTGATCCATTTCGCCGCCGCGGGCGTGGTGGCGTGGCTGGCTCCGCCGTTCAGCGCGCCCGCTTTCTTGCCCGCGTTCCCCGGGCTTGCGTCTTTGCTGTTGGTCGCGGGCGTGTTTTTCCTAGTGTGGATGGTGAATCTCTACAACTTCATGGATGGCATCGATGGTCTTGCCAGCATCGAGGCGCTGTGCGTGCTGGGCTGCGGCGCGGCGCTGCTCGGACTCGATCATGGCGCCGATGCCCTGCCGCCACTCCTGCTCGCGGCTGCGGTGGCCGGTTTCCTGTTCTGGAATTGGCCGCGGGCGAGGATTTTCATGGGGGATGCCTGTAGCGGCTTCCTGGGCATGGCGATCGGGGTTTTTGCGCTGTTTCCGCCCGCTGGACGCGGCGTTTTCTGGATATGGATGATTCTTGCCGGGGTATTCATCTGTGATGCGAGCCTCACCCTTGCCCGGCGTGCGATCAACGGCGAAAGAATCCACGAGGCGCATCGCCAGCATGCTTATCAGCACGCGGCGCGGCGCTGGGGCCATTTTCCGGTCACCCTGGCGGTGGCGGTGATCGATCTGTGCTGGCTTTTTCCGTTGGCCGCCCTGGCGTGGTTCGGGAAAGTGCCGCCCGTGGCCGCCTTGCTTGTCGCCTACGCGCCGCTTGTCGTGCTCGCGTACCGGTTTCGCGCCGGACAGCGCGAAGTATCGTCGACGTCGATATAATTGCTTCCCATGTCCATTCGAACCTCTTTGGTTTTTCTGTTCGACCTGTTCGCCGTGGTTGTGGCCTGGATCGGCGGTCTGCTGGTCCGCTTCAATTTCGAGTGGCCGGACGATTACGGCCACCGGCCTTTCACCAGCCTCATCGTGCTGCTCGCGCTGCATGCGCTCGCCTGTCGTTGGGCGGGTTTGTATCGCGGCATGTGGCGCTTCGCCAGCCTGCCCGACCTCAAGCGGGTGCTGAAAGCCAGCACGGCTTCGACCGCCGGACTCGTGGCCCTGCTGATCGCGGACCGGATCACCGCCGCGCCCACGCTGCCGCGCTCCATGCTGGTGCTCTATCCCTTGTTCTTGCTGTTCATCATGGGCAGCGGACGCGCGCTCGGCAGGATGTGGAAGGAACAGCGCCTCTACGGCGACCTGATCGCCACCGGCAAACCTGTTGTCATCGTCGGCGCGGGCAGCGGCGGGGCCATGCTGGTGCAGGCGCTCGAACACAGTCCGGAGTGGCGGGTGGTCGCGCTGGTCGACGACGACCAGCGCAAGTGGGGGCTGGATCTGTCCGGCCACCGGGTGACCGGCGGCATCGATTCCCTTGCGCACACCCTCATCCATCACAAGGCCGCGCACGTCATCCTCGCCATGCCGTCGGCCGCGCGCGCCACGATACAACGCGCCACCGATATCGCCGTGAGCGCCGGCGCCCGCGTGTTTACCGTGCCCGCGCTCGAAGATCTGATGGAGGGCAAGGTCACCATCGACGCCATGCGCCCGGTCGACATCGAAGACCTGCTCGGGCGCGAGCCGGTGAAGATAGACACCGAACATATCCACGCCCTGCTCTCCGGCAAGACGATCCTGATCACGGGCGCGGGCGGCTCGATCGGCAGCGAACTGTGCCATCAGCTTGCCCACTTCAACCCCGTCCGCCTGGTACTGCTGGAGACCAGCGAATTCGCGCTTTATTCGATCGTGGAACGGCTCGCCCTGCAACACCCCGGCTTGCCGCTCACGCCGCTCACCGGCGACATCAAGGATGGCGAGCGCCTGGAAGAAGTGTTCGCCGCCTGGCGTCCGCAACTGGTCTTCCATGCCGCAGCCTACAAGCATGTGCCGCTGATGGAAATCGGCAATGCCTGGCAGGCGGTGAGGAACAATGCCTTCGGCACCCTGCAATTGGCGCGCGCCGCCTGCCGCCATCAGGTGGAGCGCTTCGTGATGATTTCCACCGACAAGGCGGTCAACCCCACCAACGTCATGGGCGCGAGCAAGCGCCTGGCCGAAATGATTTGCCAGGCATTCAATGCGCGCGCGGACGCGGGCACGACCCAGTTCGAGATCGTGCGTTTCGGCAATGTGCTCGGCAGCACCGGCAGCGTCATTCCCAGGTTCCAGGCCCAGATCGCCCGCGGCGGGCCGGTGACCGTGACCCATCCGGATATCACCCGTTATTTCATGTCCATTCCCGAGGCCGCGCAACTGGTGCTGCAAGCGGCCGCGATTGGCCAGGGCGGGGAAATCTTTGTACTCGACATGGGAAAACCGGTGAAGATCGTCGACCTCGCGCGCGACATGATCCGGCTCTCCGGTTACACCGAAAACCAGATTCCAATTACATTCACGGGTCTGCGCTGCGGTGAAAAACTCTTTGAAGAACTGCTTGCCGCCAATGAAGAAACCCGGGAAACGCCTCATCCCAAACTACGCATCGCGCGCTCGAACCCGGTCACCGACGACCTTCTCTCCGCCCTGCAAGGCTGGCTGGAACAGCCCGGCTGCGTGGATGACGAAACCGTGCGCCAAACCCTCGCGCGCTGGGTAAGTCAATATGTTCCCGCCACGCTGACCACCGAAGCCGAAATATCCTGATGCAGCGGTTTATTTATTTTCGCTGAAACGCTCATCTGGCGCCGAGCCATTCGTCGAGCATTGCAGCGGGCGGCAATCTGCCGCCCGCTCTTCTCGGATGAGGCAAGCCGTTCTGTTTTCTTGCTGGGTTGGATTCAATCAAAGCGAGAACTGAGGCCGTGACAATCCGCACGGTTTTTCCGGAAAAGCCATGGGTCGGTGAGATCGGGTGAGACATTGCACGCATTGGTTTACCGAATCTGTTCTAACATGATCTCTTGTTCACGTTTTTCCTTTTATCTTCAGGGGGAATTTCCATGATTGCCGCCCGTTTCGCGCGCCCCGCCCGTTTCGTTCAAACGCTCCTGCTGTCGCTGGGCTTCATCCTGATTTCCGCCGCCCAGGCCGCGCCGTCCCAGACACCCGGTTTCTATCGCATCAATATCGGCAATTTCACCGTCACCGCCCTTCACGATGGCCGTACCCAAATCCCCCAGCGCCTCTTCCATGGACAAGACAATTCCGTCATCCGCCTGCTGCTCGCCCGCGCGTTCCTGCCGATAACCCGCGACCTGAACACCTCCGTCAATGCCTATCTGGTGCAAATGGGCCGTCATCTGGTGCTCATCGACGCGGGCGGCGGAAACTGCCTCGGCCCCGGCCTTGGCCAGTTGCACAACAACATCCGCGCCGCGGGTTATTCCCCCGACACCGTCGACATGGTGTTGATGACCCACCTGCACAGCGACCACGCCTGCGGTCTGGTCGACGACGAAGGGAAAATGGCCTTTCCCAAGGCCACGCTCTGGGTAACCAAGGACGAAGCCTCGCACTGGCTCTCCCGGGACGACACCGGTCAAAACAACGATCATGCCGCATTCAAGATTGCGCGCTTATCGATCGCGCCTTATATAACAGCCAAAAAATTCAAGACATTCAATGCGGGTGAAACCCTGCTGCCGGGTCTGGTCAGCGTCGCCACCCCCGGACATACCCCCGGACATGTCAGTTTTCTTTTCACTTCGGGTGAGCATAGCCTGTTCATCTGGGGAGACATCGTTCATAACCATGCCGTGCAACTCTCCCGCCCCGATATTTCGATCGAATTCGATCACGACCAGCAACAAGCCATCGCCACCCGCCAGGAAATCCTCGACCAGGTCGCGCAAAAGCGCACGCTGGTCGCGGGCGCGCATCTGCCTTTTCCCGGCATTGGTCATATCCGCGCCGAAACGGGCAATAGCGCCACCTACCAATGGGTGCCCATCGAATTTGGCCAGGAAGCGCTGGGCGCCGCCGCCGCAAAATAAGTGTTCGTCAAAAAGTAAACTCGCAATGACGGGAATCAGGGTCTGACTCTTCGACCCACGCCCATGTCATTGGTAAACGAAGATGGCGCACTGCCACGGCAAGGCGAAGTCGACAAAGTCACGGACGATTTGGATAAACTGGTGAGCTTCGCGTCCTCATCCCCCTCGTCAATATGGACGTCAACTCACCTTCCGAAATCGCGCGTGAAGCCTTGCGCCAGCTCGCCGCACGCCGGGTGCCGCCCACGCCGGACAACTACCGCGATCTCTATTTCCAGATCAGCGGCACCGTCGCCGACGAAACCTTCCCCACGCGCGCGTTCAAGGTCATCGCCGCCGCGCTGCCGCGCGACACCCCTGCCGCGCTACGCCACGCGCAAGCCTTCGACGCCGCCGTCGCCAGCGGCCAGTGGCCCATCCTGCGTCAGACGGTGCTCGAACTTTTCACCCAAGCGGGTGAAGCCCGATCGTGGAACACACTCATCCGCGACCTCGTCACCCAGTTCGAACGCCTGCACGGCGAACTGACCCAGGCGCGCAAACGCGAGGCCCTCACCCACGTTCTCGCCGCCAACAGCAACGCCGAGCACCTGTACGCGCGCCTCTCCTCTCTGGTGCGAAGCTGGAGCCAGGCCAGCGCCGGCGCCACCTTGCCCGAGGATGCCATCGCTGCCTCCGGCGAACCGGCTCCACCAGCCAGCGCGACGCCGGGCAATATCGCATCCACCATGGCGGGCAACCCCTTGCGCCCGCTGCTCGCCAAGTTGCTGGCAAACGGCATCGTGCCGCTGGCCGACGACGACGAAGCCATTGCCCGCGAAGCAGGCGCCCTTGCCAAGGAACTCGCCCAACCGGATGGAGAGCTAAGCAAGCTTACCCAGCGGCTCGACGGCCTTGTCACCCGCATGGAATGGATCGGCGAAGAACACCACGCCATCCGCGACTCCCTGCTTGCTTTGCTGCGCCTGATCGTCGACAACATCCACGAACTGGTCGTCGACGACCACTGGCTCGCTGGCCAGATGATCACCCTGACGAAAGCCTTTTCCGGCCCGCTCAACCTGCGCAT
The DNA here is from genome assembly GCA_031282905.1 of Azoarcus sp. GTDB lineage: Bacteria > Pseudomonadota > Gammaproteobacteria > Burkholderiales > Rhodocyclaceae > WRNU01. The sequence continues at coordinate 11,957 of JAITCV010000160.1, read as the reverse complement.
GCTCGACGAAGTCGGACGCCGACTGAAAGATGTCATCGACAAGCAAGGCCAACTCAAGCGCAACCTCAGCGACGCGCAGGATCGCCTGAAAGCGATGCTCGCCGGTTTCATCGACCACCTCTCCGCCATCTCCGGCCACACCGGCGACTACCACGACCTGCTGGAACGCAGCGCGCAAAAAATCAGCGCAGCCAGCAGCATCGGCGATCTCTCCGCGGTCGTCGGCGAATTGTTGCAGGAAACCCGCAACACCCAGGAATCCACCCGCCGCGCCAGTGTCGAGCTGGCCCAACTCCGCGAACAAGTCGACAGCGCCAACGAGCAAATCAAGTGTTTGCAACGCGATCTCGATGCCGCCAGCCAGCTCGTCCGTCATGACCCGCTCACCGGCATGCTCAACCGCAAGGGACTGGATGAAGCGCTCACCCGCGAGATTGCCCGCGCGCGCCGTCATGAATCGCCGTTCTGTATCGCGCTGCTCGACATCGACAATTTCAAACAGATCAACGATGCCCACGGCCACACCGTGGGCGATGACGCATTGCGCCATCTCGCCCAGACCGTCAGCGAAACCCTGCGCCCGCAGGACATCGTCGCGCGCTATGGCGGCGAGGAATTCGTCATCCTGCTGCCGGACACCGCGCCCGAAGCGGCCAACGCCATCCTCGTCCGCCTGCAACGCGAACTGACCCGCCGCATTTTCTGCGCCGACTTCCAGCGCCTGCTGATCACCTTCAGTGCCGGTATCGCCCAACTCGGCTCCGGCGAATCCCCCGAGGAAGCCATCATCCGCGCCGACAAGGCAATGTACGCCGCCAAGCGCGCGGGGAAAAACCGGGTAGCGATGGCATGAACAGGGACAGGACCAATGACAATCAGGATGCAGGCCGGGGGCTCGAGCCTGCCCGCAAGATCGCGGGGAAAACGGGCAAGGCGAGCGCCAGTCCGGTCAACAGCCAGGCGATGGCCTGCGGGTTGGCCGGTTCCGGCAGCCAGCGGCCAATGACGCCAAACGCGATGAAGATGGCGCAGGCTTTTTCCGCCCGGGAAAAGTGCGTGCCGCGCCGCCAGCCGATGACGCCGTGAATGGCCGCGGGGGTGAGGTAGAGCAGGGTGGGGAAATCGCGGTAACGGTCGGAGGCAACGAGCAACAGCGCCGCCGCCGCCGCCGCGAACAAGGTGAAACCGCGCAAAATGGCGAGCAGATCGGCCACGGCGTGGGAGTATTTCGTGCTTTCGTCATTGATTCCGTCGTTTTTTCCACCATTTTTCCCCTTGGCATTGCGCCAGCCCAGATCGGCTGCGGGGAGCGGCGTGCCATCCCAGCGCGCGAACAGCATGGCGGTCAGTACCGCGGCGAGCGCTACCGTGCCAAGCGAAATCCACTCGATGGCGTCGCGGTAGGCAAGCAGCGCGTGCTCGAAATGCAGGACGGCGACCAGGCCGGTACTTGCCCCCGCCAGCATCGCCGCGAGCGCGCGCAAGGTTTGGCGGGGCGATTCCCGTCTGCCGCATCCGAACATGATCAGGGCAAGACCCACGCCCATCGCGGCCCCGCTCAATGGCGGCGCGATGCTGTCGCGTTCGGCGACCGGCCCGGCCAGGGGAAATTTCGGCGCGAGACTTCCCGCTGCCAGCATGCCCCAGTAGCCGCCGACCGTGCCTTCGAGATGGCGTTTCCACGGCTGGTCGATTGCCTCGATGAGGTTGTAATCCCAGCCTTGGGCATGGGCCTGATGGACGAATTCGCGGATATACCGGGCCTGATTGACCCGGGAAGGCCGGGACTCTTTCCGTTGGCGTCCTGCGCTCGGCCAGCCGGTTTCGCCGATCAGGATGGGCTTGCCGCGGAAATGCGCATCGACCCGCGCGTGCGTATCGGCAACATGGGCAAGCGCTTGTTCGATATCGACCGGCTCGTCTTCCCAGAACGGCAGGATGTGGACGGTGACGAAATCCACGGCTTCGGCGAGCGTGTCGTTCTCCAGCCAGAATTCCCACACCTCGGCATAGGTTACCGGCACGGCGGAACGGGCGCGGGCATAGGCGAGCAGTGCGCGCATTTCTTCGACCGTGCGCTCGCGGCGCAGCAGAACCTCGTTGCCGACGATGAGCGCGCGCACGACATCGGGATAGGCATTGGCAAGGGCGAGCGCGCGGTCGAGTTCGCGCGTGTTTTTGTCCGCATCCCGTCCCACCCATGCGCCGAGCAGCACTTTGAGCCCCAAGGCGCGCGCCAGCGCAGGCACTTGATCCAGCCCGGTATCGACCGAATAGAGCCGCACGCAATCGGTGATTTTGACCAGCGCGCCGAGATCGGCCTCGATCTGTTGGCGTTCGATCACCACTCCCTCGATGAATGGCGTTTGCCCCGGATGGTGGAAAGGCGCGTAGGACACGCAGCGCAGGCGTTCTCCGCCGCCCAGGCGCAAATCGTGCATGGCTACCGGGCGGGCATCCTCATGGAGCCCGGACAGCAACGCGGACAGCAACAGGGTGTGTACGATGGCGAGCGTTGCCCACAGGCCATGGGAAGATTGGGCGAGCATGGTTACGGAATGAATTGGCAAAGAAAACAAGGGATGTTACGCGAAAATCGGGCCTCCCATCTGGAGGGAGTTATCCAGATTACATTGTCCGGGCCATCGCCTGGTGTAGTGTTCTACGCTGATTGGAACTTATGAATCCAACCATGAAAATGCCTGGAAACACGGCAACGGCGCGGATTTGATAGGGCGACGCATGCGTCGCCCCTACAACGGGGGCACGGCGCGCCCGGGCCTGCCGCGCGGCTTCACGGCGCAGGCATGCGTCGCCCCTACAACGGGGGGCACGGCGCGCCGTGCCCCTGCGAGCAGTTGCTTCCAGATCGATGAGCGGGAATCGTGAAACTGGAGCGAAGGAAGCAAAAATGACGGAAAAAGCGGGATTGGTGGTCATTTCGACGGCGGAACCGTATCGTATATGGACAAAACGGAGGAAAGCATGGATCGGCTCGAACTGAAGATTTTCGTGGAAGGCTCGGGTGAGCGTGGCACGCGCATCGCGGTGGCATGGGCGGCATTCGATGCGGCGGGCACGCGTCTCGCGGACAGCGGCGAGCGTGTCGAGCTTGACCCGGAATGGCTCGCGTTCCGCAACGAATTCGCGCCTTTCGAGTTGAGTCGAAGCTTTGTAGACAGCCTGCTGGCCCTGCGCCCGGCGCGGGTGATCGTCGAGCGCCTCGCGGGGATCAGCCTCGATCTGGCACGCATCGCCTATGCCTTCGGTTTTCCTCTTTTCGTGCGCCAGCCGGAAACTTCGATCCTGGATGCGTCGGATCGGCGCTGGGTGGATGGCTTGTTGCGCGTCGCCGACGCGCTGTTGCCGCCCGCGGACGCACCCGCCTCGCCCCCCGCCTTGTCCTCCGTTTTGCCTCCCATGCGCCGCGCATCCATGAGCGCAAAAACGTTCGGCTACGAAGCCTACGCCTTTTCCCACCGCGATCATGCGCTGCTCCTCTTCATGCAAACCAAGCTGACGCCGCATTTCGAAGGCTGCCGCGAAGTGGTCGACGTTGGTTGCGGCACCGGGATTTTCCTCGAAGCGCTTACCCGCCACGGCATCGCCGCGCAAGGCGTGGAGCGCAACCAGATGAGCGCGCGTTATGCCCAGGCGATGGGTCACACCGTATTCACCGGCGATGCGCTCGATTGGCTGGAAGCGCACCCGGCCTGCTGCGATGGCATTTATTGCTCCCACTTCATCGAACATCTGCCGGTCGATGACGCCGAACGCCTGATCCGGGTGATCGCGGGCGCGCTACGGCCGGGCGGACGGGCGCTGCTGGTCTTCCCCGATCCCGAATCCATCCGCGCCCAGTTGCTGGGTTTCTGGCGCGACCCCGAACATGTGCGCTTCTATCACCCGGAACTGGTCATGGCCTTTGCCGAGGTGCATGGTCTCGTCCTCGAATACAACAGCCAGCGCAACGACCCGCGTCAGCCCGGACGCCACGTCGCCCCCTTCGACTTCGCGCCCTATTTCCCCCCGCCCCCTCCGGCGCGCGACGGCTGGTGGGCGCGCTTCCTGCGTGCCCTCGGCATGACTCCCCTGGCCGAACTGGAGGCAATCCGCGCGCGCGCCGACGCCCACGAGAGCGTGCTGCGCCAGCTATGGGCGGTCAACCAGACCTGGGCCTGGGAAGACAATGCGGTACTGCGCTTCCAGCGTCCCGGATGATCCAGGACAATTCGGGCACGGTGGAAATGAAATCCGTCTGAAAGAAGCGTGGCGGTCAGACGGCAGGCAAAGGAGCAGACAACCCATGCGGTTCGACATCGAATCCATCCGTTTTCGCGGTGAAGCCGTTCATGCGGAAAACCTGTTGCGGCAACTGGGCGCGGAATGGGCGGCGAAGACCCCGGCCGATCCGGCGCGGGTGCGGCGGGCGCTCATGGCGCGCAGCCTGTTGCTCTCCGAAGGCATGGCGCCGAATCTCTACCAGGTCGCGCGCACGCTCGCGGCGCGGTTCGGCATCGATGAACCGATCGAGATCTACCAGGCAGCGGGGGCCGAAAATGCTTCCATGCATATGGTGGCTTCGCCGGTGCTGATGGAAGTGCAAGGGCGGCTGCTTTCCCTGCTCGATGACGATGCCCTGGCCGCGCTGCTTGGTCACGAACTGGGTCATTACCTTGCCCACGGCGAGCGCAATGCCGCTTGCCTTGCCGCGCATGCCGTTTTGCAGGATGGGCGCGCGCCGCCTGCCTTGCTGGATGCCGCCCAACGTTTGTCGATGGCCCAGGAATTGACCGCCGATCGGGTCGGCTTGATCGCCTGTTCGGGGCTGGATGCCGCGTTGCGCCTGGAGATGGTGGTGGTGACGGGGCTTTGCGCCGATACCCTGGGCTGGGATACCCAGGCTTACCTCGAGCAAAGCCGCGCGCTGATGGAGATGGCGCTGGCCGACGGGGAAATCGCCGAGGGCAGTTCCCATCCGGAACACAGCTTGCGAACCTGGGCCTTGTGGCTGTTTTCCGAGAGCGATGTTTATTGCCAGATCACCGGCCTGGGCAGCGGCGCGCGCACGCTGGATGAAGTAGACAACATATTGTCGCGCGTGCTCGGGAATCCGGTCATGGAACTGGGCCAAGCCACCGTGCTGGACGATACGCCAATCGAAATGCATGAATGCGCGCTGGCGGCGTGCGTGCTGGTGGCGATGGCGGATGGTGAATTCCACGATCTGGAAATGCAGGCGATCGAGCGGATATTCGCGCCGCTGGTGCCGCACTGGCGGGACAGTCTCGATCCGGCGCGCGCGCTGGCGGATTTCCAGCGCCTCGCGCCCGTGCTCAGCGCCAGCGGCCCACGCGCACAGCGCGCGCTGTTTTCCTTGCTGGCGCATGTGTTGGCCGTCGATGGCGAATGCTCACCGGATGAAGTCGAGGTCATCATCGCCATTGGCGAAGCGCTTGCTTGTCCCAAGCTGTTCATGACCTTGTTGCCGCCCGTGCTCGCTCATTTCGGCCTGGCCCTCGATGCGGTCGAGATACGCGCCGGGCGCGGTATTCCCATGCCGCCGCGCGGGGTAGACGTGGATGAAGCGCTGGATGCCTATTTCCAGGGCGTTGCGCGGCGCGGCGGCGGGCGGGTCAGTTTGCGGCGTTTGCTGCGGCTGCTCGGCGAACATCGCGCCGAAGCGGCATCGCTCGCACGCCTGACCCGGATGGCGCGCCGCCATGATCTCCAGATCGACCCCGTCCTGGGCGACGATCTCGATACCGTCCACCGGCTGGATTTGCTGCCGGGCCATGCCCAGCCTGACATCGCCTTGCCCGAAACGCCGACGGAGGGCAGCGGGGATGGGCGTTTGCGCCGCGCGCTCGCGCATCTGAGGGACAAGCTGATTTCCGGCGATGGCCGCAGCCCATCGATACGCCTGCACCTGTGCCGTCCGGGCCGCGCGCTGGATTTGTACGATCTGGAAGGCGTCTCGACCGGACTTTCCGAACGCACGCTGACGCTGGTGCGCAGTGCCAGGCGGGCGCGTCTCCTCGATGCGAAGGAGATCGACGCTCATGACACGAGCAAACGTTTGGCGCAAGCGCTGGTGCAACTCGAACGCGCGCGCTCGACCCGGTTCGAAGAAACCGGCGCGGATGATCTTTACCTGGCCTATCCCTTCATCACCGGACTGGCGGGCGGCTATCTGTTTCGCGCGCCGCTGATCCTGCATCCGGTGCGCATCGAGCGCGACCGCGCCGGCGCGATCAGCCTGGGCATCCCGCCCGAGGCAACGCCGATCGCCAATCAATCCGCGCTCCGCCTGATTTTCCACCGCAAGGGCCGCGCCTATCCCGACGATCTGGCCGAACAGGCCGACGCCCTGGCCGCGCAAGGCCCGGAAGCCCTGCTCGCCGGTCTGGTCGGCCTTGGCGTGATCTGCGCGCCCGACCGTCTGCGGCCCTTGAGCCATCGCGCCGCCGAACTCGCGCAATGGCTCGACGACCGCCTGGAGATCGAGGAATGCGCGGTGCTGGGGCTGTTCCCGCAGTCGAATTCCGATCTGTTGCAGGATTATGACGAATTGTTGGCCGCGCTCGACCGGGCCGAACCGCCAGGAAAATTGCTCGCCAGCGCGGGGGAAATACTGCCCGTCGACCTGCGCCAAAGCTTGCTGGCGACTGCGGAGACGGATACGAATGCGGATGTCGATGCAAATGCGCAGGCCAGGGCGGCGGATATGGGCGCCGAAGCGCCGCCGCTCATTCCCGTGCTCTATGCCGATCCCGTGCAGCGCGAAGTGCTGGCCGCCGCGCGCACGGCGACTGCCTTGGTGGTGGATGGCCCGCCGGGCACGGGCAAGAGCCAGGTCATCGTCAATCTGGTGGCCGATGCGCTGGCGCGCGGGGAAAAAGTCGCGGTCATCTGCGAGAAGCGCGCGGCCCTCGATGTGGTCGCGCACCGCCTCGATGGCGTTGGCCTGCGCCACCTGCTGGCGGTGGTTCATGACGTTAGGGAAGACCGTCGCGCTTTGTACCAACAGGTGACGAAACGCCTCGAAAGCGACGAGCCGCATGCCGACGACCCCGCCCACCGTGCCCGCCTCGCCGCCGAAATCGACGAGGTGACGGCACGCCTCGCCCAGCGCGCCGCGCTGACCCGGATCACGCTGGCGGCACAGCGCCCCGAAGGACATCAGGCGCTGGCGCTCGGACAGATGCACACCTACTCCGCCGGGCTGGAAGGGAACGCGCCATGTCGTATAGATACTCTCGCCGAATTGCCGCTGGCGCGGCTCGATGTGTTGGCGGCACGGATCGGCGCAATCTTTCCCCACGCCGCGCTTTGGCGGCCAGGTTCGCCGTGGCTGGACCCCGAGGGCGCGCGCTCACGGGCGAATCTGGCGGATTACGACAACGACCGGATCCGCGAGCTGACCGCCCGGCTGGTCGCGGCACGCGAGGCAGCAACCGCTCTGGAACAGGCGCTGGCCGCCGCCGGACTATCGCCGGATGGCGAGGGACACGCTTTGCTGGAACACGCGGCCAAGGGATTGGCCGCCGCGCTGGCCTCGCGCGTGCAACGGACGGACGAACGCGGCGCTCAGGCGTTCGTTGCGTTGCTGACCGACAAGACCCAGGCGGATCTCATCGAACGGACGCAAGCCGCCTGGCATGCGCTCGCCGATTCCCGCGCCCAGCGCCAGCGCGCCCCCCAAGCGCGTTGCTTCGTGGAATTGATCGCCGCGCTCGTGGCCTTGCCCGAGGGCGCGCAGCGGCTGCTGGCATGCATCCGTCTCTGGCGTGAGCATGACGTCGCACTGGACGCGTGCGCCGACCCGGTCAAATTCACGGTAGATCCGATCCTGGCACAGGCGCTGGAAGAGCTGCGTAGACGGATGGGAAATGTCACGCGCTTCCTCAGTCCGGCATGGTGGCGCGCGCGCAAGACCGTGCGCGCCGGATTGGCGGCGCAGTGGACGGAGATGGCGGACGCGAAACTGGATCGCGCCCTGCTTGCCGGCATCGACGCGCGCGCCGCCGCCGCGCAATGCTGGCGGGCATGGGCCGATACCCTGGACTGGCTGGCCCCGGCGGCGCGGCCCGCTACCCTGGCCGAGGCGCGCGCTTGGCTCGCCATCGCGGCTCCCCTGCTCGCCCATGCGAAAAGCATTGCCGCCTGCCGCGCCGACATGCAGGCGCTGGGGGCGTGGCGGAACGCACCGGAGGTCGACGTCATCGTCGACTGGGATCGGGCGGCGCCAGGCTGGATCGACTGGTTTCACCGCGCCCAGGCACTGCGCGAACCCGCCACCATCCTGGCGGCGGAACGCGACGCCCTGCGCGCGCTCGATGCCTGGCCCGAACGGTGGAGCGCGGCAACGATCGCCGCATGGGACGGACGCATCGATCGCCTGCACGCGGCCTCCCAGGCGATGCGCGCCCTGGAAGCCGCGACCCAGCCCATCCGCGCCATCCTGCCGTGGGCGGCGCAACGTCCCGCCGCCGCGCGCCTCGACCCACTCCTCCAAGCCTGGCAGCGCGACGCCCGCCATCTGATCGACGCCGACCGCCAACTGGCCGCCGCGCAGGCCATCGCCAGTACCGCCGTGCTCTTCCCCAAACCGCTGGCGGAAAATGACACACACGGCAGCACGGATGCCTGGGCCGACGGCGTGCGCAAAACCTGGACCAGCGCCTCGATTGCCGCCATCGAAAAAGATCATGGCGATCTGTCCACGCTCGATCGGCTCGCCGGCACGAGGCTCGCCGCCGAAGAAGCCCGGCTCGCGGCGCTGCATGACGAAGAACGCCGTCTCGCCATACGGCGGATCCTCGCCCGTCAGGATGACGCGCCCCTGTTGCGCGCGCCTCCCGCGGCAAAAGGCGCGCGCCGCAGCCCGGAACAGGCCGTGCGCGAAGCCATGCTGCGCGAGGCCGGCAAGCAACGCAACATCCTGCCCCTGCGCGGTTTCGTGCGCCGTTTCCTGGAGCGGGGAGGACTGCTCGACGTGCTGCCGGTCTGGCTGTTGTCGCCGGAGACCGCGACCCTGCTTTTCCCGCGCGCGCCGATATTCGATCTGGTCATCATCGACGAGGCTTCGCAATGCACGGTCGAAGACGGCTTGCCTGTGTTGATGCGCGCGCGCCGCGCGGTGATCGCTGGCGATGAGCGCCAGATGCCGCCGAGCAATTTCTTCAAGGCGGGGGAAAGCGGCGGCGAAGAGAGCGAGGAAAGCGAAGAAAGCGAGGCCACCGCCGAGGAAACCGACAACGCCGGAGAAAAACCCGGCAACGCCAGCCGCGCGGCGCGGGAAATGTTCGATGCCGAATCCCTGCTGGTGCTGGCCCGCCATCGTGTCCCGCGCCTGGGGCTCGCCTGGCATTACCGCTGCCGCCATGAAGAACTGATCGCCTTTTCCAACCACGCCATCTATGGCGGCGCGCTGCGCACGATTCCGTCTACCCTCAGCCGCCTCGCGCCCGCAGCGATCCACTGGCTCGATGTGGTGGAAGGGCGTTACGAAAACGGCATCAATCTCCCCGAAGCCCGCGCGGTGATCGACCTCGTAGACCGCCTGCTCCAGCAATCCGGCCACCCCTCGATCGGCGTCGTCACCTTCAACCTGGGACAACGCCGCGCCGTGCTCGACGAAATCGACCGCCGGATAAGCGACGACCCCGCCTTTGCCGAACACTGGACGCGCGCCCAGGCCGCGCCCCGCATCGACGACCGTCCTTTCGTGAAGAATCTGGAAAGCGTGCAAGGCGACGAGCGCGACATCATCATCTTCTCCCTTGGTCACGCGCCGATCGAGCGCAAGCGCCGCGATGGTCAGATGAAAACATACGTCCCGGCCCGCTTCGGTCCCCTCGGCCAGCGCGGCGGCGAACGGCGGCTCAACGTCGCGGTATCGCGCGCGCGGCAGGAAATCTTCATCGTGGCCTCATTCGATCCGCACATGTTGTCGGTGGCGCGCAGCAAACATGACGGCCCCCGGCTTTTCAAGAGCTTTCTCCTGTTTGCCAGCCAGCTTGCCGCCGGGCAACGCAATCAAGCGGAACAAACCCTGAAAATGGCCGGAACCCTGGAAAATGCCGCGCATGACGGAAGCGAACACGGCATGCCACCCCCCGCCTCGTGGGTGCCGCTCAACGCCCAGCTCGCCCTGGCGCTGGAAGCACGGGGCATCCAATGCGAATTGAACGTCGGCACCTCTGCCTTCCGCGTACCGCTTGCCATCGTCGACCCCGCCCATCCGCGGCATTACCAGTTCGGCATCATGTTCGACGAAGTCGTGCCCGCCGATGGCGTGTTCGAACGTCATCGCCACATTCCGGATGTGCTGGCCGGCCGTGGTTGGAAACTGCTGTATTTTTCCAGCCGGGAATGGGACACCGACCGCGAGCGGGTGCTGGCGGAAATCTGCGCGTTCAAGGCGGAAAATGCGCGGTTGACAAATGCGGAGGCAAGCGTGGATATGGATATGGATGCGAGCGCGGGCAAGGACGAAAAGGTGGGCAATGTCCAGGGATGATGTTGATTTCATGAACGAGGCCCTCGCGCTCGCCCGCGAAGCCGGGGCGGCGGGCGAAGTGCCGGTCGGCGCGGTGGTGGTGCGCGAGGGCGAAATCGTCGGGCGGGGTTTCAACCAGCCGATCCTGCGCCACGACCCCACCGCCCATGCCGAAATCATGGCACTGCGCGACGCGGCCTCCCGCTTGGGCAATTACCGCCTGCCGGGTTGCGTGTTGTACGTCACCCTGGAACCGTGCGCGATGTGCACCGGCGCGATTTTTCACGCCCGCCTCGCCCGTGTGGTCTTTGGCGCCAGCGACCCCAAGACCGGCGCGGCGGGCAGCGTGCTCAATCTTTATACCGAAAGCAAACTCAATCACCACGCCAGTCTCAGCGGCGGAGTGCTGGCCGAAGAATGCGCGCGTCTGCTATCGGCATTCTTCGCCGCGCGGCGCGCGCGGACGGAGCAATGAATCCTGAACAGGCAGCAAGAACATGCGCATCCGGATCGATATCGCGCGCCAGGCGCTCGAATTATTCAATGATGATTTATGCATACGTCGTTACCAGATATCGACCGCCTTGAATGGCGCGGGAGAATGCGCGGGCAGCGAATGCACGCCGCGCGGACGCCACCGCATCCGGGCGAAAATCGGTGGCGGCGCGGCCGCGGGGGCCGTATTTCGCGGCCGTCGCCCGACAGGAGAAATCTGGACACCGCAATCGGCCGTGGCGCACCCCGGACGCGACTGGATCCTGTCGCGCATCCTGTGGCTATGCGGTGAAGAAAGTGGACGAAATCGCGGCGGCGGGGTCGACAGCATGAGGCGTTACATCTACATCCACGGCACCGCCGACGACCAGCCGATGGGCATTCCGCTTTCCCACGGCTGCATCCGCATGCGCAATGGCGAAGTAATCGAGCTTTTCGATCTGGTCGACGTGGGCGCCCGGGTCGACATTGTCTGATGCCTCGTTCTCGCCGTGACCGCGCCGTGACCATTTTCCACTTCCCCGCGCAGATGCTTTTGTCTTGATTGGCGCCATTTTTTCAAGAAGGAGAAGGAAAATTCTTCCCCTCCGCCGCCGAGCTTGCGCGCAAGCACGTCACAGGCTGTTTTTCCGTGTGGCCAGTGATCTTTTGGCGAACAGCCTGCCGTTCTTTGCCCGCCGCGCCGCGAGCCTCAGCCGATATATGCTCCTCATTTGCAGGCGCAGCCAGAAAAGCGAGCGCATTCCGTCGCGGCGTTTATCCAGGCTCCGCAGCGGCGCATCCACCGTATGGAGCAATACCTGCTGTTTTTGCCGCAGGCTGCGCTTTTGAAACAGCTTGGGATTTTGCATTGTCGTCCTCGTGGTTTGATCCGGCGGCGGGTCACTTTCCGTCCCGGTTTGGGGATGAACGGCACGCGCGGGCGAAGCTTGAACACAGAATCGGAAAATCCGCACGC
>JAITCV010000142.1 GCA_031282905.1 Azoarcus sp. | reverse complement strand
AGGAGCGCGATCTGTGCGCCATCGAAGGCGCAGCCCCCGGCGGAGGCGCCGGGCTGGAGGCGGGAACAGCCGGATTTTTCCTTTTTGTTGTGCGCACAGGCGGGTTCGTCCATCAGGGCGGCGATATCGGCGGTTTTCACAGGCTGGCTCCGTAAATTGGGGGTGTCTTGCTGCCGCAAACTTCGTGCCGTGCCATGAATGGGCGCAAATGCAGGAAATGGCGCAATTTCCATGTCCAAAACCCGACAATGCCCGTCTCGATGTCACAAGCTTGGCGGGGATGCGACAAATCACGACAGAATCGGATTTTCACGGCACGTCATGGTGCAATCTATACAGAATATGGCGAACGCATCCAACCATGGACGAGCGCCGCGTCGCGTTCGGGGAGATAGGCCATGCCATCCTGAAGGTCGGCGAAAACCTCGGGCAATACGTCCCGGGAAACACGGTGACCGCTCACCAGATGGAAATACCAGGCAAAACCATAGCCCGCGGCGTGATCAAAAGCATGGAGCTGCTGGGCGAGCGCCGTGCCGCGCGCGCCGCGTTCGCCCAGCCAATGCGGATTCTGCACGGCCACGGGCACCGCATTGAGACGCAACTGGTGGTAACGGTCGAGATGCTCGGCGATGGCAAGCACCCAGTGCGCGGAAAAATGACGCTGATGGCCGGCGCTCGATGATGCCCATTCGTCGATGAAACGCAGCACCGGCACGGGTTTTCCAGCTTGGGCATGAAGACGGGAAACGATCTCGCGGACATCGATCAGGCGGCGAAAGATGTAACGCGGCGCACCAATCGGGCGAGGCGACGGCGAGTCATGGGGATGGTCAAGCAAGAATTCAACGGCATCGACTACCTGACCGCCCACGGGGTGGCTGACGACTTCGAGCAACTCCTCGACTTCAAGCTGGAGAAAGTCCTGGGAAGCGGCACCGGTCGGCGCGACAAAATAATGGCTGATTCCCTGTTCAAGGGTAAGCGCGAGGCCACTTTCAGCATATTCTTCTGCGAACGCGCCGCCATCCTCGCCACAGGCCGCCCACGCCGTTTCCAACCAGGCAAGCGCCTGTTCGGCGACGGTCTGCCCCTGAGCATCGATGATGCGGCCGGGACGAAACCACCCCCCGCGCGACACCCTGGGCAGCAACTCTGGTCCGCCAGCGCGGCGTACCGCATCAAGTAGTGGCGCATGACCGGGCAAGGGAACGAATCCAGTACACAAACCGCGCAGGATCGCGGCGAGCGCGTCAAGATCATCAATGGCGTGCATGGCTTTCCATAAACAGGATATGCATCGTGCCGCGCAAGGACCGTGCCACCCTCGAACCATCAGGCTTTTTGCAAGCCTTCGCCGCTGATCAGAACGCTTGGCGTACCGTTTGCGACAAACTCGACAGGATGTTGGCGAGTTTGTCGCAAAGACAACAATCTGGATATGCTTTCAGCAAATAGCCAACAGGGAAGGAGTTCGTTTACATCCCGCGGGTGCGGATGACCGTCCCGGAATGCACGCTGATTTCTGGAAAAACAAGGACAGCGACAAGCCCTATGTCATTGTCTGTCAAGCGGGTCCGCATCTTCTGGTTCGGTCTCGCCCTCTGCCGCGCGCATTCGTGCCAACCGTCTCGGACAGGGTTTTTCACAATGACATTCCACCCCGATCGCAGACAGGCCACCACAGCTTCCCACGATCGGCCGGCGTCCAAACAAAACCCCGATCGCCATCAGGGCAACCACGACAAGGATCAAGAGAAGTGTGACGAGAAAGGTACCCATGGCAAAACCGCGAGGATGAAATATCCTGACATGGTAACGCCTGACGGACTTGTCCACTCACCCTTTGCGGGGGCAGCCGAATTCAGGCGGTACGCAAGAACCACGATTCCTGTTCATGGAAACATGTTTCATGACTTTGAGATATAGATGAAAAAACGGGTGAGCGAACAATCGCTCACCCGTTGATTTCGCTGGCGGAGTGGACGGGGCTCGAACCCGCGACCCCCGGCGTGACAGGCCGGTATTCTAACCAACTGAACTACCACTCCACATCGATGCCATCATCTTGACAGATCTGTCATGACAACATTGCTTGAACTGGCGTCCCCACGGGGATTCGAACCCCGGTTACAGCCGTGAAAGGGCTATGTCCTAGGCCTCTAGACGATGGGGACTACGGTACTGCAACTACAAACTTCCGTGGTGGAGGTAAGCGGGATCGAACCGCTGACCTCTTGCATGCCATGCAAGCGCTCTCCCAGCTGAGCTATACCCCCTCCTTCGAGAGAGCGCGCATTGTAGTGATCATTTTTGGTTCTGTAAACGGTGTGCGCAAAATAGTGTAGCGAGTTTTGTATCTGCCCACTTCAATAGCGCGATAGTATCGCCAAAGAAGGACGCAAATACGGCGTTGGCCTGATGGTGGTCAGCCAACGACCTCGGATGTCAGCACGACCATTCTCAGCCAGTGCAGCAACATCATCAGCTTGCGTCTTGCCGCGCTGGGCCAAACCCAAGGCGGAGGTCGATCTGGCCACCGCAGTAGAGAACATGCGCCGCCAATCACGCGACCGCGAAAAATAGGACCCCCCCCATAACGCGTTCGCAAACAACGGTAATTAGCGATGACGATCACGAACAGCAACCTTCCCATCAACCTCGACGACCTGCTGCGCCAGCGCACGGTTGAGCGTGATCGTATCGAATACAAGGCCGGGTGGAATCCAGACGCGATCATCCGCACCCTGTGCGCGTTCGCCAATGATTTCGAGAACCTGGGGGGCGGCTATGTGGTGATCGGGCAGGACTGCGATGCCGGCGACCGGCCCGTGTTTCCGCCGGTCGGTCTGCCCGCCAATCAGCTCGACAAAATCCAGCGCGAACTGCTGGCGCATTGCCAGTTGATCCAGCCGCCGTATTTTCCGGTGTTGAGCCTGGAGGTCGTCGAGGGGCGCAACCTGATCGTGTTGTGGGCGCCGGGTGGACAGTCCCGGCCTTACAAAGCGCCGGAAGCGGTCACGGCGAAGCACAAGGTCAGGAAGTATTTCATTCGCCGTTTCAGCAGTACGGTCGAAGCCAAGGGCGATACCGAGCAAGAACTGTTGAGTCTGACCGCCAAGGTGCCGTTTGATGACCGCTTCAATCAGTCGGCGCGTGTCGATGACCTCTCCAAGCCCTTGATGCAAGGCTTCCTGGAGGAAGTCGGTAGCGCGCTGGCAGCGGATGCGCCGGGGCTTTCCGTCGAGGCGTTGGGGCGGCAGATGAATGTGGCGGGCGGTTCCAGCGAATCGCCGTGGCCCAAGAGTGTGGGTTTGCTGTTCTTCAACGAAACGCCGGAACGCTTCTTTCCCGGCGTGCAGATCGACGTGGTCTGGTTCCCCAAGGGCGCAGGCGGTGATCGCTTCGACGAGAAAATTTTCAAGGGGCCGCTGGCGCGGATGACACGTGAAGCCCTGAGCTACATCCAGCGCAACTACCTGCACGAAACGGTCATCAAGCATTCCGACCGGGCCGAAGCGACGCGAATCTGGAACTTTCCCTACGCCGCCATCGAAGAGGCCGTGGTCAACGCGGTCTATCACCGTTCCTACGAGGAGCGCGAACCTATCGAAGTGCGGATCAGCCACGATGAACTGGTGGTCGTCAGCTATCC
>JAITCV010000247.1 GCA_031282905.1 Azoarcus sp. | reverse complement strand
GCGACCTGGACGGTCAGATCGCCCGAGGCGACGGCCCGGAGTACATCGTTGGCATAGGACGGTTCGCCGCCGACTTGTTTCATCACCGAACGGTAGATGCCGAGGCCAACCAGGATGGAAATGATGGCGCCCGCGATCATCAGCCAGATACCCATGTTTATCGAGGAATGAGCATGTTTGACCGCGGCGGAAGCAGCATTCTGGGCATTCGTGACCTGTATGTCCCGCGCATTGTCGATCGAGCTGACCAGTCGCGCGCTCATTTGCACGACATCAGCGTAAAGCTTGTCGAGTTCATCCTGCGCCTGGTCATACGCCGCGACATTGTTGTCGCGCGAAGCGGCGGCGAGCCGCTTCAGGTTGGCATCGAGTTTGGCATAATGCGCGCGCCAGTCCTCAAGCGCGCTTTTCAGTTCGGCATAGCGGTTGCGGGTGGTTTCGGAATATATCGGAAGCGATGAGATGGTGTTGAAGATTTCGTCCAGATACTTCCATTGCTCTTCACGCTGGCGAACCAGATCGTCCAGCGTGGCGGTCGTTTGCGCTCCGACATTGCGCAGGGAAAACAGTTGCAGGGTACTGGCGCGGATACCCATGGTGTGAATGTAGAGTTCGCTGTAACCATTCAGGAGCGGAATGCGCCGGTTGGCCAAGTCTTCCAGATCGTCGGACAGATGATGCAAGGTGATAATGGCCACGGAACCGACGATCAGCAGCAATACCAACATGGCGGCAAAGCCAGCGGCAAGCAGGGTCTTGAGTTTTGTGTGTCCCATTTTCGAATTTCCTTTGTAATCCCCGAACCGTAATCAGTACGTACGCCATGGGTATCGACGACACGGAGTCAGGCGGGTTTTATGGGTTTGTCCCTGAAAGCGGACATAAACAGACGTAAACGTTGAACGCCGCGCAACTCTCAAAAAGTCGTGCGGCGTTCAGTAACAACCATCAGCGTAAATATCGCCACGCTATGTCGCGTCGCTTCATGACACACGTTTTCCGCGGCGGAAGTCTCAAGACAGCCATGATTGTCATGTTTTGTCCGTCCAGCGGTAACGTGGTTCACGATTTTCTGATTCTACACAATACACAATGGCATCCAATACGTAAAACCCGCAGTGCAAGAGTCGCTTATTTCCTGGCCGCGCACATGCCATTTCGTCGTCATTGTAAAGTATTTCCCTTTTGCAACGCTGGAAATGAACGATTTTCCACATCATCTACGAGGAATTGCACTGACCACGAGAGAAATAACAAGAGAAATAATGAGTACCGATGACTTTTCCGTTCCCGTCCCGATAGACCGGCATCCGCTGACGCCGATGTCGCTCACCAGGAAACGCCGATCAAATCTGAATTTTCATCCTGGCGGATATTTTATTCATAAAAATCAATACCTTGCATTTCAACATTCGCCCGAATGATGACTTGTTCAGACTCTCCACAAGAGCCAGCGGCGGTCATGCGGCGCGAAGCTGCGGACAGGTTTCGCGTGTAGGTTTCGTGCGTGTGCCTCTGTCGATCGCCCTTGGTGAAGCGCTTTTTGTTTTTCCTTCTCCCCTTTGTGGGGAGAAGGCGCCGATACACGGAACGCAGCCGCAAAATAGATTCCACATCATTGCGAAAACCCTGTTCGTGGCTTTTCCAGAACCGCATGGATTGCCGCGGCTTTTCGCTTCGCAATGACAATCATCGTTTATCCGCCACTCTGACGCGGACGCAGATGGGCATGGGCTTGTTCGACGGCGAGGGCGATATACGCTTTCACCGCAGGACTGACGAGTTGGTAATGATCGAAATCCGCTTCACTCGCATAGATTCCCATCGGCAGGGTCAGGGCACGGAAGAAAGCGAACAGCGGACGCAATTGGTGATCCAAGATCAGCGAATGGCGTTCGCTTCCTCCCGTGGCGGCCAGCATGACCGGCACGCCAGCGAGTGCGTTGTAATCGACGAATTCGAATAGATGCTTGAAAAGCCCCGTGTAACTTGCCTGGTAAACCGGGGAGGCGGCGATGATGAAATCGGCGTGCTCGATGGCTTCGATGTCCGCTCGCACTCGGGCGGGAAGCTCAGCCGCTTGCAGCGCGGCGCCCACGCGCGGGCCGATGTCGGCCAGTTTTATCAGGTGTGCATCGAACGATGCGCGCGCGCCGAGCGCGGCGATCAGTTCCTCGACGAGTACGAGGGTACGCGATGGAAATTTCAGCGAACCGCAAACAGCAACGACTTTCGGTTTTTGAGTCATGGGATTTTCTCCGGTGGGCGAATCAATGGCCTGCAAAACCGGGAAGCATACAGCAGGAGCGTGGCCTTGCGGCCGGGAAATCCTCGTATCTTGGCGGACCACAGCTACGGCATTGCTCGGTATCGAATCCGGCTATACCCGATCTGTCTGTTCCCTGATCATTATCCTGGAGCATTCTGCACCACGATGACCGGGAATTTATGACTCATGTCGCGTGGTTGACAGGCGATGGCCGCTGCCGTCCTGAGCGCGATCTCGCGGTAGATCGCGGCGATCCGGCCTGTGGGGTGGGCGGCCACCGTGGGCTTGCCGCTATCGGTTTCCTGGCGGATATCGAGGTCGAGCGGTAGCGCGCCCAGGAAGGCGATACCGTAATCCGCGCACATCTTCTGCCCGCCGCCCGTGCCGAAAATATGCTCCTCGTGACCGCAACGCGGACAGATATGAATGCTCATGTTCTCGACCACGCCCAAGATGGGCACGTTTACTTTCTCGAACATCTTCAGCCCCTTTCTCGCGTCGATCAGCGCGATGTCCTGGGGCGTGGTGACGATGACCGCGCCGGTCACGGGCACGTTCTGCGCCAGGGTAAGCTGGATGTCGCCCGTGCCCGGCGGCAGGTCGACCACCATGTAGTCGAGTTCCTGCCAGCGAGTCTCGCGCAGCAACTGGTTGAGCGCCTGGGTCGCCATCGGCCCGCGCCACACCATCGGGGTGTCGACATCGACCAGGAGACCGATGGAATTCATTTGCAGACCGTGGGCCACGACCGGCTCCATCACCTTGCCGTCGATCGAGTCGGGATGCTGGCCGCTTACGCCCAGCATCTGCGGCAGCGAAGGGCCATAGATGTCGGCGTCGAGCAGTCCCACGCGCGCGCCTTCGGCGGCCAGGGCCAGGGCCAGGTTCACCGCCGTGGTGCTCTTGCCCACGCCGCCCTTGCCCGATGCCACCGCGATGACGTTCTTCACGCCGGGCATGAGCTTCACCCCGTTGCGCACCACATGGGGCATGATCTTGCTGCTCAAATCGATATCCAGCCGTCCGACGCCGGGAAGCGCGTTCGTGAGCGCTTCGACAAGCAGGTGGCGAATGGCTTCATGCTGGCCGCGCGCCGGATAACCCAGTTCAAGCGCGAAAGACACCGATCCTTCGCCCACGACGAGATTGCGGATGCAGCGCATCGACACGAAATCCTTGCCTGTATAAGGGTCGATGACGGTGCCCAGGGCTGCCGTGACATCTTGCGGGGTGACACTCATGTTCGTTTCTCCGGGTCGGAACAAGGCAAGTGTAATGAGAACGGGGGAAAATCATACCTTCCTTTCTTCGACTCCTGCCTCTACCATCTCCCCCCATTCCAACCATGATTTCCCGCAAATGCCCGCCCTGCTCTCCCGCCTGCTTGCCCTTGCCACCGCCTTGCTGCTTGCCGCCTGCGCGGAACTCGCCCCCCTGTTCCAGTTCGACACTGTCGACGACACGCCGGCGACGGACACGTCGGCAGACGCAAACACGCCCGCTGTGCCCGAAACGCCCGTTGTCGTGGTCGCCATGGATTGGGAGAGCCTGCAACAGGAACTGACCAGCGCGCTTCAGGGCGAAAAAGATTTCCACATCGACCATCTGCCGCGCGGATTGCGTCTGAGTCTGCCCGCCGCCAATGGTTTCAGCTCCGGCAGCGCCGCGCTCCAGGCCTCGCTTTCCGGCTTGCTCGAGCGCATCGCGCCGATCCTCGAACGCCATGACCAGCTCACGATCCATATCGTCGGTCATACTGACAGCATCGGGCGGGAGATGCACAACCTGAAGTTGTCCATCCAGCGCGCCGAAGCGGTCATGGAACATCTGCGCCGCCGCGGCATCGCCCTCGCGCGCATGAGCGCCGACGGCAAGGGCGAAACCGAACCGATCGCCAACAACGCGCAGGAAAGCGAACGGATGCGCAACCGGCGGGTGGAAATCTTCCTCGATACGAGTGGAGATTGAGCGATCAGGGAACAGGAAACGGATGCAGGAAACAAGATCGAATTGAATGAAGCGGCGGCAACGCCGCCACTTGCTTGACTGAATGCGCGCAGCGCCGTGGTTTGAAATCAGGCCAGAATGAAACGCAACGGGCGCAGCGAGGTGGCCATCCATGAGCGGCTCCGTTATACCCGAACGCCGGGGCAGTGGCGGTTCGGCATGGGGGCCATTTCAGTGCGCTTCATCCCAGTTTCGTCCCACGCCGACATCCACGACCAAGGGGGCGTCGAGCGCGGCCACACCTTCCATCAGCCGGGGCAATTCCGCGCGCACGGTGTCGAGTTCGCT
>JAITCV010000217.1 GCA_031282905.1 Azoarcus sp. | reverse complement strand
GACTTCTCCATATTCGGCATTGCAATCGAAGGCAAACGCATAAAATTCCAGTCCCGGATGTTCTTGCAAAAAACGCTCGACACCCAGAACGGCAAAATCCACGATGGTTTTTTTCATTTTTACAGCATCTATCGCGTTCATGCGCTTCTCCTTGTCCAAGAATCCTGAGCCGCCAGAGTCAATCTCCGCTCAGGCTGCGATACGCTCCAGCAACGACTCGATTCATTGCCGTAACGGCCCAAGCTGCGTCTGGTCTGTCTTGAAGTGAAAATCCAGCATACTTTAGTTGATCCAACCATGAAAATACCTGGAAACACGGCGACGGCGCGGATTTGTAGGGGCGACGCATGCGTCGCCCCATCGACGGCAACGACTGTAGGGGCACGGCGCGCCGTGCCCCTACTACGAGCTGTAGAACCCGATTTGTGGAACCCTCGTGGGGTCGGCATCCTGCCGGGCCAGCCCAATCTCTTCAGCGGCACTTTGTGCCATGGCCGGCTGGAAACCGGCCCCACGTGATGCCAGGGGCGACGCATGCGTCGCCCCTACAAAAGTTCTATCAAGAATGCAGCACTATACGAGCTTGCTTGGCGGTGCCTCGCTTTCAAGCGTCGCGGTGCCGCACAGGGTGCGCTCCAACGCGCAAAGTTTCGTGGCGAATCGTTCGAGCGCCTTCAGTACGATGCACTGGGCTGAGGCTCGTTCCAGTTCTCGTCCCGATCCGGCCCGTTTCACAGGAGCAGAAGCGGAACCAGAAGCGCGCCCAGTTTGCTTCGCGGGCAAAAAAACGTTAGAATCAACAAGTTATTTCAGCGGGATGGGTCGATGACCCGTCCCGTTTTTTGCATGAGGAAGCGGCCCGCGAGGGCTGTTTTTGCATTTGGACGAATTCAGGAGTTTTCCGTGATGGCCGCCTTTCCTTCCGCCTTGCTCGTGCTTGCCGATGGTACGGTTTTTCGTGGCAAGGGAATTGGCGCGGCCGGCAGCGCAACCGGTGAGGTGGTGTTCAACACTTCGATGGCCGGCTATCAGGAAATCCTTACCGATCCGAGTTATTGCCGCCAGATCGTGACCCTGACCTATCCGCATATCGGCAATACCGGCGTCAATGACGAGGATGTGGAGTCGGGGCGGGCGCATGCCGCTGGTCTGGTGATCCGCGATCTGCCGATCTTGCCTTCCAACTTCCGCATGGCGCGGCGTCTCGACGATTGGTTGCGCGCCGAGAACGTGGTGGCGATCGCCGGAATCGATACCCGCAAGCTGACTCGCATATTGCGCGAGAAAGGCGCGCAGGCGGGCTGTATCGTGAGCGGCGAGCCGGACGCTTCGCTTGATCTCGATGTGGAGGCGGCGTTTGCGCAGGCGAGGGCATTTCCCGGCCTGGCGGGGATGGATTTGGCCAAGACCGTCAGCACACGCGAGGCGTTCGCGTGGACGGAGAGCGAATGGCGGTTGGGCGAGGGGTATGGCGTGCAGGAAGCGCCGCGCCGACATGTGGTGGCCTACGATTTCGGCATCAAGCGCAATATTTTGCGCATGCTCGCCGAACGCGGCTGCCGTCTCACCGTGGTGCCCGCGCAGACCCCCGCGCAGGAAGTGCTGGCGCTGAAACCAGACGGCGTGTTCCTCTCCAACGGGCCGGGCGATCCGGAACCGTGCGACTACGCGATCGAAGCCATCCGCGAGATTCTCGCGGCGCGGGTACCGACTTTCGGCATCTGTCTCGGCCACCAGTTGCTGGCGCTGGCCTCCGGCGCGAAGACTCTGAAGATGAAGTTTGGCCATCACGGCGCGAATCATCCGGTGAAGGACCTCGATACCGGGCAGGTGCTCATCACCAGCCAGAACCACGGCTTCGCGGTCGATCCGGCGACGATGCCGGAAAACCTGCGGGTGACGCACGTGTCGCTGTTCGACGGCTCCAACCAGGGTATCACCCGCACCGATACGCCCGCGTTCTCGTTCCAAGGGCATCCGGAGGCAAGTCCGGGGCCGCATGACGTGGCGTATTTGTTCGACCGCTTCGTCGGGCTGATGGGGTGAGGAGGTCGACCATGCTGACCGATGTGATGATTGAAGGACTGCGCGGAGTTGGGCGTGTGGAACTGCATTTCGCGCCGGGTCAGCGCGTCTACACCTTGTTTGGTGCAAACGGGGTGGGTAAAACGAAATGTCTGGAGGCGATTTATCAGTTTTTGTTGGCGTCCAACAAGAGTTTCGCTCAGAATTATTGGGCAAAACATCGTGGCGACGCGCCTGTGTCACGAGATGTCGCAGTCATGGCACGCATGTCGGATGCGTCATCGGGAATGCAGTTGGAGGTTTCCGAGCACAAGGATCTTTTTACATTGAAGGAGATATGGAAAAGCAATGCCTCCCTTCATAACGTTCCCGTGGTGTTCATTGGCGCTGGCCGGCGTGCCAGTCTGGCAAGTGAGGATGTCACTATTGCCGATGTTGTGGGAACATTCGTGGATCGTCAGTTAGCATACTTCAATGATCTTTTCGATGCGTTCGATAAGGGACAATTGAGTAGTTTGGGCATGATAGGCAGTACGCGCACTTGGTTCCGTACGCGTGCGCTATCCGCTAATAGCTTTCAAGAATCAAAGGATAATCGCGAGGTTGAGATTTATGCCGTGTTGTCCATGCTGCATGAAGTTGATGAACGCATTGACCCGAAATTTCTGAAAACAGATGGCAGGGGACGGGTGTTTCTGAAAGTAGATGGGGAAAAGCGGGAACTAGGGGAACTGAGTTCTGGTTTTGCCTCGCTTGTTAAAATAATGCAGGCTATTGTTGCAGGTTACGCCGCGTTTACCAACGAAGTGCAGTTGCAAAATGTACGCGGCATCGTGCTGATCGACGAGATCGACGCCCACCTGCACCCGGAATGGCAAGCCCGGATCATTCCATGCCTCAAGACGCTGCTGCCCAACACGATTTTCTACATTGCCACGCATTCGCCGCTGGTACTCACGCAATTGAAAGACGGTGAAGCCTATTTGTTGAAGCGCGATACGGACGAGGTGGTGAGAAGCCAGACGATCGTGGGAGCGAATCGACGCTCGCTCGTTGATGTGTTGGAACGCGCTTTTGGGGTGGACTGCAACGAACTCAAGTTTCAGGCAATGGCGCTGGACCCTGAGCAAAACCAAAAAGCCAAGCAAGGGTTGCTTTCCCTGCTGAACGAGGTGGAGCATCAGGCATGAGCCGCAGAGTACTGTTAGATACCAATCTGTTGATTGGCGCGCTTGAGCCCGAACCAGGAAATCGCAGGCATGAGGAGGCGGGAGCACGTCTGCATGATCTCACCAATGATCCCGATGTTGAACTATTCATCACGCCGCTGATTCGCTACGAAGTGTTGCGTGGCGTGCGACGCATCTCGTTTGCCAACATGGAAGCAAAACTGGACGAGATACAAGAACTCCCCATTCGTGAAAAGGAAGCCAAGCGCGCGGCAGAGTTGTTCCGTCTTGTCGAGGAAGATAAAGACAAGAAAAAGAACCTCCAATCCGACAGAAACGAGGAAGACGCTTGCCCCACATGCGGTCATCACCCGCTGAACAAATATTCCTTCGACCTGTTTCATTACGCATGTGCCGAGATCAACCGCCTGGAAATCGCCAGCCAAGACCCCCACATCCAGCAAATCCAACAACTGATCCAAGACAGCAAACAAAATGCCTAAACGTACCGACATCCAAACCATCCTGATCATCGGCGCTGGCCCGATCGTCATCGGGCAAGCGTGCGAGTTCGATTACTCCGGCGCGCAGGCGTGCAAGGCGTTGCGCGAAGAGGGCTACCGCGTCGTCCTGGTCAATTCCAACCCGGCGACGATCATGACCGACCCCGGCACCGCCGACGTCACCTATATCGAGCCGATCACCTGGCAAATACTCGAACGCATCATCGGCAAGGAGCGCCCCGACGCCATCCTGCCGACGATGGGCGGACAAACGGCGCTCAATTGCGCACTCGATCTGGCCAAGAACGGTGTGCTGGAAAAATACGGCGT
Source organism: Azoarcus sp. (assembly GCA_031282905.1). Lineage (GTDB taxonomy): Bacteria > Pseudomonadota > Gammaproteobacteria > Burkholderiales > Rhodocyclaceae > WRNU01. Next base: position 1,145 of record JAITCV010000217.1, on the reverse strand, counting down.
CGAACTCATCGGCGCATCCAAGGAAGCCATCGACAAGGCCGAAGACCGCCTCAAATTCAAGGACGCCATGACCCGCATCGGTCTCGGCTCGGCGCGCTCGGGCATCGCGCACAGCATGGAAGAAGCCGTGCAGGTGCAAGGCGGCATCGGTTTTCCCGTCATCATCCGTCCCAGCTTCACCCTCGGCGGCACCGGCGGCGGCATCGCCTACAACACCGAGGAATTCCACGAAATCTGCAAGCGCGGCCTGGAAGCCAGCCCGACCAACGAACTCCTGATCGAAGAATCGCTCCTGGGCTGGAAAGAATTCGAGATGGAAGTGGTGCGCGACAACCAAGACAACTGCATCATCGTCTGTTCGATCGAGAACCTCGACCCCATGGGCGTGCACACCGGCGATTCGATCACCGTCGCCCCGGCGCAGACGCTCACCGACAAGGAATACCAGATCCTGCGCAACGCCTCGATCGCGGTGCTGCGCGAAATCGGCGTCGACACCGGCGGCTCCAACGTGCAATTCGCCATCAACCCCACGGATGGCCGCATGATCGTGATCGAAATGAACCCGCGCGTCTCGCGTTCCTCGGCGCTGGCCTCCAAGGCCACGGGCTTTCCCATAGCCAAGCTGGCGGCCAAGCTGGCAGTGGGTTACACTCTGGATGAACTGCGCAACGACATCACCCGCGAGACGGCGGCCAGCTTTGAGCCGGCCATTGATTACTGCGTTGTCAAGATTCCGCGTTTCACCTTTGAAAAATTTCCCGGCGCGGAGGACGTCCTCACCACTTCCATGAAAAGCGTGGGCGAAGCCATGAGCATCGGACGCACCTTCAAGGAGGCCCTGCAGAAGGGCCTGCGCTCCATGGAAACAGGCGCAGCCGGACTCGGCAATGGTGGCGGGGATATCCCGCCCTCGCGCGAGGAGGCGCTTGCGGCGCTCGCCAGACCTCATTCCCGCCGCCTGTTCGCCCTGCGCCAGGCTCTGCTCGCCGGCGTGAGCGTGGAGGAAATCCACGCCGCCACAGCCATAGACCCTTGGTTTATAGGCCAGATTCGGGACATTGCGGATATGGAGGCCCATATACGCGACTTCGGCATTGCCAACGACATGACCGCCGTCAATCAGGAACTGCGCGAAATATTGC
>JAITCV010000032.1 GCA_031282905.1 Azoarcus sp. | reverse complement strand
CTGGAGCGCCTCCCCGCCGAAAAACTCGTCATGAACGACATCGCCCGCGTGCATTTCAAGCTCGCGCAACCCCTCTTCGCCGATGCCTATGCCGACAACCGCGCCACCGGCGCATTCATCGTCATCGACGAGAGCAACAACAATACGGTCGGGGCGGGAATGATCCAGGGGTCAGAGGACAGATGACAGAAGACGGAGTGGCCGCTGGCGCGGCCTTTGTCGTCTGTCAGCGGTGGAAACCGGAAACTTTCATCATGAGCACTGGCGCTGGATGAACCCATGAACAGCAACGCCAGGAACGGCAATACCATGAACCCTCTTGTCGGCATTTCACTTTTCCTTTGTGGTCAGTCACCGGACAAAAGTTTCAGGCCGCACCCGTAAACCCTGATCAGACCGTGAGCGGGTTGGGCTTGTTCGTGTCCAGCCCGTATTGGGCGATGGCTTCGGTGACTTTTTCTCGTCCGATTGCGCCGTCGTCGGCCAGTGCCTTCAACGCGGCGAGCGTGATCCAGTGGCGGTCGACTTCGAAGAAATGACGCAGGGCGGCGCGGGTGTCGGAGCGGCCAAAGCCGTCGGTGCCGAGGGTGAGGTAGCGGCGGTGGATGAAGGGGCGGATTTGTTCGGCATAGAGCCGCACGTAATCGGTGGCGGCGATGATCGGGCCGCGGGTGTCGTCGAGGCAGTTTTCCACATGCGAGCGGCGTGGGGTGGCGGTGGGGTGGAGCAGGTTCCAGCGTTCGGTGTCGCGTCCGTCGCGCGCCAGTTGATTGAGGCCGGGGCAGCCCCAGAGGTCGGCTTCCACATGCCAGTCGTTTGCCAGCAGGTCGGCGGCGGCGATGATTTCGCGGAAAATGCTGCCGGAGCCGAGCAATTGCACTCTGGGGCCGTTCGAGGCCGGACCTTTGCGAAAGAGGTAGAGGCCACGGAGGATGTTGGCTTCGGCGCCAGCGGGCATTTCCGGGTGCGCGTAGTTTTCGTTCATTACCGTGAGGTGGTAATAGACGTCTTCTTGTTCGGCGAACATGCGGCGCAGGCCGTCTTGCACGATGACCGCGACTTCGTATTGGAAGGTGGGGTCGTAACTGATGCAGTTGGGAATGAGGCTGGCGAGTACCTGGCTGTGGCCGTCTTCGTGTTGCAGTCCTTCGCCGTTGAGGGTGGTGCGCCCGGCAGTGCCGCCGATGAGAAAGCCGCGCGTGCGTTGGTCGCCCGCGGCCCAGGCGAGGTCCATCGTCCGTTGCAGACCGAACATCGAATAGCAGATGTAGAACGGCACCATCTGCACGCCGTGTACGCTGTAGGCGGTGCCCGCGGCAATCCAGTCGGCCATGGCGCCGGCTTCGTTGATGCCTTCCTGCAGGATCTGGCCGGTGAGGCTTTCCTTGTAGAACATCAATTGGTCGTGGTCTTCGGGGACATATCTTTGTCCTTCCTGGTTCCAGATGCCATATTGGCGGAACATGCCTTCCATGCCGAAGGTGCGCGATTCGTCGGGGACGATGGGGACGATGTGGCGGCCAAGCCGAGCGTCTCTCAGCAGCAGGTTCATGATCCGCACCATCGCCATCGTGGTCGACAGTTCGCGGCCTTCGCCCGAGGCGGCGAGCAGGGCGTCGAAGGCGGCAAGCGGCGGTATCGCCAGCGGCGCGGCGCGGCGGCGGCGGGCGGGGATGAAACCGCCCAGCGCGAGGCGGTGATCACGCAGGTATTGGTATTCAGGGGAATCGTCGGCGAACTTGAGGTAGGGGACTTGCGCGAGCTGGTCATCGGGCACCGGCAGGCCGAAGCGGTCGCGGAAACGGCGCACGGCTTCGGTGTCCAGCTTTTTTTGTTGGTGGGAGATGTTCATTGCTTCGCCCGCCGCGCCCATGCCAAAACCCTTGATGGTCTTGGCGAGGATGACAGTGGGTTGGCCCGGGTGGTCGACGGCGCTGCGGTAGGCGGCGAATATCTTGAATATGTCATGGCCGCCGCGATTGAGTTGCCAGACGTCATCGTCGGTCCAGTCGGCGACCAGCGCCTTGAGCGCCGGGGTGTTGAAGAAGTGCTCGCGCACGTAAGCGCCATTTTTTGCCTTGTAGGTCTGATATTCGCCATCGCATACGTCCATCATGCGCTGGCGCAGGATGCCTTGCTTGTCGCGGGCGAATAGCGCGTCCCAGTGCGTGCCCCAGATCAGTTTGATCACGTTCCAGCCCGCGCCGCGAAATTCCGCTTCCAGTTCCTGGATGATCTTGCCGTTGCCACGCACCGGGCCGTCGAGCCGTTGCAGGTTGCAGTTGATGACGAAAATAAGGTTGTCGAGTTTTTCGCGCCCGGCCATGCCGATGGCGCCGAGGGCTTCGACTTCGTCGGTTTCGCCGTCGCCGAGGAAGGCCCAGACCTTGCGCCGCGCGGCGTCTTTGGCGTCGATGAGTTGGCGGCTGGCGAGGTATTTCATGAAGCGCGCGGCATAGATCGCGCATAGCGGGCCCAGGCCCATCGATACCGTGGGGAATTGCCAGAAGTCCGGCATCAGCCAGGGGTGGGGGTAGGATGAGATGCCCTTGCCGTGGGTTTCCTGGCGGAAGTGGTCGAGTTGTTCTTCGGATAGTCGCCCGAGCAGGAAGGCGCGGGCGTAGATGCCGGGCACCGAATGGCCCTGGATGTAGATCAGGTCGCTGCCGTGTTCCGCGCCCGGCGCGTGCCAGAAATGCTCGTAGCCTACATCGTAGAGCGCCGCCGCAGAGGCGAAGGAGGCGATATGGCCGCCGACGTTGGTGTGTTTGTTTGCCCGTACCACCATCGCCATCGCGTTCCAGCGGATGTAGGCGTGGATCTTGAGTTCGAGATCCGGGTTGCCGGGGTATTTCGGCTGCTGGTCGGGGGGGATGGTGTTGATGTATTCGGTCGTTGCCGAGTAGGGCAGGTTGATCCCGTGTTCGCGCGCGGCTTCGATCAGGCGTTCGATCAGGTAATGGGCGCGTTCGGGGCCTTCGCGTCCGATGACGGCGACGAGGGCATCGAGCCATTCCCGGGTCTCGATGGCGTCGGCATCGACAGGCAATGGTTTGTTCGTGGTCATGTTTGTTCTCCTCCCCATGGTTGTTGTTGGCGGCGGGCAGGCCCGCGATCTCCGGACTATAAGGCCAAGCGCGGCCTTGTGCGACTGGATTGCTGCGGTTCGGGAGGAGAAACAGCGGGCTACGGGTCGATGTCGTAATCGACGATGAGCGGCGCGTGGTCGGAGAAACGTTGTTCCTTGTAGACCCAGGCACGGCGGGCGAGGGCGGCGAGGCCGGGGCTGGCAATCTGGTAGTCGATGCGCCAGCCGACGTTCTTTGCCCATGCCTGGCCGCGGTTCGACCACCAGGTGTAGCCTTCTTCTCCCGCCGTGGGATGGAGCTGGCGGTAGACGTCTACATAGCCGAGTTCATCGAATATCCGCGACAGCCAAGCGCGTTCTTCGGGCAGGAAGCCGGAATTCTTCTGGTTGCTTTTCCAGTTCTTGAGGTCGATTTCGCGGTGGGCGATGTTCCAGTCGCCACAGATCACGATTTCACGTCCGGCGAGCCTGGCATGCTCGGCGAGTTCGGCGAGACGGGGCAGGAAGCGTTCCATGAAGCTGAATTTCGCCGCCTGGCGTTCAGGGGAACTGGAGCCCGAAGGCAGATAGAGCGATACCACCGAGAGCGCCGGAAAATCCAGTTGCAGGTAACGCCCTTCGGCGTCAATGTCGGCGATGCCCAACCCCACGGTCACCTTGTCCGGGAGGTGATGACTGTATATGCCGACACCGCTGTAGCCTTTCTTTTCGGCATGATGGAACCAGCTTTTCATCCCGTTGAGCTTGCGCGTCGCCTCGGTGAGATCATCGGCCTGGGCCTTGAGTTCCTGGACGCAGATGATGTCGGGAGCGATTTCCGGCAGCCAGTCGTGGAACCCTTTCGACAATGCTGATCGTATACCATTGAGGTTGGCAGAGAGGATGCGTACCATATGCGGTTTCGGACGGTTCGAGAGTGGGGGGAGAGTTTGGATTTTAGCCGGGATTTCATCGCGCTCGCCTGTGACAAGGGCGCTCTCCGCTTCGGCTCGTTCGTGACCAAGGCGGGACGGAATTCGCCGTATTTCTTCAATTCCGGGCTGTTCGATGATGGAACGTCATTCAATGCCCTGTGCGGTTTCTACGCGCGGGCCATTGTTGCCGCGCGCGAGACCGGCGGGCGGACGGGTTTGGGCTTCGACATGCTGTTCGGCCCGGCCTACAAAGGCATTCCATTGGCGGCGGGTGCCGCCATGCGTCTGGCCGAGACCGGGAAGAATGTGCCCTTTGCCTTCAACCGCAAGGAAGCCAAGGATCATGGCGAGGGCGGCGCCCTGATCGGCGCGCCGCTCGCGGGCCGGGTACTGATCATCGACGATGTGATTTCAGCGGGGACGTCGGTGCGCGAATCGGTGGCGATCATCCGCGCCCGTGGGGCGACGCCAGCCGGCGTGGTCATCGCGCTCGATCGCATGGAACGTGGCCAAGGAGCGATTTCGGCTGCCGAGGAAGTTGCCGTGACATATAATATCCCGGTGGTCGCAGTGGCTACCCTCGAAAATCTGGTCTCTTATCTGGCCGACAATGCTGCTTTCGTGGCACATCTGGATGCGGTCAAGGCTTATCGGGAAGTTTATGGCACTCGTTCGGCTCGTTAGGTTTGCTGGATTCGGTGTGGGTTCCATGCTCATTGCCATGTTTGGCATGTTGGGTCATGTGACGGCGCAAGCCGGGAACACCTATTGCTGTGATGTCGGTAGTCAGCCAGTCTGTAGCGATATCCTGCAACCGGTCTGTTATGGTCGCGCCTATCGGGAAATCACACCGGGAGGCACCGTCGTGCGTCAAGTCGCCGCGCCGCTGACGCCGGAAGAGATCGCGGCGCGTGAAGCGGAAAAGGTCCGTCTGCGCATCGCCGAGGAAGCGATACGGAAACAGCAGCAGATGGACCGCGCGCTGCTTGGGGCCTATCCCAATCTCAATGCCATCAATGAGCGTCGTGACCGCGAAGTGGCGGATATCGACCAGCGTCTTGTCGAGTTGCGTTCTCAGGAACAGAACCTGGTCGGGCAGAGGAAGAGCATGGAAGGGGAATTCGGCGTCCTGAGCGGCAAGCCGCTCACCCCGGAACAGGACAAGGCCATGCGTGATCTCAATGGTGACATTTCCATGGTACGCACGATGATCGACGCCAAGGTACGCGAGCGCGGCGAAATTGTCGCGCGTTTCGCCGAAGAACGCCGCCGCTATATCGAGTTGACCACGCCCAAAGCGGAAGCGCCCAGCAGGCGCTGAAAGATCGTGGGAGCAGCAGGAATGGGAAATGTTACCGGCATGGATGCCACCCTTGATGCCGTCGCCGCGCTCATCGGCAAGGCTGAAAAGCCACTCTTCATCACCGGCGCGGGAATTTCCGCCGATTCCGGCCTGCCGACCTATCGCGGGGTCGGCGGGCTCTACGACGGCAACCTCACCGCCGAAGGAATAAGTATCGAAGAAGCGCTTTCGGGGCGGATGCTGGCGGCCCGACCCGAAGTCACTTGGCGTTATATCGGCGAGATCGAGGCCAATTGCCGGGGCGCGGGGCCCAACGATGCCCACCGCGTCATCGCCGCGCTCGAACGCGACAAACCCGGCCTCTGGGTGCTGACCCAGAATATCGATGGCCTGCACCGCGCCGCGGGCTCGAACAAGCTGATCGAAATCCATGGCACCATCCATCGCCTGTCATGCACCGCCTGCGATTACACGAAAAAGGTCACCGACTATGACGGAATGAATTTGCCGCCGTCCTGTCCTGCCTGTGGCCGGCTGCTGCGGCCGGAAGTCGTGCTCTTCGGCGAGATGCTGCCGGAAGAGGCGATCGCGCAACTCTCCAAGGTGCTGGAAGCCGATCCCGACCTCGTGGTGACGATCGGCACGACCAGCGTATTTCCCTATATCGCCGGGCCGGTATGGCGGGCAAGCCAACGCGGTATTCCCACGGTGGAAATCAACCCCGGCGAAAGCGAAGTGAGCTCAATCGTCACTCACCGCCTGAAACTTGGCGCGGGCGCGGCCATGCGCGCGCTATGGGCGCGCTTGCATCCAGACAGGACGTTTCAATTGTTTGGCGATTGAGGCAGGAATTACTCCCCCCCGTGCCGATCCGCACCGAACGCCCGCTCCCGTAACCGGAACAGCTCATCCCGCGCCGCGGCGGCCTGCTCGAATTCGAGGTTGCGAGCGTGCTCCTGCATTTCCTTTTCCAGTTTCTTGATCGCGCGGGCGAGCGTTTTTTCATCGAGCGCGGCGTAATCCACCTTGGCTACCGTGGCGCGGCTCACATCACTGGGCTCCGAATACACCCCGTCGATGATGTCCTTGATGCGCTTGGTTACGCTGCGCGGCACGATGCCGTGCGCCTCGTTGAAAGCGATCTGCCTGGCGCGGCGGCGTCCGGTCTCGCCAATTGCCGCCTTCATCGAATCGGTAACAACATCAGCATAAAGAATGGCTGTGCCGTGGATGTGGCGCGCGGCGCGGCCTATAGTCTGGATCAGCGAGCGTTCGGAACGCAGGAAACCTTCCTTGTCGGCGTCGAGAATTGCCACCAGCGACACTTCGGGAATATCCAGCCCTTCGCGCAACAGATTGATCCCCACCAGCACGTCGAATTCGCCCAAGCGCAGATCGCGGATGATTTCCACCCGCTCCACGGTATCGATGTCCGAATGCAGGTAGCGCACCTTGATGCCGTGTTCGGCAAGGTAATCGGTCAAATCCTCGGCCATGCGCTTGGTGAGCACCGTCACCAGCACCCGCTCGTTGACCTCGACATGCTTTCTGATCTCGCCGAAAAGATCGTCGACCTGGGTCGTGGCCGGGCGCACGATGACCTCGGGGTCGACCAGCCCGGTTGGGCGCACCACCTGCTCGACCACCTGCCCCTGATGCGCGGCTTCATAAGCCGCCGGGGTGGCGGAGATGAATACGGTCTGCGGCATCAGGCGCTCGAATTCATCGAATTTCAAGGGCCGGTTGTCGAGCGCCGAAGGCAGGCGAAAACCATAATTCACCAGGTTTTCCTTGCGCGAACGGTCGCCCTTGTACATACCGCCAACCTGACCGATGGTGACGTGGGACTCGTCGATGAAAAGCAGCGCGTCGGGCGGCAGGTAGTCGATGAGCGTCGGCGGCGGTTCCCCTTGAGCGCGCCCGGAGAGATGGCGCGAGTAATTTTCGATGCCCTTGCAGAAACCCATCTCGTTGAGCATTTCGAGATCGAAGCGGGTGCGCTCGGCGATGCGCTGAGCCTCGACCAGCTTGCTTTCGCGCTGGAAGAAAGCAATGCGCTCGTTCAGTTCTTCCTTGATCGCCTCGATGGCCTTCACTACCGTGGATCTCGGAGTGACGTAGTGGCTGGAAGGATAAATGGTGAAGCGCCCGAGCTTGTGCTTGAGCTGGCCGGTGAGCGGATCGAACAAGGTGAGTTGTTCGATCTCGTCGTCGAACAACTCGATGCGCACCGCGAGTTCGGCATTCTCGGCGGGAAAGACGTCGATCACGTCGCCGCGTACGCGGAAAACGCCGCGGTGGAAATCGATGTCGGAGCGGGTGTACTGCATCGCCACCAGTCGGCCAATGAGATCGCGCTGCGCCAGTTTTTCGCCCTCACGCAGGTGCAGGATCATCGCGTGGTAATCCACCGGATCACCAATGCCATAGATGCACGACACCGAAGCCACGATCACCACGTCGCGCCGCTCCATCAGGCTCTTGGTCGCGGACAGCCGCATCTGCTCGATGTGCTCATTGATCGCGGAATCCTTCTCGATGAACAAATCGCGCGAGGGCACATAAGCCTCGGGCTGGTAATAATCGTAATAGCTGACGAAATACTCGATCGCGTTCTCGGGCAGGAACTCGCGGAATTCGGCGTAAAGCTGCGCGGCCAGCGTCTTGTTGGGCGCGAGCACCAAGGCGGGACGCCCCATGCGGGCGATGACGTTGGCGATGGTGTAAGTCTTGCCCGAGCCGGTCACCCCCAGCAGGGTCTGGTACAGCAGCCCATCCTCGATGCCCTCGCAAAGCTGGTCGATGGCCGCGGGCTGGTCACCTGCGGGCGGAAAACTGCGGTGCAGGCGAAAAGGGCTACCGTCGAAGGCAACGATGTCGGCAGCGGGCGGAATGGCGGACGAGTGCATCGCCGGATGTTATCAAAGTTGCGGGGGGAACAAGTGCACCCATGCAGCGGTCCAGTTACCCGAAGCATCGCGGATGTTTTTGTGTCGGCTGGCGGAGAAAAAGGTAATCATCATGAACGATACAGCATGATCATGGAAACACGGATTGTGAAATCATTTTTGCTTATGTCATGTTCAGCGTACGCCATGGAATGGCCGATATGCACGAAAACGCACGAAAGTCATGCAGCGATGGGACATGCCCTCGCGCTATAATCCAGTATCCCGCCTGTGAAAAAGCGCCATGACCCGTAAAAAACTCCCCATCGGCATCCAGACCAATATTGAGGTGGCTACAGCCAGTGCGCCTTGCGGAAACGCCGGTAGAGCAACATGGCGGTGATTGCAATGAGCATGAGCGCGGCGGGGTAACCGAACTCCCAGGCCAGTTCCGGCATATGGGTGAAATTCATTCCCCAGATACCGGCAAAAGCGGTGATGACAGCGAAAATACCCGCCCAGGCGGCCAGACGTTTGCTGACTTCAGTCTGGTCAATGGTGACCAGGGCGAGGTTGACCTGGATGGCGGTGGCCAAGGTGTCGCGAATGCCGTCGAGCGAGGCATTCAGGCGCTGGAGGTGGTCGTAGACGTCGCGGAAATGGTGGCGCTTGCCGCCGCATACCGGCGGCACACGGCTGCCGCTGTGCAGTTTGCCGATTGCTTCCATGAGTGGCGTCACCGCGTGCTTGAGCACGGTGACCTTGCGTTTCAGCCGGTAGAGACGCCGGGTGTTGGCGCGCCCGCTCAGGCCATCGCCATGGGTGAAGATGCGTTCCTCTATTTTTTCAAGCTCGCCTTCGAGTTGCTCGATCAGCGGGAAGTAGCAATCGACCACGGTGTCGATCAAGGTATAGAACACATAACCCGGGCCATGGGCGAGACTCTTGGGGTTGCGTTCGCAGCGCGCGCGTGCGCTGGACAAATCGTCACGATAGTTGTTCTGGATCGAGATGATGTATTTCCCGCCAGCGAAAACATGCATCTCACCCGTACGCAGGCTTGCGTGGTTTTTGCCTTCCGGATCGTTTTTCTGGGTTTCCTCGATCAGGTGCATGACAGCGAAAATTTCGTTGTCGTATTCCTCGATCTTGGGGCGCTGGTGGCCGTGGTTGGCGTCCTCGACCGCGAGTTCGTGCAGCTTGAACGCGGCCTGCATCTGGGCGAGTTCATCGGCGCAAGCATCCCGCAGCGCCACCCAGATGAAGCACTCGGGCAGGTTCAGGTAGTCGCCAATGTGGGCGATGTCCAGTTCGGCGAGGCGCTGGCCGTGTTGATAGGCAGTGCAGTGCAAAAGCATGATCCAGGCCCTTTTTATTTGTGACTACACTTTTTCCCGCATCAGGCGCGCTTTCTCCCGATCCCAATCGCGTTTTTTCTCGTCTTCGCGTTTGTCATAGAGTTTCTTGCCCTTGGCCAGTCCGATCTCGACCTTGATCCGGCCCTTGGAAAAATGCAGATCGAGCGGTATCAGGGTGAAACCGGCGCGTTCGACCTTGCCGATCAGGCGGGCGATTTCCTTGCCGTGCAAGAGCAGTTTGCGGGTGCGTACGGGGTCGACCTGGGTGTGGGTCGAGGTTTCGGCGCGGGGGGTGATGTGCATGCCGAGGATGAAAAGCTCCTCGCCGCGAATGATGACGTAGGCTTCCTTGATGTGGGCGCGTCCAACGCGGATCGCCTTGACTTCCCAGCCTTCGAGCACAAGCCCGGCTTCGTGTTTTTCTTCGATGAAAAAGTCGTGGAAGGCTTTGCGGTTGTCGATGATGCTCATGACTGATCGGCGGGCTGACTTGCGGTAGAATCGCGAATGTTATCAGTTTCATCCGGCACTTGTCCGGGACGGCTCATGGTCGATGTACAGAAGAAGGTTTTGATCGAATACAGTCCTGCGCAGATGTTCGAACTGGTCGACCGCTGCGAGGATTACCCGCGTTTCCTGCCCTGGTGCGGCGGGGTCGATCTGATTACCCGCAATGACGAAATCACCGCCGCAACCTTGCACATCAATTACCACGGCATCAAATCCCATTTCAGCACCGAAAACAGCAAGCGTGTGCCGACCGAGATGTTGATTCATTTCCGTGACGGCCCGTTTACCCGGCTCGATGGCGGCTGGCATTTCACCGCGCTGGGCGAGTCCGCGTGCAAGATCGAATTCGATCTGCATTACCAGTTTTCCAGCCGCATCCTGGAAAAGGTGCTGGGGCCGGTGTTCAATCACATTGCCAATTCCTTTGTCGATGCCTTTGTCAAACGCGCCGAACAGGTCTATGGCAGCGCGCGCCCGGGAAGTGTGCCCCCATGAGTGAAACCAGCGCCGAAAGCATTGAAATCGAAGTGGTCTACGCGCTTGCCAGTCATCAGGAAGTGGTGAAGCTCGCGCTGCCGGAAGGGGCAACGGTAAACGATGCGATCAACGCTTCGGGGCTATTGCGGAAATACCCCGGAATCGACCCCGGCGGCAAGAACAAACTGGGCATCTACGCCAAGCCGGTCAAGTTGGACGCCACGCTGCGCGCGCTCGACCGGGTGGAAATCTACCGTCCCCTGATTGCCGACCCCAAGGCCGTGCGCAAACAGCGCGCCGATGAAGGCAAGGCGATGAAAAAAGGCGACGGGGTGAAATGACTGGCAAATGGTGGCGCGGAGCGGTTCCATTCGCCAAATCCTTCCCGAAAGCCTGAATGTGAAAAACACTCCATTCCCACCCAAATGATCCGCTCCGCTTACGGTGTCTGGACAAAGAGTTTTGCAAAAGGCTCAATAATCAAGTTTGATCCTGAAGTGAATCCATGCGACATCCGCCTTCCTGGAAGATGGATTTTCTCTCTTGAAGATCAGGTCCTGGTAGCCAAAGACCGGAGGAACATGGTCTCCCACGACAATGATTTCGACTCCGCGCATTTCTGGCGTGTCGATGATCTCTGCCAGATTGTCAAAAAACTGCGCCTGATGCCGCAGATTTTGGCATGCATCTCCTTTGGGAATATCGTAATCAGCGCATTGAAAACGCCCGTCATGAATATCGCTTTCGGCGTAGTAAAAATGCGAAGTCAGTGTCACCCAATAGCTGAAAATCTTTTCATTTCCAGCAAGTTGTTTCCGTAATACGGGCAATATGTCCCAATCACATATTCCGTCAAATGGAATGCATTGCCTTGAAATGCCAAGATTCTCCTTGAAATAGGTTTTCTGAAATCCCGCCAGTTTGTACCAACTGTCCCGGCCATACATGAAATTCGTTGCATTATGTACTCCATGAGTTTCATAACCCAGCTTTTTCAATTGATTGGGAAAGCACTGCTGGAAGCCCGTTTTAACTTCCCGCAAATCCAATGAAGTCGTATCTAAGCGACACAATTCGCGCAATTCTCCCTGCACGGTCAATCCGAGAAACTGGAAGCTGCCTTGTTTGAAGAATTCGAAATGATCGATCTTGTCCTTCAGCTTTTGCAATACGGCTTCCTGCACTGCTTTGTTATTTGGTTCTCCCCATGATTCGGCAACTATCAGGAGTAGTTTTTCATTCAGGCCGCGCCCCTCGTTCAGGGCATCCCACCATGGTTGGATCGCGCTTTGCCACGGGGATTCGTATAGAACGTCAGCATTCAATATGTTCAAGAAATTGCGATCTTTGTTGGCCACAAAAAACGCTGTCCGGCTCTCGGTAATTTTGTTTTTTATGAGATTTGTATCAAAAGGCTCGGCCAGATGTATTACGATATGGCAGAACATGAAAATTGAAAAAACGATCAGCGGTTCGGTAATACTTATTTTCCTGGTAAGACGGCAGCAAAGGAAAATCGTTATCGTCAGACCGGTCAGAACGATGAACGATAGCAGGATCAATACCTTGTCTGCCGAAAACAGGAAGCCAAGAAGATAGGGTATGTCCTTCAAGCTCAGTGTCGGAAAATATTCCAGCAAGATTAGAACGTAATCGGCGATGGAAACCATGATGAAAATCATTATTCCAGTCACACGAGCCAATTTATGCGACGTAGACGCAATTACAAGTGCCACCAGATAGTCGAGATTGATGTATGACCGATGAAATCCAAAATACAATTGCGCAAGGAATATGAAAAGATTGGGTAGAATGATCGATGCCGCTACAAAGGCCAACAATCGCTTTTTGTCGACATCGATATTTTTGGACAGACTTTGTGAAACGCTCATGCGCACTACCTCAAGAATAAATCAGTGCAAAACCCGCACATCAAGGAAGCTTTTTGCAAAACTTGGCTCAGACAGGAGTTGAATGGCTGTGTGACTTGCTTCATCCCAGTGCAACTCGGATGAAACATTCCGTGCGGCGAGCGCGAGCGAGCAGGCTTTCCATGCGTTCGGGCAGCCTGCTGTTTAGCGCGGACTTATTTGCACATCTGTTCGACGACGCCCTGAGCGCGGGCGATTTCCTCGGCGCGCATCTTGTCATCAAGAAATTCCCGTTCGCCAGTCGCTCCGAGGCGAACCATGCGCTGACCGTTGGTGAGCGCGTTGAGTTGGGTGCGGGCGCGTTCGCATTCACGGGCGCGGCGCTGCGCATCGGCGGCTTCCTGCTTGGCCTTGGCTTCGGCCTCGGCCTTTTCCGCGCGGGCTTGTTTGAATTCCAGTTCGCGCTCGGCCAGACTCTTTTGCGGCGTGGCGATTTCGGGAGACGCGGCCTCGTCGGCGGCGTCCGTGGCGGGTGAAGGCGTGGCGCCCGGTTTGGCATTGACCTCGATCTTGATGTCGGGCGGCGGCGCGTCGGAAAAATGCACCTTGCCGTCCTTGTCCTTCCATTGGTAGATCTGGGCGCTGGCCGGCAAGGCAAATGTCATGACAAGCGCCAGGACGAAAGTCGAGGCGAGGGTGGAAGAGAAAGTGTGCTTCATCGGATGGACTCCTTGGCGGCAACGCTGACAGGGCGCGGGTGAGCCCTGTATAATACGCATTTGATCGAAAGGAAAGAAGCCATGCGAGTGATTCAGAAGGCGCTGACGTTCGATGATGTCCTTCTCGTGCCCGCCCACTCGACGGTGTTGCCGCGCGATGTTGATCTGGGCACCCAGGTAACCCGCAGGATTCGCCTCAACATTCCGCTGGTTTCGGCGGCGATGGATACCGTGACCGAGGCCCGGCTGGCAATCGCGCTTGCCCAGGAAGGCGGGATCGGCGTGGTACACAAGAATCTCTCCCCGGTTGAGCAGGCCGCCGAAGTCCACAAGGTCAAGCGCCATGAATCCGGCGTATTGAAGGACCCAGTGGTGATTCCGCCGACCATGACAGTGGGCGAGGTCATCACCCTCCAGCGCCAGCATCGTTTTTCCGGCGTGCCGGTGGTGGAAGGGGGCAAGGTGGTCGGCATCGTCACCAACCGCGATACCCGTTTCGAGACCCGCCTCGATCAGCCGGTGCGCGCGATCATGACTCCGCAGGACAAGCTCGTGACCATCCAGGAAGGCGCCAGTCTCGATGAGGCGCGCGAGTTGCTGCGCGAACATCGCCTCGAACGGGTGCTGGTGCTCAACGATGCCGGAGATCTGTGCGGCCTGATCACGGTCAAGGACATGATGAAGGCGACCGAGCACCCGTCCGCAGCCAAGGACGAACTCGGTCGGCTGCGGGTCGGCGCGGCGCTGGGCGTCGGCGCCGGCACCGAGGAACGCATCGAGCGTCTGGTCGAGGCCGGCGTCGACATGGTCGTGGTCGATACCGCTCACGGCCATTCCCAGGGCGTGCTCGACCGGGTGGCCTGGGTGAAGAAAAGATATCCCCAGGTCGAAGTGGTGGGCGGCAACATCGCCACCGGCGAGGCAGCCCGGGCGCTGGTCGATGCCGGGGCGGACGGCGTCAAGGTCGGCATCGGCCCGGGCTCGATCTGCACCACCCGTATCGTTGCCGGGGTCGGCGTGCCGCAGATCACGGCGATCGATCTCGTCAGCCGGGCGCTGACGGGCACCGGGGTGCCGATGATCTCCGACGGCGGCATTCGCTTCTCGGGCGACATCGCCAAGGCCATCGCCGCGGGCGCCAACTGCGTGATGCTGGGCGGGCTTTTCGCCGGTACCGAGGAAGCGCCGGGAGAAACCGTGCTGTTCCAGGGACGTTCATACAAATCCTATCGTGGCATGGGCTCACTCGGGGCGATGGAAAAAGGTTCCGCCGATCGTTATTTCCAGGACAGTTCCTCCAATATCGACAAGCTCGTTCCCGAAGGCATCGAAGGGCGCGTGCCCTACAAGGGCGCGGCCGCGGCGGTGGTGCACCAGTTGATCGGCGGCCTGCGCGCTTCCATGGGCTACCTCGGCTGCGAAAATATCGCCACGATGCACGCCAGGGCGCAATTCGTCGAAATCAGTTCGGCAGGGATGCGCGAATCGCATGTTCATGATGTACAGATCACCAAGGAAGCGCCGAATTACCAGGTCGGCTAGAGCAGGGCAACGCCAAGCGCGGTGTTTCACGCGATTTCACGCGGTTTCACGCAGTTTCATTTACCCCGGGCGGCTGTGCCGCCATTTATTTTTCCCGGATGCCCGTGTTCATGGCCCACCAGAAAATCCTCATCCTCGACTTCGGTTCCCAGCTCACGCAACTGATTGCCCGCCGCGTGCGCGAGGCACACGTCTATTGCGAAATCCATCCCTGCGACGTCAATGACGAATTCATCCGCGCATTCGATCCCAGGGGAATCATCCTTTCCGGCAGTCACGCCAGCACCTATGAAGACCGCCAGTTGCGTGCTCCCCAGGCGGTGTGGGCACTCGGCGTGCCTGTGCTTGGCATCTGCTACGGCATGCAAACCATGGCGGCACAACTCGGCGGCGAGGTGAGCTGGAGCGACAGCCGCGAGTTCGGTTATGCCGAAATCGTGGCGCATGGACACAGCCGCCTGCTCGACGGCTTGCAGGATTTCGTCGACGCGGATGGTAGTAGCATGTTGAAGGTCTGGATGAGCCATGGCGACAGGGTGACGAGGCTGCCGCCCGGTTTCAAACTGATGGCTTCGACCCCAAGCTGTCCAATTGCCGGGATGTTCGATGAGACACGCGCTTGTTACGCGGTGCAGTTCCATCCCGAAGTCACCCATACCGTGCAGGGGGCCGCCATCTTCGAGCGTTTCGTGCGCGAGGTGTGCGGCTGTGGCGGCGACTGGATGATGGGCAACTACATCGACGAGGCGGTGGCTCGCATCCGTGAGCAGGTCGGCGGCGAGGAAGTCATCCTCGGTCTTTCCGGCGGCGTCGATTCGTCGGTCGCGGCGGCCTTGATCCACCGCGCCATTGGCGACCAACTCACCTGCGTGTTCGTCGACCACGGCCTCCTGCGCCTGGATGAAGGGCGGATGGTGATGGACATGTTCGCCGGACGCATGCACGCCAAAGTCATGCACATCGACGCCGGCGCGCAATTCATGGGCCAACTCGAAGGCGTGACCGACCCCGAACAGAAACGCAAGATCATCGGCCGTGAATTCGTCGAAGTCTTCCAGGCCGAAGCGAAGAAACGCGCCAATGCGCGCTGGCTCGCCCAGGGCACGATCTACCCCGATGTGGTCGAATCCGGCGGCGCGAAAACACGCAAATCCGCCACGATCAAGAGCCACCACAACGTCGGCGGCCTGCCTGCCACCCTCGGCCTCAAGCTGCTCGAACCGCTGCGCGAACTATTCAAGGACGAAGTGCGCGAGTTGGGCATTGCGCTGGGCCTGCCACCCGAGATGGTCCACCGCCATCCCTTTCCTGGCCCCGGCCTGGGCGTGCGCATTCTGGGCGAAATCAAGCCGGAATATGCAGATATGTTACGCCGGGCGGATGCGGTTTTCATCGACGAATTGCGCTCCACCATCGAGCCCAACAGCGGCAAAAACTGGTACGAACTCACCAGCCAGGCATTTGCCGTGTTCCTGCCCGTCAAGAGCGTCGGGGTAATGGGCGACAGCCGCACCTATGAGTATGTTATTGCCCTGCGCGCGGTGCGGACCAGCGATTTCATGACTGCCGATTGGGCCGAACTGCCTCATGCGCTCCTGAAGCGGGTCTCCAGCCGCATCATCAACGAAATCAGAGGCATCAACCGCGTCACTTACGACATATCGAGCAAACCGCCGGCGACGATCGAGTGGGAATAATGCCGTTTTCGGCAAGCGCGAGACAACCGGCGACCGGCAGCCAAAAATAAATCCAGATGCGATTGGGAGAGCCGACAAAATTATTCATGGCAAAAAACATGGACAACAATCCGCCGGACAAAATGGCAAGCCACAGGGAAGCCAACGCGTTCGATCGCAAGCGGAACAACTTCACCAAACAGGCCGTGCTCGCAATCAACATCAGGATCAAGCCGGACAGCCCGAATTGATAGAGGATCTGAAGATACAGATTATGCACGTGCCATACAATCTGGTTTTCATTGCCGATGGAAAACGGGCCTGTATCCGCGCCCGCGCCATACCCAAACATCCAATGTCCGGGCAATCTGGAGATAACATTGCTCCAGATTTCGTCGCGAAAAGTAAGTCCGCGTTCAGTCAACTCATATAAAATCACATCGGATACAAATATCATGGCAAGAAGAATGGCGATACCCATTATCCAAAATACTGAATTCCTGACCCGTGGCGTCGCCGCGAACATGAATAAAATGACTACGAATGCCATGCACGCCAACCATGCTGTGCGAGCATATGTAAAATAGAGAAAAACAGCGATTATGAATGCGCATAGCGCCCAACCAACAATTGCGATACGCTTTTTTTCGGTCAAGGCCAACCATATCGCAAAAGCCAACGCTGGCGCGTAATATGTTCCAGCATCCACCGAATTATGAAACTCGGCGAAATTTTCAAAGCCACTTCCGGAAATAGCGGCAAGCCGGTAACTTAAGGTCAATTCACCAAAAACCATATGCGATACAATTGAAAACAGCGCACAAAACGCGATGGCGGCGGTAACGATTGATATCCATTTTCGACAAAAACAAAAATCTTTCAAAGCAATGGCGGAAACATAGACAAAGATCAAGATCACCGCCAAACGGCGCATCATTTGCGCGTTGCCGAAAAAAAATGCATTCAGAAAAAGATAAATCCAGAACGACAAAAAAATCAGCAGATTCAAATCCATAACCGGCTTGCGATGAGACAGCACGGCGGTAAAAAACCCAAGCAACAAGGCGACGCGGAGGGAAGATTCTGAGGAATTATTCATCGCGGGCCAACAAAATGGACCAACAAACAGCAACAACAATGCAATACCAGAAAATATCGGCAACAATAAATCCGGCAGTTTCGTTGTCCGCGTCAATGGTGAGTACATATCAACGTTCCGAGAACAATTTTCTTGCACGGTACATTTGCAGGACTGCATAAGCCTCGATTTGCTCCGGCATCTTGCGAATTTTCCGCCATGCCCGGCTGGCGATGTTCTTGTGGGGGAGGGGCTTCCAACTGCCGGCGTACAGATGCCGCGCCAGAGGGCGCATGGATTTTCTTTTCTGGCGGCGCACGGCCGCCAACATCCCGATTTCCAGCACGTACTCGTTTTGCAAGCATTCGGTGTCGCCCAGGCCGGAAAAACCGCGCGCCATGAGCAGGCGAGAGATTTCATTGACGTTGACCAGGGATTTCAACGCCGCTTCATCGAATTTCACTTCATCGTAATACATAAGCATGGCCTTGGGCAGCCAATGCTCAGCGCATGTGCCGATGACCGAGGTCGAAAAACGTTTCTGGTCTTCAAGACCGATGAACAGATCGGCATTCAATAATTCATCAAAAGAAGCATGAACCTCGACATCGACATCCAGGTAAATTCCTCCTTGTTGATGCAGTGCCAGCATGCGGACATAATCCGAAACAAACGCATGATATCCCGCTTGATAGGCCGCTGCGGTAAATGAGTGGCTATTCGGGTCGAAATTCGATTCATCCCAGCGCAGCAATTCGTAATCCGGCAAGCGATAGTCCCATGAAGCAATGCAACGTCTTGCCTGTAGTGGCAAAGGTTTGCCGCCAAACCAGGCGTAATGTATTTTCTTCGGGATCATGGTGTTTCCATGGGCAGGATTTCCGCCAGGGCCATGCTTTCCACATCATGGGGAAGCTCTGTCCTGTTCATCAGCGATTCCAAGACGGCGACGGTTCTTTGCAATCCATGAAATCCTCCCGACAAATGAAAATGAGCGAATTTTTCCGATGCCGCGACATGGGTAGAATAGTCCTGTTCGATTTCCAGAATGCGCGATGCCAGGGCTTCCGGGGTTTCTATCGCGTCGCCGAAAGCACGCGCCTGATCGAAAATGTCAACATGGCCCCCCGCATTGACGTAAATGATGGGGCGTTTGGCCAAACTGGCCTCCAATATGGCATTCGATATGAAATTGATGACGATGGAAGATCTTGCCAAAGCATCCGCCAGCGAGGTGCCGGATGGCAATATTTCCACGTTGGAATGATCCTTTGCCATTTCCCGCCATAATACCACCTTGCTGCGCGGATGCGGCTTGACCAAGACGAAGCTTTCCGGATGGCTCATTGCCCATTCACTGGTCACACGATAGCTTTTCTGGTAACTCGCTTCTTTTTCCTTGTCCGGTCCCACGCCGAGCACCAATACGGTTTTCATCGCAGGGGTTGCCGCGGGCATGTCGAATGTTTCGTCGATCAGATGTGATCCGCTCAGGATGAGGGTTGACGTGCCGAATATCAAGGAGCGTTTCCGCAATGCCGCTTCGGAACTTGCGCCAAACAATAGATAATCGTCGTAATCGTTCATTCCCAGGCGCCTGGATGTTTCCAGCGTCGTGGCATGTGCCAACTGCACCAGCAAGGACAGGCGCGCATTCAAGGCCAAACGCAGAAAGGGCGAGTATGGACTGCCGTTTCGATCATTGAGCAGGATTTTGGGCCGATACCGGCTCGCCAGCCATTCGGCATGAGCGGCGAAGCCGAAATAGCGTGTCGGAACAGGAAAAGGGGGAGCAATCAACCGACGCTGACGCAAAATGACGCCTGGCGTTTGCAATGCGGTTTCGATCAACGTATGCCCACGGTCGCGCAAGGTTTCGATCAAGCGTTTTTTGCGCCCCAGGGCGATCATTTTCGGCGCGGACTGCAACAGCAAAAAATCGCAAGACGTCACCTCCAGCGATCTTTCCTGGCGGCACCTGGCACACACGCCGAAACACCAATCCCTGATGGCGTCACGGGCAAAACGCAGAAGACTTCCAAACCAGCCGTGACGCTCACGCAGCAGCAGCCAGCGGTAACGATCCAGTGCTTCAGCTTTGCTTTTCCAGGCGTTGTTTTGCATTTCGGCCTTATGATTTCGAGAGAAATTCAAGTTGCCAGAAAGCCTCACACCCTGCCTGATCGGAAAAATGTTTCCGCAAATGTTGCGCCGCGCGCGCCGGATAATCTTCTGGCAGCTTGCGCAGGGCCGCATTTTCAAGGCATAGCGCCAGCGCGTTTTCGTCCTGGAACGGAAAAAGCGCGCCGATACCCGCCACCACTTCGCGCCCGCCGCCGCAATCGCTGCAAATCAAGGGGAGCTCCGCCGCCAGCGCTTCCAGCAGAACCATGCCAAAAGGCTCATGATCGGAAGAGAGGGCAAAAACGTCGAATGCCTTGAAATACCGCCGGGCATCGGGAACCTGCCCCAGGAAACGCACGGATTTTTCGACCTTCGATTCACGCGCCAAAGCCTTCAAATCGGCTTCCAGCCGACCGCTGCCCAGAATCGCAAGAAGGCTTTCCACGGGCAGCCGTGGCAGAGCGCGGGCAAAGGCGCGAATCAGCGTGGCCTGGTCCTTGTCGGGATGCAGGCGTCCCACGTTGCCCACGATCCAGGCATTCATCGGCAAATCGAGCGCGGCGCGCGCCGCTTCGCGGGGGAGTTGCCCAGCCTGTATCGTCTCGATGTCGATACGGTTGTACAGGGTTTCGATGCGCGTGTGCGGCCAGGCGGGCAAGGCGGCGCGCAGATTGTCGCGCACGGCGTTGGAGACGCCGAGCAGGGCGAGGCGATGACGAAAAAGATGCGCGAATACGCGCCGGGAGAAGCGCTGATAATCGTCAAAGGCGTGGTGTACGCCGATGACGGGAAGCCGGGTCGCCAAAAGGGCGATGTAGATGGGTTTGAAGCGATGGGCAATGCAGAAACGAAAATCTCGCGTTGCGCAGATGCGGCGAAGGTCGCGCATGGCCTGCCATTTGAGGCCGCGAACCTGCGCGCTGGAAAAGCCCAGGAAAATCACCTCGTCGGAAGCACAACTTTCTCTTGCCGCCTCGCTGGGCGCGCCCGTCAAAAAAACCGTGGTGACACGATAGGGCGTGTCCTGGAAAAGCCGGGCGTATTGCCGGGCGCAATCCAGGAACGGGCCGTCATAGCCGTGGCAAAACTGCAAGACGCG
>JAITCV010000164.1 GCA_031282905.1 Azoarcus sp. | reverse complement strand
AGCGAAGCCGCACGCCGATACCGTGCCGGGCCGCACGCCTGCCAGGATTGCACGCACCGGCGGCATTGCAACGGCTGCATGGCGGTCGTCCACGGCCTTGGCCTCGATCCCATGCGGGTACGTGACCCGTTTTGCCCTCGTGACCCGTTTTGCCCATGAGGAAATACGGACGACCGTATCATCCGAAATAGGGTCGACAATGCCGGTTCCACTGTCCTGCGCCTTACTCGTATTTCACCCCGACGATTTCGATTTCCCTGACGCCCGCCGGACTCATGAAGCGTACCACCTCACCTTCGTGCGCCTTGAGCAGGGCGCGGGCAAGCGGCGAAATCCAACTGATGCGCCCAGTGGAAACGTTGGCTTCGTCTATGCCGACGATCTGCCAACTTTCTTCCAGCGCGGCGGCATCATTCACATCGAGTATCGTCACCCTCGCGCCAAAAAACACCTGATCGCTGCCCGCATGGATCTCGGGGTCGACAACTTCGGCGGTGTCGATGCGTTTGGTGAGAAAACGGATGCGGCGGTCGATCTCGCGCAGGCGTTTCTTGCCGTAGATGTAATCGCCATTTTCCGAACGATCGCCATTGCCCGCCGCCCAAGAGACGATTTCCACCACCTTGGGACGCTCGGCACGAACCAACTGGTCCAGTTCCACTCTCAGCGCCTGATAACCACGCCGGGTCATGTAGTTCTTGCCGCCGGGCGGCAGCCTGGAAGCGGCCGGCAAATCTTCATCATCATCCTCGCCACCTTCGGGCTCCCTGGTGAATGCTTTGTTCATTGTTGCTGTTGATTGCGGTGTTACGGACTTTTGAATCGGTCCACTTGAATGATTTCAGAATTGTCCGCTTTTTCATGCCATATGCCAGTCGCCTAGTGGCTGCGCCCTCCGGCGATTGGCATACGGCGCGGACGTCGGCGCCTCGGGCAATCTTGTGAGCCGCGCTCATCTCTTCCGCAGCTTTTCACCTCCTCCCTTCCGCCGTGTAGTTGCAATGTCCGTCTCAAACTTCACACAATTGTCCGCCCCACCGTCCGCTGCCCGCAAGCGCCAATTCCTTCGGCAGCAAAACTCGCCGCACGTCCGCTGAATTTCCTTGTTGTGCGAACCGTGTTGCAGTAGAGTCAAAAGCGTATCTTCTTTTCCATCGAGAATACGGGAATATGCCTCGCTTATCCCCGTTTTCAGGGTGGGTCATTTCGGGGGAAATCATGGATATTTCATCTACGTCGGTCAATGCGCAGGCCGGACAGGCAAATACCCAAGTCGCAATCAGCGTGCTCAAGAAAGCCATCGACATCGAGGCCGCCAGCGCCCTGCAACTCATTCAGGCCATCCCCACGCCGCAGCCGGCGACGGGGTCGACAGGCGCGGTGGTCAATACCTGGGCCTAGCCAGTCGTTTTTGACGTGGCAGAAAAAATGTGTGTTTGTCCATTGGTAAATACCCTCGGTTTTTTATTTCGGCGGCGGATACGGAGGGAGGGCCAGACGAAGCGCCGCGGTTCGTTTTCCTTACCAGACCCGTGGCCGTTTCCAGGGAAGATGATATTTAAGTGAGACGTCCGTGGATGGGGCACACATGCGGTGTTTCCGTACCGGTTTGCCCCGTCGCGCGTGCTAAAATCATGCGTTTTATTTCACCGCGCGGTACCGCCGCCTTTAGCGCATGACACAGTTCGCCAAGGAAACCCTCCCGATCAGTCTTGAGGAAGAGATGCGCCACGCTTACCTCGATTACGCGATGAGCGTGATCGTGGGGCGGGCGCTGCCGGATGCGCGCGATGGCCTCAAGCCCGTGCATCGCCGCGTGCTGTTCGCCATGCACGAGCTTTCCAACGACTGGAACCGCGCCTACAAGAAATCGGCGCGCATCGTCGGCGACGTGATCGGTAAATACCACCCGCACGGCGATACCGCCGTCTATGACACCATCGTCCGCATGGCCCAGGACTTTTCCCTGCGCTACATGCTGGTCGACGGACAGGGCAACTTCGGTTCGGTCGATGGCGACAGCCCGGCGGCGATGCGTTACACCGAAGTGCGCATGGCGCGCATCGGCCACGAGATGCTCCTCGACATCGACAAGGAAACGGTGGATTTCGGGCCGAATTACGATGCTTCGGAAAAAGAGCCGCTGGTCCTGCCCGCGCGCATCCCCAACCTGCTCATCAACGGTTCGGCGGGGATCGCGGTCGGCATGGCAACCAACATTCCGCCGCACAATTTCGGCGAGGTGATCGATGCCTGTCTCAAGCTGCTCGCCGAGCCGGACACCGATATCGAGACCTTGATCGACATCGTCAAGGCGCCGGACTTTCCCACCGGCGGATTGATCTACGGCCTGGCCGGCGTGCACGAAGGCTACCGCACCGGGCGCGGGCGGGTCATCATGCGCGCGCGCACCCATTTCGAATCGATCGGCAACAGCGACCGGCAGGCGATCATCGTCGATGAGATACCCTACCAGGTCAATAAAAAGACCCTGCAAGAAAAAATTGCCGAACTGGTCAACGACAAGCGCATCGAAGGCATCGCCCACGTCCAGGACGAATCCGACAAATCCGGCATGCGCCTGGTGATCGAACTCAAGCGCGGCGAAATGCCCGAAGTCGTGCTCAACAAACTCTTCAAGCACACGCAACTGCAAGACACCTTCGGCATGAACATGGTGGCGCTGGTCGACGGCAGGCCGCGGCTCCTGAACCTCAAGGAACTGCTCGTCTGCTTTCTCGAACACCGGCGCGAAGTCGTCACCCGGCGCACCTTGTTCGAATTGCGCAAGGCGCGCGACCGCGGCCACGTGCTCGAAGGGCTGGCGGTGGCGCTGTCCAACGTCGACGAGATCATCGCGCTCATCAAGGCCGCGCCGACACCGGGCGACGCCAAGCGCGAACTGATGGCGCGCACCTGGCGCTCCGCGCTGGTGGAAGAAATGCTCGCCCGCGCCCTGTCCGACAGCTTCCGCCCCGAACACCTGTCCGCCGAATTCGGCCTGTCCGCCCAAGGCTACAAACTCTCCGACACCCAGGCGCAGGCGATCCTCGAACTGCGCCTGCAACGGCTCACCGGGCTAGAACAAGACAAAATCGTCGCCGAATACCGCGAAGTCATGAGCCTCATCACCGACCTGCTCGATATCCTCGCCCGCCCGGCGCGCATCACCGCCATCATCGTCGACGAACTCATGGCGGTGAAAAACCAGTTCGACGATCCGCGCCGTTCCGAAGTCGTGCTCAACACCGCCGAGATCAACCTCGAAGATCTGATCGCCCCCGAAGACATGGTGGTGACGCTCTCGCACACCGGCTATTTCAAGCGCCAGCCACTCGCCGACTACCGCGCCCAGCGGCGCGGCGGGCGCGGCAAGCAAGCCACGGCGATGAAGGACGAAGACTTCGTCGACCAACTCTTCGTCGCCAATACCCATGACACCGTTCTGTGTTTCTCCAGCCGGGGCCGCTGTTACTGGCTGCGGGTCTACGAAGTGCCCGAGGGCGCGCGCAACGCGCGCGGCAAACCCATCGTCAACCTCTTCCCGCTTCTCGAAGGCGAAAAGATCACCGCCGTGCTGCCGGTCAAGGCCTTCGACGAAGAGCATTTCGTCTTCATGGCGACCAGCGCGGGCACGGTCAAGAAAACGACGCTCGCCGCCTTTGCCAACCCGCGCAAGGCCGGGATCATCGCCGTCGACCTCGACGATGGCGATCACCTGATCGGCGTGGCAATCACCAACGGCGGCAGCGACGTGATGCTGTTCTCCAACGCGGGCAAGACGGTGCGCTTCGCCGAAACCGACGTGCGCCCGATGGGGCGCGGCGCGCGCGGCGTGCGCGGCATGTCGCTCGAAGACGGCCAGCGCGTCATCGCCATGCTGGTGGCCAAGGACGAAACCCTCTCCGTGCTCACCGCCACCGAAAATGGCTATGGCAAACGCACCCCCGTGGCCGAATACACCCGCCACGGACGCGGCAGCAAGGGCATGATCGCCATCCAGACCAGTGAGCGCAACGGCGCGCTCGTCGGCGCGGCCTTGGTCGAACCCAAGGACGAAGTCATGCTGATCTCCACCGCGGGCGTGCTGATCCGCACCAAGGTCGAGACCATCCGCGAAATGGGCCGCGCCACCCAGGGCGTGACCCTCATCAACCTCGACGAAGGCTCGGCGCTCGCCGGCATCGAGAAAGTGGCGGAATCGGACATCGATGCCGGCAACGAAGCCGAAGCTGAAAACGGCGATGGCGAAGAAAACGAAACCGAAAGAAGCGGCAGCGAAGCCGAAGGCAGCGAAAGCGGCCCGGACGAAGAAAGCGGCCCGGCGACGAACGGCGAGGATGACGATCAATGACGCGAGCATTGAATTTCAGCGCGGGCCCGGCTGCCCTGCCGTTCGAGGTACTGCAACAAGCGCGGGAAGAACTGCTCGACTGGCGTGGCGCGGGCGCCAGCATCATGGAACTGAGCCATCGCGGCAAGGCGTTCTCCGGGGTCATCGAAGCGGCGGAAGCCGACCTGCGCGAACTGCTCGCCATCCCTGGAAACTACAAAGTGCTGTTCCTGCAAGGCGGCCAGACCCTGCAATTCGCCCAAGTGCCGATGAACCTGCTGGCAGGCGGCAGCGCGGATTACCTCATCACCGGCACATGGTCGCAAAAGGCATACAAAGAAGCGGCCCGGATCGGCAAGGCGCGTCTCGTGGCGTCCACGGAAGACGGCGGCAAATTCACCCGCCTGCCCGCCCTCGCCGACCTGCGCTTCGACAAGGAGGCCGCCTATTTCCACCTCTGCACCAACGAGACCATCCACGGCGTGGAAGTGCATGAAGATTACGAGATCGGACTATTCGACGCCCTTGCGGCGGCGGCCGTACCCCTGGTTGCCGACATGAGTTCGCACCTCCTCTCCCGTCCGCTGGAGGTGCGCCGCTACGGCCTGATCAGCGCTGGCGCGCAGAAAAACATCGGCCCCTCGGGGCTGACGCTCGTCATCGTGCGTGAAGACCTGCTCGGACGCGCGGCGGCGGACACGCCCACGCTCCTCGACTACCGCAACCAGGCCGACAACGGCTCCCTGCTCAACACGCCGCCGACTTTCGCCATCTACATCGCCGGGCTGGTGTTCAAATGGCTGAAGGCGCGCGGCGGGCTGGGCGCGATCGCCGCCATCAACCGGGAAAAGGCGCGGCGGCTCTATGCGGCCATCGACGGCAGCGGCGGCTTCTACCAAAACACCGTCGAACCCGCCTGCCGTTCCTGGATGAACGTCCCCTTCACGCTGCCGGATGCCGAACTGGAGGCGCGCTTCGTGAAAGAATCCGCAGCTGCGGGCTTCATCGGCCTCAAAGGCCACAAGTCCGTGGGCGGCATCCGCGCCTCGCTCTACAACGCCGTATCGCTGGAAGCCGTCGACGCGCTGCTGCAATTCATGGACGATTTTCGGCGCGGATGACAGCAGACAAGGGCTCGGCGAGCGCGACAATCTCGATGCTCCTCAAAAGCGAGGACCGCATATCGACTGTCCCTCGTCATCTGTCTTCTGGAATGCATAAATGGATCATCGCCGCACATGAGTGACGAACTACTCGATTTACGCAAGCGCATCGACCATCTCGACGAGGAAATCCTCGCCCGCCTCTGCGAACGCGCACAATGCGCCCAGCGGATCGGCACGATCAAACAAGACAAGGTGTTCTATCGTCCCGAGCGCGAAGCCCAGGTCTTGCGCCGCATCGCCGAGCTCAATCCGGGGCCGCTGTCCGAAGACGCGGTGCGGCATGTCTTCCGCGAGATCATGTCATGTTGCCTTGCGCTCGAACATCCGCTCAGGGTGGTCTATCTCGGCCCTGCGGGCACCTTTTCCGAGAGCGCCAGCCGCGCGCATTTCGGCTCGTCGGCCAACTTCCTGCCCCAGGCGTCGATCGACGAGGTCTTTCGCGCCGTAGAAGCGGGCAATGCCGATTACGGCGTGGTGCCGGTCGAAAACTCCACCGAAGGCGTGGTCGGCATCACCCTCGACCTGTTGCTGGCGCATTCGCTCCAGCTCTGCGGCGAAGCGCAGTTGCGCATCCATCATCACCTGCTGTCCAAGGCCGACGGCATCGGCGCGGCGCGGCGGCTGTATTCCCATGCGCAATCGCTCGGCCAGTGCCACGAATGGCTCAACCGCAACCTGCCCCACCTGCCCCGCCTGCCGGTGGCCAGCAACGCCGAAGCCGCGCGGCTGGCGGCGGAAGACGACGAATCCTGCGCCATCGCCGGAGAAGCAGCGGCCGAACGGTACAAGCTCAACAAGCTCGCCTCCAACATCGAGGACGACCCCAACAATTCGACCCGCTTCCTGGTGATCTCGCACCACGACGCCGGCCCTTCGGGCGCGGATAAAACCTCGCTGGTATGCGGCGCGCTCAACCGCCCCGGCGCGATGCACACGCTGCTGGAGCCACTCGCCCGCCATGGCGTCGACATGTCCCGGCTGCAATCGCGCCCGGCGCCCGGCGGCCTGTGGGAATACGTGTTCTATATCGACATCCTCGGTCACCGCAACGATCCAGAAGTGGCGAATGCGCTTGCCGAACTCAACGAACGCGCAGGCTTCGTCAAGATACTGGGTTCCTATCCGATCGCCACGATCTGACGATAAAGATCACCGCATATACAAAAGGAGAAAACATGTCTGTCGTCCGTTGCGCCGCCGCGCACATCCGTTCGTTGTCGCCTTACCAGCCCGGCAAGCCGATCTCCGAACTCGCGCGCGAAACCGGCATTGCCGAAGAAGACATCGTCAAGCTCGCCTCCAACGAAAATCCGCTGGGCATGAGCCCGAAGGCAAGGGAAGCCGCCATCGCCGCGCTCGCCGAAGGCGCGCATTATCCGGACGGCAACGCATTCGCACTGAAGAAGGCCCTGGCGGAAAAATACGGCGTCGGCCCCGACCAGCTCGTCATCGGCAACGGCTCCAATGACATCCTCGATCTCATCGCCCGCACCTATCTCGGCCCCGGCCTGGCCGCGATCTATGCCCAGCACGCGTTCGCGGTCTATCAGATCGCTACCCACACCATCGGCGCCACCGGCATCGAGGTCGCGGCGAAGCATTTCGGCCACGACCTCGACGCCATGGCCGCCGCGATCACCCCGCAGACCCGGGTAATCTTCATCGCCAATCCCAACAATCCGAGCGGCACTTTTCTGACCGGCGCGCAACTCGAAGCCTTCCTCAACAAGGTGCCCGTCGACGTACTGGTCGCGCTCGACGAGGCCTACACCGAATACCTGCCACCAGAACAGCGTTACGACGCGATTTCGTGGCTGCCGCGTTTCCAGAACCTGCTGGTGACGCGCACCTTTTCCAAGGCATATGGCCTGGCCGGTCTGCGCGTCGGCTACGCCATCACCCACCCCAAGATCGCCGATCTGCTGAACCGGGTGCGCGCCCCGTTCAACGTCTCCAACGTCGCGCTCGCCGCTGCCGAAGCCGCGCTGGGCGATGATGATTTCATTGCCCGCAGCGCCGCGCTCAACCATGAAGGCATGGCACAACTAACTGCGGCTTTCGCCGATCTGGGTCTGGAATGGATTCCGTCCGCGGGCAACTTCGTCACCTTCCGGGCCGGTGATGCTGTTAACATAAATCGTTTCCTGCTCGATCATGGGATGATCGTGCGCTCGCTCGCGGCTTACGACCTGCACCAATGGCTGCGGGTGTCGATCGGCTTGCCCGCCGACAATGCACGCTTCATCGAACTCCTGCGCCAGGCGCTGGACTGAAAACATGGCCGTGCTGATCGACAAACTGGTGATCTGCGGCGTCGGCCTGATCGGCGGCTCGTTTGCGCTCGCCCTGCGCGAAGCGGGCGCGGTGGGCCGGATCGTGGGCATTGGCCGCCGCCCATCGTCGCTCGAACAAGCGCGCGCCCTGGGCGTGATCGACGAAATCGCCGCCGATTGGCAGAACGCGCTCCGTGGCGCGGACTTCGTCCTGCTGGCCGTGCCGGTCGGGCAAATCGACCCGGTCATGGCGACGATCGCGCCGCATCTCGACGCGCACACCCTGATTTCCGACGTCGGCAGCACCAAGGGCGATGTCATCGCGGCGGCCTATCGCCACCTCGACGCCCATCTGACGCGGATGGTGCCGGCCCACCCCATCGCGGGCACGGAAAAAAGCGGCGCGCAAGCCGCGCGCGCCGACCTTTATCGCGGCCGGCGCGTCGTGCTCACGCCACTGCCGGAAAACGACGCCGCCGCGGTCGGGCGGCTGGAAAAACTGTGGGAAGCCTGCGGCGCGACCGTGGTCGACATGGCGCCGCAAGACCACGACCGAATTTTCGCCGCGGTCAGCCACCTCCCCCATCTGCTCGCCTTCGGCCTGGTACACGACCTGGCCGGACGCGCCAATGCCGAACTGTTGTTTTCCCACGCAGCCAGCGGTTTCCGCGATTTCACCCGCATCGCGGGCAGCCACCCGGAAATGTGGCGCGACATCTGCATCGCCAACCGCCAGGCCATCGTCGGCGAACTCGATCAATATCTCGCCGAACTGGCTTATATACGCGCCCTGCTGCTGGGGGGCGACGGCGCGCGGCTCGAACAATTGTTCGAACAAGCCCGGCAAGCGCGCATGACGTGGGGCGAACGCTTCGGCGGCTAGACGAAACCGTTCGGATTCTGTGGACAGAAACAGCAAAGGCAGATTCCCATGATTCCCTGGCTCGGCCGTGACCGTCCCAATCAACCCCTGACGCCTTTTCCACCGTTGAGCACTGCGCTGCGCGACCCGAATGGCCTGTTGTGCGCGGGAGGCGGCCTGTCGGTGGAGCGTTTGCTGGCGGCGTATCGGCGCGGCATTTTCCCCTGGTTCTCGGCAGGCGAGCCCCTGCTCTGGTGGAGTCCCGATCCGCGCATGGTGCTTTTCCCCGCGGAATTCAAGCCCTCGCGTTCCCTGCGGCGGGAACTGAAAAAACCTTATCGCATTCGCCTGGACCACGATTTCTCCGCCGTCATCCATGCCTGCGCCCACACCCCGCGCCGCGATCAAAACGGCACCTGGATCGTCGACAAGATGAAGCAAGCCTATCTGCGCCTGCACGAACGCGGCTGGGCGCACTCGGTCGAAGTCTGGGAAGAAGACGCGGCAACGCAAACGCTGATCGGCGGTCTCTACGGCGTCGCCATTGGGCGGATGTTCTTCGGCGAATCCATGTTCACCCGCAAAAGCAACGCCTCCAAGATCGCCATCGCGCACCTCATCCGCTATCTGGAAACGCACGAATTCGGCATGATCGACTGCCAGATGCATACCCCCCACCTAGCCTCGCTCGGCGCGCGCGAAATCCCCCGAGACGAATTCATCGCCCGCCTCGAAACGCTATGCGCAGCACCCGTCATGCCCGGCCTGTGGCGGGACGAGTAAAAAGCAAAAGGGTCTAACTCCATTGAGAGGGATTTGCATCCCTTGGGAAAACCTCACTGTTCTCTATGCCGGATGTTTGGTGAGCATATTCCGCTTCACTGCTCGCGGCATCGATATCCCGCAATACCTTGAAAATCTCGCGGAATGCCCTGGGGGGGCGAGCGGCGGCCCGCTCTTTCAGCGCGTTACGGCGCAAGGTACGCAAATGCTGGATGTCCGCGTGGGGCCAGATGCGCGCGATGCGTTCGATCGCCTTCTCGTCTTCGAGCAAATCGGTGCGCCATTTTTCCAGGCGATGCTGGCGCGCGACTTCGCTTGCCGCCAGACCGCGCACGATATCGATCTGGGCCAGGACAGGCTCCGGATCGATGCCGCGCATGAGTTTGCCGATGTATTGCATCTGACGGCGCAAGGCTTCGTGCTGATGGGCAAGGCGCTGCGCTTCGGCGATTGCCACCTGGAGCGCCTCGGGTAGCGGCATCTTTTTCAACTGCTCCGGACTGAGCGCCACCAAGGCAGCGCCCAGATCCTGCAATGCCAGCATTGCCCGCTTGCGACTGCTTTTACTGGGCGGCTCCACGCCGGTCTCGTCATCCGAATGGGATGGTTCAGGGTGAAATCGCATCGTCGATCCAAGGCTGCGGGCATGAACAGGTTAGAATTATACCTTTTACTCGCCGCCCGCCAGCCCATGTCCTCCGCGCCCACATTCTCCTTCACCTCCGCCCAACTCGTCGACATCGTCGCCGACATACTCAAATACGCCAAAAAAGGCGGCGCTTCGGCCTGCATGGCGGATGCCTCCGAAGGAATCGGCCAATCGGTCGCGGTGAGAAAAGGCGCGGTCGACACCATCGAATACAACCGTGACAAAGGCATTGGCGTCACAGTCTATCTGGGGCAACGCTGCGGCCATGCAAGCACCTCCGATTTTTCCCGTCCGGCCTTGAAAAGCGCGGTCGATGCGGCGCTTTCCATCGCCCGCTTCACCGCCCCCGACCCTTGCGCCGGACTCGCCGACCGCGCCTTGATGGCGCCACTCGACTGCCCCGATCTCGATCTTTTCCACCCTTGGGACTTGTCCGTCGAAGACGCCATCGCCCTTGCCCGCCAATGCGAGGATGCCGCCTTCGCGGTCAGTCCGCTGATCCGCAATTCCGAAGGCGCCAACGTATCGGCACACCAGTCGCACTTCATTCTGGCCAACAGCCAGGGCTTCATCGGCGGCCGTGCCAGCAGTCGCCACAGCCTGTCTTGCGCGGTCATCGCGGGCGAAGGCGAATCAATGCAAAGAGAATATTGGCATGACAGCCGCCGCGCGCCGGAAGACCTCGCCTCCGCCTATGACGTTGGCCGCATCGCGGGCGAACGCGCCCTCGCCCGCCTGGGCGCGAAAAAAATCCGCACCCGCGAAGTGCCGGTGATCTTCGAAGCGCCGCTCGCGGTCGGCCTGCTCGGTAACTTTGTCCAGGCCGCCAGCGGCGGCGCACTTTACCGCCGCTCCAGCTTCCTGCTCGACAGCCTGGGGCAACAGGTGTTTTCGCCGCTCATCAGCATCAGCGAACGCCCCCATCTCAACAAAGCCTTTGGATCGAGTTGGTTCGACGGCGACGGCGTCGCCACCCGCGATCGCGAAGTCGTAGTCGACGGCGTACTGCAAGCCTATTTCCTTTCCGCTTACTCGGCGCGCAAACTCGGGCTTCACACCACCGCCAATGCGGGCGGCTCACACAATCTCTTCGTCCAGCCAGGGGACGACGATCTCGCCGGCCTGATCAGGAAAATGCACCGCGGCCTGCTCGTTACCGAACTGCTCGGCCAGGGCGTGAACTATGTGACAGGCGATTACTCGCGCGGCGCGGCCGGTTTCTGGATCGAAAAAGGCAAGATCAAGCACGCGGTCGAGGAAATCACCATCGCCGGCAACCTGCGCGACATGTTCCGCGACATCGTCGCCGTCGGCAACGACGCCCTGCCCCGCGGCGCCAAACATTGCGGCTCGATCCTGATTGAAAAGATGAAAGTGGCCGGAAGCTGATCAGGGGACAAATGCCAGAAAGTATCCGCCGCGATGCGCTTGCGGACACTGGCAAGGTGCGGGGCATCTTGCCCGCTGTAGACCCATGTTTACAACTGCGCGTAATGTAATTCCAATTTCAGCGAACATTATCGCTAAAGGCGCTAACCCGCATACATCCCTGCCGTAAACACTTCCAATCCATACCACCTCCGAATAGCGCCTGTACCATAGAAAGCCCTTGGAGAGCCATCGCCTGTTTTTCGCCAGAAACATTACCCGCAGTAGCCAAAGGCAAAACAGGCAAAGCTTCATCTATTTCACACTCCTGTTATTCAAAATAATTACATAAATATAGGAAAAAAGGCAAATGAAAAAGTTAAATAGTCCAAGCATAATAAAAGGATCCAAAAACCAGTCACTAATAAGAATGAAACCACACATAGAATAGAAAGAGAAACTCATATAGAAAATGCAAATTGGCAATCCAACCCCTTCAGCAATTACTGATTTAATACCATTTAGTTTAATTTTCTCTTTTGAAACAGTCCCAATAGAATAGAAAAAAAATGTTACTATTACAAAAAATGCATATGGAGCACGAGAATCGTACTTTATTTCTTCAACACTGAGAACTTGAAGCCATCCATCTCGATAATACAACAATTGCCCATATAAAAAAATAGCCAATATTCTATGATAATAAATTAACTTTTTCGTGCCTTCCCCATTGAAAAATAATTCCCCAAATGGATAAGGAATAAACTTCTTTAGCTTATTCATACGAATCACCTATATTATAACTAAATGCCAATGGGATACGATATTTCGCATTACATGCACCTCCCGCTGCCGAAAATAACGTAACACCAAATATAGCAGGAAGAATAGCGAGAATGACACTTTTCATTTCCTTCCCAGCCTGAACCGCATTCCTGATCTCCTGCCCCAGGTTCCCTCCAGTGGGCAGTTTTGCCAGCGCCGTACTGGCATTCTGCGGTGTGATGGTATAAATCTTCTGCCCCTGTTGCTGCAATAGCAAGCGCTTTTACGGTGCTGACCGCCTGAATAGTTGAGAATAAGATGTTTAGAGGCATAGCAATCCACTTTTCAACCATACTCATATGCCGAAAAATATACGAAGCGTTATCAAGAATATCAAAAAGAAACCAACCACATCCAAAACAGTCGCCAATCTAATAGACTTTTGTGTCGAAATACATTCCCATAAGCTCACAATAAATGCACCAAAAAAAAATGGTACAGACCAATATTTGTAATACGAAGATGAAATAATTCATTATATTTTCCCTATTTTTGAAAACCCTAAAATTACCAATGAAACCAGTATAATCCCCATTACAATCCCCCCAGGCCGGCAAATCGTTCGGATTGAGTTGTTGGCTCGGTTGCGGGGTTGGAATCAAGGCTTCCAGTGCCTTTTGCTGTGCTTCGTCTGCGCCCCAAGGTTAACGTTACTTTCTTGCCCGCCAAGGCGGCCGTCGGCGCTTCAAAGTTCAGGATCGGGGTGCAGCCGTAATAGCGTTCGTTTTGGCTGGCGTAAATCCGGCTGGGGCGAGCGTCGGGGGTGGCAGTTTTGAGAAACTTTTCCAGGGCGGCGCGGTCGGGGGTCGTGTTCGCGGCGGCCAGCAGGGTTTGCAACTTGGCGTGTTGCTGGTGGAATGCGGCTTCGACTGGGTCTTGCTGCGCCAGCACCTCCGCCGCGCTCCCGGCTTTTTGCCAGCTTGCATGTAGTTGCGCCCAGTCGGCTTCGAGTTGGGCGCGGGCTTGTTTCCTCGCCAGAAGCATAGCCCGCAACAGCCAGAGGCAGAACAGACATAGCCTCATCTGCTCCGCATAGGGAGCAGAATGTGAGCGACGCGAGAGGAAGGAGAGGCGTACCATGCTCAGGATGATAGCAAAAAACAGGATAAGCAGGATTATTTTTGATTGGACAAATTAAATCAAACGATCCGCGCGCACGTTCAGACTTGCCAAATGGTTGCTAGCGACCACGTCGATTTGCTGCCGATATTGCATTCGGCGTTCAACTGCAATTCATTCACGATGACTTTTAATATCTTTCATGGTTTTTGGGTCAATAAATAGTCCGCACCTGTATATATACAAAAGGGAAAACAGGTAAAACAATACTCCTACAAATTCCATAAAAATAAATATCCAAAACCCGAAAAACGTGTAAGCCA
>JAITCV010000057.1 GCA_031282905.1 Azoarcus sp. | reverse complement strand
CCGCGAGCCAACCATTCCCATCAGCACACGCGCAGGTGGTTGATGAACAACGCCGTCTGCGTGTGCCACGGCGAAGAAGTTGGCGCAGGTTTCGAGAGAAGATAGGGCGGAACAGGGGCGAACCGGGCGCGTGGTGGCGGTCGGGCGACCGGCGGGTGGCACACGCAGAACGGGCGGGAACCCCGCGTGGTGTGCGGATTCCACAAATGAAAACGCCCAACCGAGAACGGTTGGGCGTCAATGAGTGGTGGTGATGGGCGGAGTCGAACCGCCGACCTGCGGGTTATGAATCCGCCGCTCTAACCATCTGAGCTACATCACCGAAAGGCGGGCGAGTCTAGATGGGAATGCTTGGCCTGTCAAGATTGGATGTAGTATCCTTCTAGGATTTGCCTGTGGTGCCCGAGGTGGCATGAGAAAGCTCTATATCCGCACCTTTGGGTGCCAAATGAATGAGTATGATTCCGATCGCATGGCGGATGTGCTTGGCGCGGACGAGGCGCTGGCCCGTACCGATCGGCCCGAGGAAGCGGACATCATTTTGTTCAACACTTGCTCGGTGCGCGAGAAGGCGCAGGAGCGGGTGTTTCACGATCTGGGACGGGTGCGTCGGCTCAAGGCGGAAAAGCCGGGGTTGATCATCGGGGTCGGGGGTTGCGTGGCGAGCCAGGAGGGCGAGGCCATCGTGCGGCGCGCGCCCTATGTCGATGTGGTGTTCGGGCCGCAGACCCTGCATCGGTTGCCACAGCTCATCGCCCGCCGCCGGGAGAGCGGGCGGCCCCAGGTGGATGTTTCGTTTCCCGAGATCGAGAAATTCGATGCCTTGCCGCAGACCGGGGCCGAAAGCGCGTCGGCCTTCGTTTCGATCATGGAAGGTTGTTCCAAGTACTGCACGTATTGCGTGGTGCCTTATACCCGTGGCGAGGAGGTTTCACGCCCGCTCGACGATGTGCTGGCCGAGATTGCGCATCTGGCGGCGCGCGGGGTGAAGGAGGTGACCTTGCTTGGGCAAAACGTCAATGCCTGGCGGGGCGAACTGGCCAGGGGCGGCGGGGAGACGGGCGATTTTGCCTTCTTGCTCGAATGCGTGCATGGCGTGCCCGGTATCGAGCGGATCCGCTATACCACTTCGCATCCGCGCGAGATGACGTCGCGTTTGATCGATGCCTATGCGCGCTTGCCCAAGCTGGTGCCGCAATTGCATCTGCCGGTGCAGTCCGGTTCCGATCGCGTGCTGGCGGCGATGAAGCGGGGTTATACCGTGCTGGAGTTCAAGTCCATCGTGCGCAAATTGCGCGCGGTGCGGCCCGATTTGTCATTGACGTCCGATTTCATCGTCGGTTTTCCTGGCGAGACCGCGGCCGATTTCGACAAGACCATGGCGCTGATCGATGAGATTGGGTTCGATGGTTCTTTCAGTTTCGTCTATAGCGCCAGACCGGGGACGCCCGCGGCCGAATTCGATGATCCCGTGCCGCAGACCGTCAAGCTAGCGTGGCTGGCGCGTTTGCAGCAGCGCATCGACGAGCAGGCGCGGGCGGTGAGCGCGGCCATGGTCGGGACGACGCAGCGCATCCTGGTCGAGGGCGTGGCGAAAAAGAATGCCGATGAATTATGCGGACGGACCGAAAACAACCGGGTGGTGAATTTTCCCGCGCCGTCCGTTCATCGTGAGCGCTTGATCGGGCAGTTCATCGATGTGACCATCGCCGCCGCTCTGCCGCACAGCCTGCGCGGCGAAATCGTGATGAGAGAGTCCTGATATGACAACATTGGAAGTCGTTTTCGAGCCGGTCGATAATGTGCGGCTTGCCCGCTTGTGCGGGACGCTCGACGAGAACTTGCGCCAGATCGAGAATGCCTTCGATCTCGGCATCGTCCGCCGGGGGGCGAATTTCACCTTGAGCGGGCAGGCGGCGCACAAGGGGGAACGCGCCTTGCGTCATTTCTATGAGCAGGCCGGACGTGATTTGCTGCGTGAGGATATCCAGCTTGGCCTGGTCGAGATTGCCCGCCAGGATGGCGAGGAGGTCGCGGAGACGCCGGTGTTGCTCACCCGGCGCGTCGAGTTGCACGGGCGCACGCCACGACAGGCGGATTATCTGCGCAGCATCCAGAACAGCGATATCACCTTCGGCATCGGCCCCGCGGGCACGGGCAAGACCTATCTGGCAGTGGCGAGCGCGGTCGATGCCTTCGAGCGGGACATGGTCGAGCGCATCGTGCTGACCCGGCCAGCGGTCGAGGCGGGCGAACGCCTGGGTTTCTTGCCGGGCGATCTGGCGCAGAAGGTCGATCCCTATCTGCGCCCGCTCTATGACGCGCTTTACGATCTCGTGGGGTTCGAGAAGGTGGGCAAGCTTTTCGAGCGTGGGCTGATCGAGATCGCGCCCTTGGCCTTCATGCGCGGGCGCACGCTCAACAATGCCTTTATCATTCTCGACGAGGCGCAGAACACCACGCCCGAACAGATGAAGATGTTCCTGACCCGCATCGGTTTCGGCGCCAAGGCGGTGGTGACCGGCGACCTGACCCAGGTCGACCTGGCGCGCGGCCAGCGCAGCGGACTCGCGGTGGCGCGCGACGTGTTGAAGGATGTGCGCGGGCTGGCGTTCATCGAGTTCCACAAGGAAGATGTGGTGCGTCATCCGCTGGTGGCACGCATCGTCGAAGCTTATGACCGGCATACACAGCAAAAAAAGGAGAGGGACGGCAATCATGGCGAAGCAAGCGGGTAATGGCGATGGTTCTCCCCGTATCGTCGCCATCGACGGCGATGGGCGGCGCAGCCGGGTGCGGGCCGAGCGGCTGGAGATCGAATTCGACGATGGCCGACGGCTGATCCTGGGGTTTCCCGACCGCGCCTGGGGCGATCTTGAAATCGAGGCCGACGTGGCGGGGGATGAGTCGGCGGTGCCGCTGATCAATGTCCAGCCCGGGGCCTGTAATGTGCTCAATCTGCGGGTGGAGGTGAATCACGAGCTCCAGCCGATCGAGGCGTTCGATCTGCCCGTGAGAGAAGCGCCGCCGGTGCTCGATCTCGAAGTGCAAAAGGCGCTCGACGGCGCCGATCGCCTCAATGCGCCCAAGAAGCACCAGATCCGGCGCTGGGCGCAGGCCGCCTTGCTCGGGGACGTGGAAGTCACCGTCCGGCTGGTGGGCGAGGCCGAAGGGCGGGAGTTGAACAAGAATTATCGCAGCAAGGATTACGCCACCAATGTGTTGACCTTCGTCTATGACAGCGACCGTGATGATGACGACGGCGGCGGGGAGGGCGACGCTGGCGGGAAGAACGCGCCGCTCCGGGGGGATTTGGTGCTGTGCGTGCCGGTGGTGGCGCGCGAGGCGGTGGAGCAGGGCAAGGCGCTCGATGCCCATTTTGCCCACCTCGTCGTGCATGGGATGCTGCATTTGCAGGGTTTCGATCACCGGATCGAGAGCGATGCCACAGTCATGGAGACCCGCGAGCGCGAGATCCTGGCTGCATTGGGTTACGCCGATCCCTATCGCTGACATGGATAGTCCATCTCTCGACAAACCGGGTTTGCTGGAACGGCTCTCCGCTTTCCTCACCCATGAGCCGGAAAACCGCAACGAATTGCTCGCCCAACTCCACGCCGCCCACGAACGCGCGTTGCTCGATGCCGATGCGCTGTCCATCATCGAAGGGGCGCTGCAAATGGCCGATTGCGAGGTGCGCGACGTGATGGTGCCGCGGGCGCGGATGAGCGTGATCCATGTCAGCGAGGGGCTCGACAGCATCGCGGCGATCGCGGTGAAGACCGGACATTCGCGTTTCCCCGTGGTGGAAGGCGACAAGGACGACGTCATCGGTATCTTGCTGGCCAAGGATCTGCTGCGTTACTTCGCGGGCGCGCGCGATGACTTCAATATCCGCGAGCGGCTGCGTCCGGCGGTGTTCATCCCCGAGTCGAAGCGGCTCAACGTGCTGCTGCGCGAGTTTCGCCTCAGCCACGACCACATGGCGATCGTGGTCGACGAATATGGCGGTGTTGCCGGATTGGTGACGATCGAGGATGTGCTCGAACAGATCGTCGGCGAGATCGAGGACGAATTCGATGTCGATGACAGCGACAACATCCTGCCCGACCACGGCGGACGTTACCGGGTGAAGGCCACCACCAGCATCGACGATTTCAATGCCGCGTTTGCCACGACATTCAGCGATGACGAGGTCGATACCATTGGCGGGCTGTTG
The DNA here is from genome assembly GCA_031282905.1 of Azoarcus sp. Classification (GTDB taxonomy): domain Bacteria; phylum Pseudomonadota; class Gammaproteobacteria; order Burkholderiales; family Rhodocyclaceae; genus WRNU01. Next base: position 11,122 of record JAITCV010000057.1, on the reverse strand, counting down.
ATTCATCGCCTTGGCCGTCTGCCGCGGCGGGGCGAGGTGGTGGTGCTCGATGATTGGCGGGTGCTGGTGGCGCGCGCCGACAGTCGGCGGATTCATTCCCTGTTGGTCGAGCGTGTGGCCTCGGATGCGTAACGTGCTGTGGGCGTTGGCCGCCGGTGCGGGCGGGGTGCTGGCTTTCGCCCCCTTCGATCTGTTCGTGTTCGGCTTTGCCAGCATCGGCGTGTTGGCCTGGCGTGTCGAGCGCGCGGCGGGAAGCGGGGCGGCGTTCGTGCTTGGCCTGCTCTGGGGGCTGGCTTGTTTCGGCGTCGGGGTGTCGTGGCTGTTTGTCGCGCTTGAACGTTACGGCGGCATGCCCGCGCCGCTGGCGGCGTTGGCCGTCTTGTTGTTTTGCGCCTACCTCGCGCTCTATCCGGCGCTCGCCATGCTTGCCTATTTTCGCCTGCGGCGTGGCGGCGCGTTTTGCCGGGCGGGGATTTTCGCCGCCTTGTGGTTCATGGCCGAATGGCTGCGCGGAGTGGTCTTTACCGGCTTTCCCTGGCTTGCCATCGGTTATTCCCAAACGCCGCCCAGTCCGCTCGCGGGTTGGCTGCCGATGGCGGGCGTGTATGGCGTTGGCGCGTTGGTGGCGGCGCTGGCGGCGTGGGGCGGGGTGATGGATTGGCGAGTAGCACATAACCGCAGGCAACTGGCGGCGGCCTTGCTGGTGGTGGGCGGCGGGGGCTGGCTCGCGGGGCGTCTTGCCTGGGTCGAACCCGTGGGCGAGCCGCTGGCGGTCTCGCTGGTGCAGACCAATTTCGAGCAGGCGCTCAAATGGAGTCCCGAACATTTCCACACCATCCTGCGCACCAGTCTCGAACTCGTGCGCGCCAGCCGGGGCCAACTCGTGGTGTTGCCCGAAACCGCGTTACCAGCGCTGGTCGAGCAGTTGCCAGGCGCTTATGTCGACGAACTTGGCGCAATGCTCGACCAGCGCGGCGCGACACTGGTGACAGGCGTGTTCGCCCGCGACGCGGACAGGCGCATCTACAACGCGGCGTCTACATTTGGCGTGGGCGCGGGACAGTATTACGCCAAGCGTCACCTCGTGCCTTTCGGTGAATATTCGCCGCCGCTGTTCGGCTGGTTCTACCGCTGGGTTCATATCCCGATGTCGAACCAGAGCCGGGGCGTGGACAATCCGCCGCCACTCGAACTTTTCGGACGCAAGATCGCGGTGAACATCTGCTATGAAGACGTGTTTGGCGCCGAGTTGGTTTCCCGTCTTCCCGAGGCCGGGCTGATGCTCAATCTGTCCAACCTTGCTTGGTACGGTGATTCTTTCGCCCAGCCGCAGCATCTGCAAATTGCCCGGGTGCGCGCCATCGAGAGCGGCAGGCCGATGCTGCGCGCGACCAACACGGGCATGACCGCGCTGATCCTGCCCGATGGCGCGGTGGCAGCCGTCCTGCCCGCGTTTACCCGCGATGTGCTGGAGGTGTCGGTATCCGCCTGGCAAGGCATGACGCCTTACGCGCGTTGGGGTGATGTACCGGCGCTGCTCATCGCGTCCTTGTCCTTGTTCATGCTGTTTACTCTGCGGCGGCAAAGCCGCAGTGTGTAGAATCAAGGAAATTGCGCATGCAGCGCATGTCTTGTCACCCCACCAGGAAGAAGCCGATGAACACCAGTCTTGCCGCACGCTTGCCACATTATGCCCATCTCATTCGCGTCGACCGTCTCGACAAACAGGTCGGCACCCTGCTGTTGCTCTGGCCGACGATGTGGGCGTTGTGGCTGGCCGCCGACGGCTGGCCGCCGTTCTATCTGGTGCTGGTTTTTGGTCTCGGCAGTTTCCTGATGCATTCGGCGGGATGCGTGATCAACGATTACGCCGACCGGGATTTCGACGCTCATGTCGAGCGCACCCGCGATCGGCCGCTTGCGACCGGCGCGGTGAGCGGACGCGAAGCCATGCTGCTGGCTGCGGGCATGCTGGCGATCGCCTTCCTGCTGGTGCTGCCGCTCGGACAACTGGTGTTGTGGCTGACCGTGCCCGCGCTCTTTCTCGCGGCGAGCTATCCCCTGGCCAAGCGTTTCCTGTCCATTCCCCAGGCCTATCTCGGCATCGCGTTCAGCTTCGGCATCCTGATGAGCTTTGCCGCCGTGCAGGGGACGGTGCCCGCGCTGGCCTGGAGTCTGTTCGTGGGCAATCTGTTCTGGACGGTGGCCTATGACACCGAATATGCGATGGTCGATCGCGCCGACGATATCAAGCTCGGTCTCATCCATAGCTCGGCGATCACCTTCGGGCGGTTCGAAGTGCATGCGGTGATGGCTTGTTACGCGCTGGCTTTCTGTTGCGTTGGCGTCACCGGCGTGCTGGCCGGACGGGGTTGGCTATTCCTCGGCGGCCTGGCGGTGGCCGCTGGTTGCGCGTTTTACCACTATCGCTTGATCCGCACCCGTGAGCGCGCCGCCTGCTGGCAGGCGTTCGTGCACAACAATTGGGTCGGCGCGGCCATCTTCGCCGGATTGGCGCTCGACTTCTGGGTGCGCGGATAAGGAAAAGCTCGCCATGCACTTCATGACCGCGCTGAAAGCCGCCTGGCGCGCGCATGACAGCCTGCTTTGCGTCGGGCTGGATCCCGATCCGGCCCGTTTTCCCGCCCATCTGTCCGGACGCTCGCGGGCGATTTTCGAATTCTGCCGCGACATCGTCGACGCCACCGCCGACCTCGTCTGCGCGTTCAAGCCGCAGATCGCCTACTTTGCCGCATTGCGAGCCGAAGACCAGCTCGAAGCATTGATAGAACACATCCACGCCCATCACCCCACCGTCCCGGTGATCCTCGACGCCAAACGCGGCGATATCGGCAGTACCGCCACACGCTATGCCGAGGAGGCATTCGCGCGTTATCGGGCCGATGCGGTCACGGTGAATCCTTACATGGGGCGCGATTCGGTCGAGCCTTATCTCGCCTGGCGCGACAAGGGCGTCATCCTGCTTTGCCGTACTTCCAACCCCGGTGGCGGTGACCTGCAATTCCTCGATGTGGGCGGGGAAAAACTCTACGAGCGTGTTGCGCGCCTGGCGTGCGAGTGGAACAGCAGCGGCAATTGCGCCCTGGTGGTGGGCGCGACCTTTCCCGCCGAGATTGCACGGGTACGCGCGCTGGTCGGCGCGCAGGTCGGCGATATGGCGCTGCTCGTCCCCGGCATCGGCGCCCAGGGCGGCGATATCGCCGCGACCGTGGCAGCCGGACAGACTGCGGATGGCTGCGGGCTGATGATCAGCTCCTCGCGCGCCATCCTTTATGCTGGCGCGGGCGAGGATTACGCCCAAGCCGCGCGAAAAGCCGCGCTCGCAACCCGAGATGCGATCAATGCGCAACGACGGGTTTCTTGCTCTCGGTTCTGAAAAACGAGAAATGGAGCCCGGCTTCCAAGTGGAAATGGAGCCGACTTCCAGTCGACTGGTGGAGCGTGATGGCTGCCAGGACGATGGAGAATATGAGGAGCGGCTGGAAGCCGCCCCCCACATTTGATTCTTTTATGAGGAGGCTTTGCCCGCCCAGCAACTCGCAGCTGAAATAGTGCCGCCCTCGATGGCTTTCAGCCCATTTCCTTGAAGGACAAGTTTATCGCACCGCCCCTTGTCCTGCGCTACCTGGTTGTCTTTAGCGTCGGCTATCACCTTGTATTTCACATCATCATCGATATCGAAGCTGAAGTCATAATGATCCTCCAACGCCTTCTGGCATTCCATTTTCGGCGTTGTCGGTATTTCAAAGCCAGTATATGACAGCTTCTTGGTATAGTAGCGCTCCACGAGCTGCCCCACTTCCAGCAGACACGCCGCCGCCGTTCCGCGGCGTGTCCTGGCCATGTAGTCGCTGTAGCTCGGTATCGCGAGCGCGGCAATGATGGCGAGGATGGCCACTACGATCATGATCTCGATCAGGGTGAAACCTTGTTGCCTGTTCATGATGAAACTCCTGAGTAAACCGTTTTGTATCCGGTTGGATTGTTGTTCGTGGCCCGCGCCCGGTTGTGGCCGGGCGCGGAAAGTGGTTGTCATTCGACGATTTCACGCCACGAGAGCCGACCCTTGATGCCGGGGCAGTAGTTGACCGTGGCGGTGCTATACGTTTTTCCCGTCGACGTGCCAATGACGATGGGACCGGCGCAGCCCCCACCATCACCCTTATCCGTATCCGTACCATCCCTCCCCCCGGGGACGATCATCTTGCCCGGTATGCCATCCAGGCCCAGACTGGCGACCACGTGGCCACTAAGCCGGTCGGTGGCGTCGACCTTGCCATCGCCATTGATGTCGGCAATGGGGTATTCAAGTTCGGCGCCGGTGAAGGGGTTGACGAAGTTCGCATAGCCACGGCCACCGCCCGAGCACTTGTCGTCCGAAGGAATGAGGGAACTGACCATGAGCACCATCTTGTCGGGCCCGGAGCCCACGCTGAAGGTGACCGAGGGGGTCGTGATGCGCTCGCCAGCATCCGCGGCAATATTGAGATCGATGTGCCAGCCCTGCACGCTCTCCATGTCGCCCGCTGTCGCTGGCGAGACGAAGCGCACAGGTACCTCCGAGCCATCGGACAGGGTGGCCAATTCGGTGCCCGATGTGATCGTGCGCGTTATCAGATCGCTGCGCGAAATCGTGGAACCGGTGTCTTTCAGGCCATACCAGCTTTGCACCCTGAAGGAGTCCGGGTCCTTGTCTTCCTGTTGCAGGAACTGGCCGGTGCCGACGAAGACATAGGTATCGCTCGTGCCGGGGTGGAGGATGGCCTGCGGCGCGGCCGTGATCGGCTGGACCTCGCCAGTGGCATTGTGGGCGGTAAACAGGAGGCCCGCGGCGCCAAAACCACTACCGTTATACTCAAAGCGCCACAGGTTGCCGCGCAGGTCGCCGGCGTAGACCACATCGCCTGTGCTGAGATGCTCATCCCTGTCGGCGTCCAGCCAGTATGGGGCGGAAAGACCGTTGTTGACGCCCGACAGCGCCGTGCCCGCCTCGATCCTCTGTTGTATGGCGCCGGTCTTGACGTTGATCACGTAGAGCACCGCCTTGTCGTCGCAACTGTTGTAGCCATTGCCCACGATGGCGACGCCATCCGTTGCGTTGATCCTGGCGATCATCGGCTGGCCGATGATGAAGCCCAGGTCTTCCTCCGTCCCCTCATCGACCGTCGTGGAATTGCCGCAGTTCGCCTTGTCGATGCGGCCATTGAGTTCCCATTTCACGCTGCCCGTGCCGAAGCTGCCTGGGTGGGTGACGTCCAGGCCATAGGCCCCCGTGCCGCCCCGGCCCAATACGCCGACCAGATAACGCGAACTCCCCAAGGTCGTGATATTGACATCGCCATCCACATAGTACTGGTGACTATAGGCGGAGTCGGGCAACTGATTCAGCTTGTGGAAGATCCCGGTGGGGATGTAGGCGAACCGTTCCACGCCGGTTTCGGCATTGAAGGCATGCAGCATGCCGTCGTTGGCCCCCTGGTAGAGGGTTTTGGTCTCATCGTCATAAATCGGGGTGGTATTCACGCTGTCGCCCAGCGCGGCTCTTGTGCCGACATGAAGGCGCACGCGGAACCTTTCGCCATTCGGAGCCTCGTTGGTGGCGTCGCCGCGCAGGTATTTGAGCACGTTATCACCATGAGGAGCGGGCTGGCTCTGATTCAGGTAGCTTTGCTGCCATGTGCTCAGACTGCCCAAACTATTGAACGCAACCCCGCCGCTTGCCACCGTCTTCAGGAGGGCCGCGCGAGTGTAGATATTGCGCGCAGCGGCACCAGGCATCTGTTCGGACGCTTCCCATGCGACATCGCCCACAGCGCTGGGATTGCTGGTGTTGATGGTCAGGAATCTGCTGGCGGTCAATTTGCCGTTCCAATTGGCGTCGTAGGTGGTGTTGAATACGTATACGCCCGCCGCCCCGGCCTTGCCGCTGTTCTTGGCGAGATTGCCGGAACCGCCCGCGCTGCTCTTGATGGAATTGAGGATTTTCTCCATGGCATCGACGAATTCATTCGCGCTTTTCGCCGAGAAGAAATCGCCATGACCGTTGACCCCGGCATGAAGCAGGTCGTCGATCTTCTTGGGGTCACTACTGCTAGCGGTCACACCACTGAGATCGGGCCAAGTATATCCCGCCGACCCGCTCGTCGTGTGGGCATCGGCGATACCGAATGGCACGCTTTTGTCGGGTATGCTACCCGCAACCCCCATCCCCACGGTATAGGTCGTCATGTGCTGCCACCACGCCGGGTCGCGGGGCTCGTACGGCGGAACCTTGTTGTCGGCCGGTGAGAGGTCTTTCACCCAGTAAGACCATGCGATATCAGCCAAGGTGTTGCTGTTGGTATCGCTGTAAGGCTGTTTGTTCCACGTCGGAGGAGTCCCCCCGCCGGGTTGCGGAGGCGGTGAAAACGTCGTAGCCACCCCATCCGCGTTGCCAACCGAGCTGATAGTATCGCCATAGTAGCCATCCGTCATCAGAATGGTAAAGCTCTTGCGGCAGACGGCATCCTTTTCATCGGCAAGGTTACCTGGGTGTTCGGGGTCGTCCGCCCACGGCCCAAGCGAGCCGCTGCTTCTGTCATAGTACTGTCCCGCTGCATTCAACGCCCCCAGAAGAGGTGTGCCTCCACTTGAGTTCAAACCGTACAACCATGTGAAAAAATCCGCCCTGTGCCCGCCACCATAGGCAGCGCCCGCGACGCCGCTGCCGCTGAAGGGACGCACCCCCTGAATAATGACGGGGACGGTTTTCCCGTCTATGGTCTGGGTGCTTGTCTTGTTGATACGTCCCCAGCCCACGCGGATACTGTTGTCGCCCAGATTCGGTATCTTGCTGAAGGCAAGCGCAATGCCCGCTTTGGCGGCCATCTCACGGGTTCGATAATAGGAATACCAGTTGGCGAAATTCTGTTGCTCCGCCGGGGAGATATACACCCTGGTATTGCCACTATAATAATGCGCCGCATCCGGATTGATGTTTCCGGTGTAGCTGGTACCGTAACCAACACCCCGTAGATAATTCCCCCAATAAGTCTGTTGGCAACCATAAACACTCGGTTCCGCGAGAGTAGCCTTGTAGCTTGTACTCAAGTTAACTTTGCCGGGCAGCTTCATCTCGGAACCGGAAAGAGTGGGAGTATTAAGATAATAAGGAGGAGAACCAAAATAATAACCATCAAAGTCATTATAATCCCAGGTAAAGCTAGAGCACGGGACAACAGAACTGTTGTAGTTATTTAGGCCATTGTACTCACTGACGCTATCTCTGGCGGGATCATAGCCATTGGTCCAAGCGTTGTTGAAGGTCGCGTCTTTACCCTCCGGATCTGTATGGGCGTCGTCGGTAAATGGAGGAGCCTTGTAGGGAGTGCCAGGGCTGTAATACTGACTATTGTAATTCGGGTCCTTATACTGCACAGACGTAGTAAAAGCCGTATCAGGCATGTACGACCACGTCATCGACCCGGAATCGTCATGGATATACAACAGGTTCGCTGGAACGCCGACGCCAGCGACCAGCGGCACCTGGGAGATGTTCAGATCAGCCGCGGCGGCCACACTGGCCGGGACCGAAAACGCCATGGCAATGGCGTAGGTCAGCGCGCGCGCGCGCAAAGGAAACGGCGCAGTGACGGATTTCTTGCGGATCGATGTTTTCATGACAGGCTCCTTGACAACGCAATGATTTGCACAACACATGTGATCTGGAACAGGGGGCCGAAACCGCCGTGCAGGTGAGGGAAACCGCACAATTTCACCCGCCCGCACGGCGGAACGGCGCCATCTATTTGGCAGGGCGGGGGGGCACCAACACCGGCGAGGGATCGCCCGGCGGGGGCGGGGGCTTCACCTGATCGCCCTTGCCGCCACCTTTATCGCCGCCCGTGCCGACAACCTCCGCCATGGCGCCTTGCGCCATGAACAAACCGACAGCGGCCAGGATGGCGAGCCAGGGACGGATTCTGCTTTGCGTGGTATTCATCGATGTACTCCTGTGTGAAAAAGGGCGAAAAAACGCTTGGGTGGAAAAACGACCGGGAAAACCAGGGAGGTTCTTGTACGGCCGATGCATGCATCGGCCCTCACTCACTCGCCGGGCCAACGGCATAGATGGACTGAAGAGTGATCAAGGCGCGCCCTGCCGCGTCGTGGCTCCTGGCGGTGACCCGGAAACGCTTGCATTCGTAGATGGATTCCTCCGTGATGGGTTCCTTGGGATTGCAGAGCGCCTTGGCGGTCAGGTATTCGACGATGTAGCAGGCGCGCAGCGAATTGCTGTTCGCCGGGTCGTCATCATCGAAGTTGTCCGCCGCCGTGGTCGGGGCGCAGCCATTCCTGAGTATCGTCTCCGTCAGATTGCAGCCTGGGTCGATCGGACCGCCATACAGGCCATCGGCAGACACGGCAGTACAAGGTATGGCGGCGGGCGGATCGGTCAGTTCGGGCAGCGGCGTCGGCAGCGCCCCCTCCACCCACTTCGCGGCTTGCGCCTCACCCACGCGCAGCCCGGCTTCGGCGGACTGGAAGGCCAAATTGCGGTCGTAGGCGCTGGCGCTGGCGCGCTCCTCCTGGATCGTGGTGCGCAGGCTGGTGACCGCGAGCAGGGTGACGACCATGAGCAGGATCATCGAGATGATCAGGGTGGCGCCCCGTTCGCGCCGCATGGCGTTGTGATGGGTATTCATTTTCATGTCCCCTCTTCCAGGGTCGGCGACAGGCGGTTGCGGAGGTTGATGGTGGTGGCCAGCGTGCGCTCGAAGCGCTTCGGATTGTTGGCGGCCAAGGTGCTGTCATTGGTCAGGGTCAATGTGACGCGCACCGCCACCACATCGTCCCACCGGTCGTCCGGTACCGAGCCGGCATCACCGTACGTCGCATCCAGAGCAACCCACCCCGCGAAATCATCCGTATCGGCACCCGGCGCATCCGGATCATTGCGCAACAGATACTCCAACTCCATACCGGTGACATCGGGCGCGATTTCCACGGCGACCCCCATCCCATTATCCTCCCCGACAACCTTGACATAGAGACCGGAGCGGGCGCCGGCAACATCGGGTTTTCCGACGTACCAGACCGTCCCCATCAGCCTGGACAGGACGGTACCCGGCTTTGCGTCCACCGCCCCCTCAGATGTCTTGAAGGTATGGATCTGGTACGGGTCCGGGCAAGTGGCCGGGCAGGTGACGATATTTACGTCAAAAGGCGCGGCCGCAGCAGTCAAACTAGTCGCGCCAGGGCCGATTACGCCATGAGAATAGTCGCACAGCATATATGCGGCAACTCTTTCGCCCAATCCGCTCTTCCCGAAATCTTGTAGACCGTTCGAGAAGACGAGTTCTGTCGCCGTTATCTGTTCAACCGGTGCCGCGGCTGAAGCCGCAAAACCAGCAGTGCTCGCGGCACCGGCGCTCAGTATCCTGATGCTGTCGCCCGCCAGGTACTTGACGGCGACCGCTGTTCCGCCCGGTAAATATTCCTTGCCGTCGTCCGGCCCCAGCAGGGCACCGTTCCTGCCCAGCAGGGACCAATCCGCAAGCGTCCCATGAGTGGTACCGGCGGGGAGCGTGGGAGCTGGAGCATCAAAAAAAGTACTGCCGCTCACAACGATCCGGTTGGGACTGACACCGCAGGGGTTGCCGCCTATTTCGCGCAACGCGCTGCCCATCACGTCGAACGCGAGACGGGCGCTTTCCTGGATGCGCGCCAGGGATTCGGTGTCACGGTTGGCTTCGCGGTTGGCCAGGAAAATGCCCAACACGCCGCCGATGACAAGCAGCCCCAACATCAGGGAAATCATCAACTCGATCAGCGTCACGCCAAGCTGGCGCGCGCGGCGGGTTTGAAAACACTTGGTTTGAAAACGCGCGCTCATCACAATTTGCTCCTGTTGACGACTTTCATGCTGTCCGGGTCATCTTTTCCATCGCCGCCACGGCTGTCGTCCCAACGGATGGTGATGGTGCATACGGTGCCGGTGCACTCTATCTTGCCCTCGGCCGAGGGGCCCAAACTCGTGTACATGTTCCCACGCCAGAATTGGATATCACGCTCGACAATCGTGCCTGAGGGTGCCGCAGGCGGAGTCGCGGAATAGGTGCCTATATACCCGGCTCTTACCGCCGGAATTTCCGGATTGTGCAGATCTATGGTGGCGCGCATCGCGTCAAGGATGGAATCGGTCAGGAACACGGCCTGGGCGCGTTGGAGCGAGCTTTGGGAATTGCGCAGCGAGGCGATCTGCAAGCCCGCCACCCCCAGCAGACCAAAGGCCAGCACGAATACCGAAATCAACACTTCCAACAGGGTGGAGCCTGTCTGGCGTTTGGGGAATCGTTTGGAAAATCCGGGCAACGCAGGCGCCGCCAGACCGTCGCGGCGGGCCAGAGACCCGCATACCGGGGTGGAAACCGCCGAGTGAGAAAATGGAATCTTCATGGTCGTGGTCTTCATGGGTGAAGGAATGTTCATGGAGCGCAACCCGGCACGCCATCGATGCCATCGGCAGGACTCAGTATGGTCGCGCGCCCCAGTATCTTGCTGCGAACCACCCGCCGCATTTCGCTGGGCCCTCCAGCGATCTTCATGCAGATGCACTGGCTCAAATCCTGGTCCGCAGTGCTGCACCTGCTGTTGTCGGCGGGGACGGTAGGGGTAGCGGTGGTGATGCGAACCATCCTGCCGCCTGGCAGAAATTCCATTGCCACCGCATTCTGAACCGTGATTCTGTCGGAAAACGTGTTTTCGAGCAGAAGGGTCGCATCATCCACGAGCCTGACTTCCCATTTGTGATTGGTCGGATCCAGTGTGAATTGCGTGCTCTTGTTGGCGCGCCTGGCTTCGGTGCGGGCATATTGCAAGCCGCTCGAGATTTCATTGGCGGCGCCCACCAAGGTCATTTTCTTGATCAGGTTATCGAACGAGGGCGCGGCGAAAGCGAGAAGGATGGCGAAGATGGTCAGGACGATCATCAATTCGACCAGGGTAAAGCCGCGCGCGGGGCGGGTCTTCAGTTTCGGACAGGGTTTCATGGAAGGTCTCGCGAAAAAACGGGATACAGTTTCTGACCAGCACGCTCGCAATATAGACAAATTCCAGGCGA
>JAITCV010000041.1 GCA_031282905.1 Azoarcus sp. | reverse complement strand
CGAAGACGAAGATTTGGATTTGGATCTGGATGCGCTTGCAGTCGCGGTTGCGGTCGCCATGATTGATTCCTGATTTCAGAATGGGTTATTCATTGGTAACGGCCAGTACTTCTTCGAGTGAAGTATGGCCATTGCGGACCTTGATCAGGCCGGAGCGGCGCAAATCGTTGACTCCTTCCGCTTCGGCCTGGGCGGCAATGTCCATCGAGTTACCACCGGTCATGATGATATGGGCAATCTCTTCGCTGACCGGCATGACTTGGTAGATGCCGACCCGACCCTTGTAGCCGCTGTGTTTGCAGCGGTCACAGCCAACCGGCCCGTAAGGTTGCCAACTGCCATCGAGATCTTCCTCGCGGAAACCCGACTGGAGCAGGATTTCGAGAGGAATATCAACGGGTTTCTTGCATGAACACAATCGGCGCGCGAGGCGCTGGGCGGTGATCAGGATGACCGCCGAGGCGATGTTGAACGGCGCGACCCCCATGTTCTTCAAGCGTTCAAGGGTCGTGGGGGCATCGTTGGTGTGGAGCGTCGATAGCACGAGGTGACCTGTCTGCGCGGCCTTGACCGAAATTTCGGCGGTCTCCAGGTCGCGGATTTCACCAACCATGATGATGTCCGGATCCTGGCGCAGGAAGGAACGCAGGGCGGTGGAGAAAGTCAGCCCCGCTTTTTCGTTGACGTTGACCTGGTTAATGCCGGGCAGGTTGATTTCCGCCGGGTCCTCGGCGGTCGAGATGTTGATCCCGGGTTTGTTGAGGAGGTTGAGACAGGTGTAGAGCGACACCGTTTTCCCGGAACCGGTCGGGCCGGTGACGAGGATCATGCCATAGGGGCGCTCGATGGCCTCGAGCAGTACTTTCTTTTGCTCGGGTTCGTAACCGAGCGCGTCGACGCCGAGCATGGCGGAACTCGCATCGAGGATCCGCATCACGATTTTTTCGCCGTGCAGTGTCGGCAACGTGGACACCCGGAAGTCGATCGCCTTGCTCTTGGAGAGGACGAGTTTCATCCGTCCATCCTGTGGTACCCGCTTCTCGGAAATATCGAGCCGCGAGATGACCTTGATCCGCGCGGCGATTTTTTCTTTCAGCAGCAGCGGCGGCTGGGCGATCTCGCGCAAGGTGCCGTCGGTGCGCACCCGGATGCGGTAAAACTTCTCGTAGGGCTCGAAGTGGATGTCGGAGGCGCCTTCGTTGATCGCGTCGATGAGTACTTTCTGGATGAACTTGACGATGGGCGCATCTTCGACGTCGGAGCTTTCTTCCTCGGCACTGTCGGTGGAAACATTGACCGCGCCCAGTTCGTCATCGACAGACAGGTTGTCCAGCGCCTGGGAAGAGGAGGTGCCGATCTGGTCTACCAACCTGATGAGCTTGTCGACCTCGGCAATGACCAGTTCAAGCTGTACCCCGGTCTGGAAACGAATCTCATCGAACACTCGCATGTTCGACGGGTCGGCGACAGCCAGGGTCAGGCGGGCAGGCCCGGTGTGCTGGGCAAGCGGCACCACTTGGTGCTTGCGCATCAGGTTGATGTCGACCGTGTTCTTGGGCAGGAAATCCAGATTGACGGCAGAGATGTCGATCTGGGGATAGCCGAAGGTCTCGGAGACGAACTGGGCAATGCCCCGCGCCGTGAGTATTCCACGTTGGATGCCTTCGAGCAGAAGGCCGTTGGTCGCGCCATCGCTCGGTGTACAAGCGATGGCGTCCGCTTCGGATAAACGGCCCTTCTGGATGAGGGCCCGAGCGAGTCCGCTCAATGCGGTCTGTGGATTTGCTGCCATGTCCCACTCATGAAGCAACGCTGTTCAGGCGATGCCTGTTAATTAATAATTGTTGATGTTGCACGTGAAGTGCCGCATTGTAAAGCCTGACAGTGAATAGAGAATGAGTTTTTGGCATTCTTGCTAACGTTGGAGCAGCACTTCGATGACGAAACGGCTACCGACATAGGCCAGCATCAGGGCGATGAAACCCGCGAGCGTCCAGCGCAAGGCGATGCGTCCCCGCCAGCCGCGCACATGACGGCCAATGAGCAATACGCCGAAAAGCAGCCATGATATGACCGTGAATATCGATTTATGGTCGAAGCGGAAAAGTTTTCCGAACAGATTTTCGGAAAACATGACGCCGGTGACGAGCGTGAGGGTGAGCAGCACGAAAGCGATGCCAATCAGGCGAAAAAGCAGCGCTTCCATGGTAAGCAACGGCGGCAGGCTGGAGAAAACGTTCGACAGGCGGGCGTGATGAAGCTGACGGGCGGCGATTGCCATCAGCATGGCATGGAGCATCGCGAGCGTAAACAGACTGTAAGCCAGCATCGCGATGACGAGATGAACGCGGAAAATGGGGTTGTTTGCGTAAAGCAGGTCGTGGGTGGCGGGGAAAAACACCGGCAAGATGCTGGTCAACACCCCAGCGGGAAGCGCGATGGCCAGCAAGCCGTCGAGCCGCGTGTAGAGGGTTTCCACCCAGCAAAAGCAGATCGCCAGCCAGACCATCAGCGAGAGCGCCAGGCTGAAACCGAAGCGCATCCCGGCGCTCGGGAAGATCGCCACGTGCAGCGCCAGGCCATGGGTGATGAGCGCGACGCTCAACGATAAGCGCACGCCATGGGGCAGGGCGGCTGGAACGGTGGCTGCCGGAATGACAAGGCGGATGCGCCAGCAATACAGCCCCAGGGCGGCATACAGCGACGCGGGGAGGAGATGAAGTAGAATCGGCCACATAGGCGGCGAATTCTACCCCAAGTCCTTTCGTCATCCGTTCATACAGCCAACCACCCGATCTGATCGCTCCCATGCTCGACAATCTCACTTCGCGTCTTTCCAAAGTCGTCAAAACCCTGCGCGGCCAGGCTCGCCTGACCGAAGATAATATCCAAGATGCATTGCGCGAAGTGCGTATGGCGTTGTTGGAAGCCGATGTCGCCCTGCCGGTGGTGAAGGAGTTCATCGCCGGGGTCAAGGACAAGGCCGTTGGCCAGGAGGTCATCGCCTCGCTCACTCCAGGGCAGGCGCTGATCGGCGTCGTGCATGACGAATTGCGCGCGCTGATGGGCGGTAATCACGAAGGACTCGATCTCGCCGCCCAGCCCCCGGCGGTGGTGCTGATGGCCGGTCTGCAAGGCGCGGGCAAGACCACCACCACGGGCAAGCTTGCCCGGCTGCTGCGCGAGGAACAAAAGAAAAAAGTGCTGGTGGTGTCCGCCGACGTTTATCGGCCGGCGGCGATCGAACAGTTGAAGACCGTGGCTGCCCAGGCGGGGGCGGATTTCTTCCCTTCATCTACGGATCAACGCCCGGTCGACATCGCGCTCGCCGCACTCGATTTCGCCCGCAAGCACCATCATGAAGTGCTGTTGGTCGATACCGCCGGGCGGCTGGCGATCGATGTCGCGATGATGGACGAAATCCGCGCGCTGCATGCGGCGCTCAATCCGGTTGAAACATTGTTCGTGGTCGATGCCATGCTTGGCCAGGATGCGGTCAACACCGCGCGCGCTTTCAATGAGGCGCTGCCGCTCACCGGCGTGGTGTTGACCAAGCTCGACGGTGATTCGCGTGGCGGCGCGGCGCTTTCGGTACGCCAGATCACCGGCAAGCCGTTGAAATTCGCCGGTGTTGGGGAAAAGCTCTCCGGCCTTGAACCCTTTCATCCTGACCGCATGGCGAGCCGCATCCTCGGCATGGGCGACATCCTCGGACTGGTCGAGGATGCGCGCCGTGGCGTCGATGAGGAAAAGGCGCTCCAACTGGCCAACAAGCTCAAGAAGGGCAAAAGCTTCGATCTCAACGATTTCAAGGAGCAGATCGCCCAGATGCGCAAGATGGGGGGGCTTTCTTCCTTGCTCGACAAATTGCCCGCGCAGTTCGCCCAGGCCGCCGGGCAGTTGCAGAACGGGGCCGAGGAAAAAGCGATCGGCCGCATCGAGGGCATCATCGACTCGATGACCCCGCTGGAGCGTGTCCATCCCGAGATTCTCAAGGCCAGCCGCAAGCGCCGCATTGCCGCTGGTGCCGGCGTCAACGTGCAGGAAGTCAATCGCCTGCTCAAACAATTCGAGCAGACACAAAAAGTGATGAAGCATTTTGCCAAGGGGGGCATTGCCAAGATGATGCGCTCGATGAAGGGTATGATGCCCGGCCTGCGCTGAAGCGCGATCGGTGAGTGCGCGAATGCACGATATCCTGCTCGCCCTTGGCTGTTCGATACGCAGTCTGTTGCGCCCGGCTGTCTTTCGTCATCTGATCTGGCCGGGCGTGGCCGCCGCGCTGTTGTGGACCGTGGTGGCGGTGTTGTCGTGGGAGGCGATCATCGATGCCGCCATGCGTTGGACCGAAGGGGTGGGCGCATGGATCGGTTCTGCGCAGAGCATCGTGGCGGGCGTGCTTCTTCTCTTGGTCAAGATCACGGTAGCGTTCGTTTTTTTGTTGCTGATCCATGTGACCGCGATGCTGCTGGTCGTGGTGGTCGCGCTGCCGATGATGCTCGATCAGGTCGCCGCGAGCGATTACGCGGACCTTGAACAACGCCAGGGTGGTTCGCTGATCGGGAGCATCCGGAATACGCTTGTGGCATCCATGCTGTTCGCGCTCGTGCTGATCGTGTCCCTGCCGCTATGGCTGCTGCCCGGGATGGCGCTGATGGCGCTGCTACTTGCGACCGGCTGGCTCAACCAGCGCATCATGGGTTATGACGTACTGATGCGCCATGCCGATCGTGACGAACTTGCGCACCTGCGCCGCGCGTTGCGTTTGCCATTGCTGCTCCTGAGTTGTGGCGCGGCCTTGCTTGCCTGCGTCCCCGTGCTCAACATCGTGACGCCAGCGTTCGAAGGTCTCGTTTTCGTCCATTTCATGCTCCGGGCACTGCGCCGCGAGCGTGGAGTGAGCATTCTCGACCCGGAACCTGAAGCGACCGACATTTCTACTGCAATTCCAATATCCGGGAATCACACATGAATTTTGCCGCCCTCATCATCGGTGACGAAATCCTGTCTGGCCGCAACCGCGACCGGCATTTCGCCCGTCTGATCGAAATCCTCGCCGCCCGCGGCTTGCGGCTTTGCTGGGGCCGTTATGTTGGGGACAACCCCGCATTGCTGACTGAAACCCTGCGCCAGACCTTTGCTACTGGAGACGTGGTATTCAGCTTTGGCGGCATCGGCGCCACGCCCGACGATCATACCCGGCAGAGCGCCGCGGCCGCGCTGGGTCTGGAACTCGTCCTCCATCCCGCGGCCGAAGCTGAAATTCGCGCCCATTTCGGCGATGAGACGACACCCACGCGTCTGGAGATGGGCGTCTATCCTCGCGGTAGCGCCATCATTCCCAACCCTTACAACCGCATCCCCGGTTTTTCCATCCACGATCATCATTTCGTGCCCGGCTTTCCCGCGATGGCGTGGCCGATGGTCGAATGGGTGCTCGATACCCATTACCGTCATCTGCATCATGCCGAGGATTACGTCGAACAGGCGATCACGGTATGGGGGGCGCGTGAAGGTCAACTCATTGCGCTGATGCGCGAAATCGACACTGAATTTTCCGGCACGACGCTCTTCAGTCTGCCAACCTTGCCCGAGGCCGGGCAAGGGCATCGGCTGGAACTGGGGATGAAAGGCCCGGCGGCTCGCGT
>JAITCV010000238.1 GCA_031282905.1 Azoarcus sp. | reverse complement strand
GCCAGCGCCGCGCCGCTCAGGCTGGAAACCGCCAGCCCCGCCATCAACAGCAGCGCCGGACGGCCGGAGCCCGCCAGCCACAACATCGCCCAAAGCGTCAGCCCCGCGCCGATGAGTCCGGCCAGCGCGGGCGCGAGCGCGCCTGCCGCCTGGAACAAGCCAAAATAAAACACACTGGCCGCGCCCAAGGCCGCGCCCTGGCTTGCTCCGGTCAGGCTGGGGTCGGCCAGCGGATTGCGCAACAGCCCTTGCAGCGCCGCGCCGCTCAAGCCCAGCGCCGCACCGACGGAAAATGCCAGCAACGCGCGCGGCAGGCGAATTTCGCCCATGATGAGCGCAGCAAGCCCGCCCTCCCCTTTCAACCAGCCGACCAGCCCCGCAAAAACCGGGATGGAGACCGATCCCCAGGAAAGTGAGAGCAGGAAAACGGCCAGTAAAAGTACCGCAAGCCACAGGTTGGGCAGCCTGGAAAGTTTCATTGCAAGAACCTGTTCATGATTTCCGCTGAGCCATCATTTTCGTCATGACGAAGACTGCGGACCAGCGGCAATCCAGAAAACGAAAAACGGATATCAGAAAGCCGGGAGCGCGGGCATCCTGCCCGCCGCGGGCGAGATGCCCGCGCCCTTTTGTCATTGAATGGGCGGCAAAGCCGCCAGTCATTCGACTCTTCGTTGTCATCTGTCTTCCGCCCTCTGTTGTTCCAGTTCCCCGATCAGTTCCCATGACCACGGGCCGGGACACTGCCAGCGCCAGTAATCCGTGGCAAACACATAGGGCTTGGGCTCGATGGCGCGCCACGCGGGATGTTCGATGAAGGCGTTGGCCAACGCGGGGCCGGCAGGCGAAGCCTGCAATATGGCGTCCGGCGGATCGCGGACGATGTTTTCCAGATCGAGCCGGACGTAGCCCATATCGTTAACATGATTTCGCCAGCCGGAACGGGTGAGCAAGGCATCTTCGAAAGTGCCGCTTCCCGTGCCGATGCCGTTGGCCCCCAGAAGCAGAAGGCGTCGGGGCCGGGCTGGCGTGGCATGGCGCGGCGGCATGACGCTGGCGGCTTCCTGCGGCAATCCCACCAGGGCGAGGAAACGCCGCTCGTAATCGCCCACGGCGGCAAGCGTCGTGGGCAGCGGCAGGATTTCGACGCGCAGACCGAGATGTTTCAACTGCTCGCGCAAGACAAACGCGGTGTATTCCCCGGCAATGACCAGATCCGGCTTCAACAAGACGATGCTCTCCAGCGCGCCATCGTGAAGAGGCCAGTCACGCGGCATCCAGGGGGCCAGGTAACGGCGCTGCATCGGGGAGAGCGCCGCGACACGTGCTTTCTCGACATATCTTGCAAGCATCCAATCCGTGCACAGGTCGAGCGAGACGATTCTTTGTGGCGTCTGCCCCATGGCGGGCATGACGAAACAAAAGACGAAAAAAAGCCAAAAAGGGGCGAAACGCCTTCGCCCCCTTTTGCCCTGGCTGCATTCATCGCGGCGAATAGCGCAGACCGATAAAGGCATTGAAGCCATCCGTGCCGTAATACCTGGCGGTTTCGTACTTCTTGTCAAAGATATTGTTGAGCCGCCCTTCCAATTCAAGGTCCTTGGTCAGCGCGTAACGGACGGTCAAATTGGTGAGGCCATAGCCGCCCAGTTCTTCTTTCCGCGTGGCATCCTTGCGGTAATTGCCATCATAACGACGGCCGACGCCCACCACTTCAACCCCCGTTTCCAGATTGCCCCACACATGGGTCAGTGCCACCGTCGCCTTGTTGCGCGCGCGGCGGCCAAGCCGTTCATAGCCCACGCCATCGGCCGTCTTGCCCTGGTTTTCCGCGTTCAGCCAGTCGTAAGAGGCGGCAAGATGCCACGCGCCGAAACGGCCCTGATAGGCCAGGGTCACGCCTTCCAGCAGCGCCTTGTTGATATTTTCATAAGTGGTGAAGCCGGTGGCCGGATCTGTTCCCGTTCCGGAAATCAGGTTCCTGACGCGATTGTGGTAATAGGTGGCCGAAGCCTGATGTCCGCCCTGCTCCCAGGTCACGCCGATTTCGTTGTTTCTCGATTCTTCCGGTTTCAAGTCGGGATTGCCCTGGAACCACCATGACGGATTGCGCATGAACAACTCATAGACGTTGGGCGCGCGGAACGCCGTGCCATGGCTGAGGTGCGCGCGCAGCGTATCGGTCACCTGATAGCCATAGGCCGCGCCATAAGTGGTCTTGCCGTCGAATTCGGAATGATTGTCACGCCGGACATTCAATTGCCAATGATGTTTTCCCACGCTCGCCGTCCATCCGGCCAACAGGGAAGCATTACGGATTTCGGGCGTTTCCTGATAATCCGCACCATGCGGATAGACACGTTGTTTCGAGTGTTCCACCATGAAGAGCGCGTGCCCCAGCGGCAGTTTGATATCGTTCTGCCAGGAAACCTGCCGGTTCTTGCTGTGCGTCGAAGAAATATCCTCGGCGGGCGGAAAACCCCAGGCATTCCAGGAATAGTTCTTTTGATGATCTTCGGACACGCCATATTGCAGTGTGCTGGTCCAATTATCCAGGAAACGGTTCTTGCTGAACAATTGCCATTGCCTGATGTCGAAACGGCTGCGGTTGTTGTACTCGCCATCCGGCGGCGTATTGCCGCCGTCGTAATGGGCTACCCCCTTGTTGTTGCGGTAACTGACGCCGATTTCGTGTCCTTCCTTTGGCAGAAAGGAAAGAGAGGCCGCGCCGCCCGTATTGCGATAGGCATCATCGTCCGCGTCCTTGTTCGTGCCATGACGCTGGGCGGAAATGCCCTCGGTCTGGTAGTGGTTGGCTTCCACCCTGAAACGCCAGTGCTCATTGCCGCCGGACAAGCCGGCGCTGGCTTGCTGGGTATCGTGACTACCATAGCCCGCGAACCCATCAAAGCGCAGGCCGGACTGTCCGCGGCGGGTGATGACGTTGATGACGCCGCCAAGCGCGTCCGCGCCGTAGAGCGTGGAGGCCGGGCCGCGCAGGATTTCAATGCGTTCGACATTGGCAAGCGGCAAGAAGCGCAGCGGCGAGCCGGAACCATCGATGGAATTGATGCTGATGCCATCAAGCAGTATTTTGCTCTGGTTGGAATTCGCCCCACGGATGTAAAGACTGGCGGCCGTGCCTGGCCCGCCATTGGTCGCGATCTGGATGCCGGGCTGGCGGGCGAGCAAGTCGATGATGGTGTCCTGACCGCTTTTCTCGATTTCCTCGCGCGAGATCACTGTGACATCGGCAAGCGCCTCCGAGGCGTGCATGGGCTGGCGGGTCGCGGTGACGATGACGGGGTCGAGAAGAGTCTCCTGCGCCGAAGCGGAAGCGACAAAACAAAGCGGCAAGAACACCGCAAGCGATTTCAAAGAAGTGGACATGATTTTTCCCTGCGTCTGGCATCCCCGCCAGATCATGCGGTAAACGAAAGAAAACATCCGCTTCGGCGTGGGAAAAAACGCGGGCGCAAACAAAAATGGCCTGCGTCCTTTTCCACCCCACGTGAAGTTGACGCTTTCGGTTGTCGTCCCTGGCCGGTTTCCGGGCTGGCAGGTCTTGACGCGCCGCCTTCCCAGGACAATTTTCCCAGTGGCATGTGTGGCGCGCCCGCACCTGCTTACCGTTGCGGGGGCAGCAGCGGCTTTGTCCCGAAGAACGCACCGCTTTCCCGTTTGACCGCGACCGAAGAACTCGACCGCGGCACCTTGAACGAAGCGGGGATTATACAGACTCAGGATCGCCTCCTGTCCACCGTCTCCCGGGCATATTTGAACAGGATACAGCGGCGGCGAAGTCGGCAAGGAAGGCAAGGGTGGCGGGATGCAGAGGAGTGTTCACGGGAAGGCGAGGATGCTTGCATGGTCCTGGAAAGATGCGCAGCAAAGAACATTCATATTGATATATCGAAAAGTCGTTCCTTTGTTTGCAAAGCGTTTTTACCCAAAATGTCCAAGACACGGTGATACAATACAGAGTCATCCCGAGAAGTCTCCCTCAACCATGAGAAAATCATGTCCCCGTTCGTTCCTGTATTCGTGCTGGCTGTCCTCAATGCGTTTATCAATCAAGTAGGCTATTCCTTCGTAGTATTAATCATTGCAGCTATCTTGACATTTACGGAGATATTCGCCACCTGCATAGTCAAGGCAGGACACATAGAGTCGATGATGAATTTCATGGCGTTGATTCTCCGCCTTGTTTTTCAATTCATCCTTGTTGTTGCTGCTGTCGCTATATGCTTTGCGTGGGTTGATGCGTTATCATGACAAAGCTATTTGAAACCATCGTATGTCCAAGGTGCCATCAGGACAGATTGGTTATTTCCATCAGCCGTGATACTGGAGAGCTGTTTTTATCTTGTGGAGAATGTGAGGCATCATGGAGTAACATGGAAGATACGAATGATGAAACTAAAATGCTTGTGGATCTTTCGGGTAATTTTGATGATCCAACATTAGATGAGGTTAAATCAAGAGGATGGGATATATATATTACCAGGATAGTAGATTCATAGACTATAGGTGTCCTGTGCAATTGTATGATGGGTGATTTCATTTCAAAATCGTCCGTGACTTTGTCGACTTCGCCGTGCCATTGCACTGTCTACTCGCTTCCAGTGTCTGGCCGACGATGAGGCGACGGCGCTGGCAATCATCCAATCATATCTGGCCGATGCAATCTAAATAGCATGTTTTCGTGACTTGAAAAGCGGCATCCCGGTCAGTCCCCATTTATCTCAAACAATGGGGGGATTTATCGCTCTCCTCATCACGCTCGATCTCCTGAACTGTCACTCGGCCGCTCAATCCACCATCTTCGCCAATTCCGATGCGTCGAAATCATCCTGCGCTTCCACCGCCGGGCCGAGCTTGATGCCGGCTGCGTCAAGACGCTCGACGAGGAGCTGGAAACGGCGGTCGGTATCCGCTGCGTGATCGATCAGGCTGTGAAAAGCGTGCGCCAAGGGGTCGCTCATTTCCCGGGCGACGATGCCATAGGCGGAAAAAACACTTTGCGGTGCCGGTTCGGTGGCCGCGCCGGGGATGATGATGCGGGCGGGGTTGCCGACGGCGGTGGCGCCGGCGGGCACAGGTTTGACCACCACGGCATTGGAGCCGATGCGCGCGCCCTCGCCCACTTCGAAACCGCCCAGCACCTTGGCGCCCGCGCCAACCACGACGCCTTTGCCCAGAGTCGGATGGCGTTTGGTGTCGCGGTAGAGCGAGGTACCACCCAGGGTGACGCCCTGGTAAATCGTGCAGTCGTCGCCGACTACCGCGGTTTCGCCGATCACCACGCCCATGCCATGATCGATGAATACCCGTCTGCCGATCTCCGCCGCGGGGTGGATTTCGATGCCGGTGAGAAATCGCCCGATATGGCTGATGAAACGCCCCAGCCAGTGCCAGCGCCAGCGCCATGCGGCATGGGCGACGCGGTGCAGGAAAAGCGCGTGTACGCCGGGATAACAACTCAGGACTTCCCAGGTCGAACGTGCGGCGGGGTCGCGATTGCGAATACTGACCAACTCTTCACGTAATCGATTGAACATGTTGCGGGAAACTCTTCATTTTTGTGGTGGTCGTGGATTTTCCAGGCTGGAAAGAATGCCACGCAGGATGGCGACTTCTTCTTTTTCCAGGCGCGCGCGGCCAAAAAGACGGCGCATCCGTGGCATCAGCCGGCGGGGTTTTTCCGGGTCGAGAAAGCCGCTGGCAATGATCGCCGCTTCGAGATGGGCGAAAAAGCCTTCGATTTCGTCATGGGTGGCGGGGGCGGGCAGGTTTTCGCCATCGCCCGCCGCCTCGTTCCGCGCCAACGCCGCGAGGCGCGATTCGTAGCACATCACCTGCACCGCCGCGCCGAGGTTGAGCGAGGAATAGGCGGCGCTGCACGGAATCGTCACCGGCAGCGAACACAGGCCGACTTCATCGTTGGTGAGGCCGCTGGCCTCGTTGCCAAAGACCAGTGCGACATCGCCGCGCGCGCTCCAGGCGATCAGTTCGGCGGCCGCGCCGCGCGGCCTCTGGCGCGGCAAGCTGAGTTCCCGCCGACGCGCGGTGAGCGCCGCCGCGAGCACAGTGCCAGAGAGCGCCTCTTCCAGTGTCGCCACCACCCGCGCGCGCGCCAGGACGTCCCCCGCGCCGGAGGCACGGGCGTCGGCCACCGGGTCGGGAAAGGAGGAGGGCGACACCAGCCACAACTGGCTGAATCCCATGGTTTTCATTGCCCGCGCCGCCGCGCCGATATTGCCTGGATGGCTGGTGCGGGAGAGCACGACGCGAACGCGGTCGAGCGCGCGGAGGCTGTTCATATTAGAATCGTTCGTTTTTCGTATTGGCGTGACGGACAGATCATCCCGCGCCTTTCCTGCCGAGACCAGAACCGCATGCATCCCAATCCCAACACAGATCCCGCTGTCAACATCGCCGTCAAGGCGGCGCGACGCGCCGCCTCGGTCATCAACCGCGCCGCGACCCAACTCGACCTGCTCACCGTCGATACCAAGGCGCCCAACGATTTCGTCACCGAAGTCGACCGCGCGGCTGAAGCAGAGATCATCAAGGTATTGCACGAAGCTTGCCCGGAACACGGCATTCTAGCAGAGGAGTCCGGGCGAACCGGCCCGAACGGCGAGTTTGTCTGGGTGATCGATCCGCTCGATGGCACGACCAATTTCATCCACGGTTTTCCACAATATGCGGTGTCGATCGCGCTCACCCGCAAGGGCGTACCCGAACACGCGGTGATCTTCGACCCCAATGCCAATGAGCTGTTCACCTCTTCCAGGGGGCGCGGCGCCTATCTGAATGATCGCCGCATTCGGGTCTCGCGCCGTCTGCGCCTGTCCGACGCCCTGGTGGGCACCGGTTTTCCGTTTCGCCAGTTCGAGCATGTCGATGCCTATCTCGCCATGTTCCGCGATCTGACCCAGAAAACCGTCGGCCTGCGTCGCCCGGGCGCCGCCGCGCTCGATCTCGCCTATGTCGCCAGCGGCCGCCTCGATGGTTTCTGGGAAATCGGCCTGGCGCCCTGGGACATGGCCGCCGGCGTGCTGCTGATCCAGGAAGCGGGCGGCTTTGTTGCCGATTTCGCGGGCGAGGACGGTTTTCTCGATAACGGCAACGTGGTCGCCGGCACGCCCAAGGTGTTTACCGAACTACTGCTCACCATACAGACACACTGGAAAGCGCGCGGCGCGAAACAGACTTGAACAAATGTGGAACGGCAGACGAGCCCATCCATATACCATGACCACGCTGCCCGCAAACCGTCGGCGCGGATCGGCATGGGAGAAAAATGTCATGTTTTCCGTGCGGTTTCCCCCACTCATGGGCACGGATTGAAGCATCTTGCGCTTTCATCCTGAACACCGATCCCGGATAATCCACCGACCCCACTCGTGACGCTTTCCCATGTATTCGGCTCAGGAACTCATCAGCAACATCGAAACGCTCGCCGCCCTGCCTTCGGTGTATTACCAGGTACGTGAGCAGCTCGAATTGCCCGATGGCTCGGTCAGCAAGGTGGCCCAGTTGATCGCCTCCGACCCCGCGCTCACCACCGGGGTGTTGCGGCTGGTCAACAGCGCCTTTTATGGTTTCAGCCGCAAGATCGAAAGCGTCGAGCGCGCCATCCCCATCCTCGGCCTGCAACAGACCCATGAACTGGTGCTGGCCATGACAGTCGGTTCGATGTTCGATGGCATCCAGCCCCAGAACATGGACATGAAGCGTTTCTGGCAAGGCTGCATGATGAGCGCCCTGGCCGCGCGCGAGCTGGCGCACGTCACTTGCAACCCGGGGTCCGACCGCCTGTTCGTCATCGGCCTGCTCGCCGACATCGGCCATCTGGTGATCTACCAGACCGTGCCGCAACTCGCGGTCGAGGCCCAGGCCAGTGCCGATGACAGGCACGAAACACTGTACGAGGCCGAACGCCGGATCATCGGCAGCGACTCGGCCGAAGTGGGCGCGGCGCTGATGGACAACTGGAAGTTGCCATCGAGTTTCGCCGACATCATTGGCGCGCAGTTTTTCCCGCGGCTGGCCGGTGAACACGTCCGCGAAGCCGAACTGCTGCATCTGGCCCTGGCGGTGAGTTACGCCGACCGCCACAACCTGCCGAGCGGCGAGACCGTGGCCAACATCGACGAACAGATCTGGGACGACCTCAACCTCGACACCACCGTGTTCACGCGCATCCGCGAAGCCGCCGAGATGCATCTGGCCTCATGCATCTCCACTTTCTTTCCGCGCATGAACGGCAGGCGTTGAAGCGGTGCTTCATGCAAGGCAAAATTACTTTACTCCCTTCTGATTTTTGTACTTGGAGCCGACGAAGTTTGCTGTAAAACTGAGCCTGCTGGCTGGAATTTTCCTCTCCGCCACGGCGATGGCGAGTGGGTCAGTGCCGATCGAGGACAATGATGTATTTGAAGAAAAGTATATCGATTGCATTATGTCGGGAGCAAACAATGATTGTTTTTCATCGATATTTTCTGGCCATCTTGTTCCGAAGGTCGATGAAGATCAAAAAAGAATCGTCAATGGTATCAACGAACATTGGACAAAAATATTGCAACAGTGCCATCCTTACAAGGTGCATAGAGCAGGTAAAACAATAAAAGCAGATATTTTCGATGGCAGAAAATACGTGATTGAGTGTTCTAATGACTCATTTATAGGGCTTCATATAAAATTTTTGCGTGTAAAGGGTAAATGGTATGTAAGTTCAGTCAGCCTTGATGATTCAGATTCAATTGTGAGAGACATTCTTGAAACACCATAGTTTCAACGAAGGTGAATCAGGTATTTTGTATTTTTGTACTCCGTTGATTGGGATAGGGAGCGACCTATGGCCGTACCCCTCCCACACCCCCCAGCATGCGGGTCCGGGGTCCGCACTGGGCGGTTGAATAGTTGAGATCAAGGTCGCAGGAGCAGAATCCTGCACCTCGCCTGAAGCCGCACAACCCGTTCAATCGCCGAATCTACGCCCAACCTCGCCTTGATCACCAGAGCTTCGCGGATATGGCCCGTTCGCCCTGCTCGGCAACGCTTTCTATTCGGTTCTTCTCCATCGGTTCGCGTTTATGCTCCACGCTCCCTTTCCATAGCGTGGGCGCTCTCCTGAGGGTGAAAGCCCCGCCGTAAGGTGATCACAGCGAACGAAATGAAGCGCAACTGCGCAACTGTATGAGGGCGACCGACTGGACGCACCCAAAAGAAGCCCGACCGAGAACGGTCGGGCTGGTGTGTTTGGTGGACAGCTTGGAAGGCTTCGCGGCGGGCTTGGCATTCTTGATGGCGGTATCGGTCAGCTTGGCCATCATTTTGCGGGTATCCCTAACGTCATTTATGAAGAATACCCGCAATAATACCCCGGGTGTAAATGAAAAGCCTCGGACTACATAGAACGACAAAAAGGCCAGAACCCTTGATTTTATTGGGTTTCTGGCCTTTCTATGGACTTCTTCGGACTAACTTGTAGTGGTGTTTGGTGGACCGAAAGGGGATCGAACCCTCGACCTCCGCATTGCGAACGCGGCGCTCTCCCAGCTGAGCTATCGGCCCGAAGGGTGCGCATTATAGCAGGAGTCCGGGCTTTGTGAACGCTCTTTTTCCTCTTGTTTCTCTTGCCCCGAACCCGCGGCGGCACGGCCAAGGCGGTCCGCGATCGCGTGCCAGGCGGGAGTGGGTGGCGGAGCTTCGACCAACAGGATGTCTACCCCAAGAGCGTCGAGCCAGCGCAGGCTGGCGTAAATACAATGAGCATAAGCATCCGGCGCGGCGGGAACGCGCTGCCAATGAAGGCGCGAATCCCGCAGGTTGTCCCGTGGGTCGGCGAGATCGTGGGCGAGCACCGCTACCCGCCGACCGGCGTCGATGAGACGGCGCGCTTCCGTGGGCAGCGCCTGGCCCGCCACCAGACACAAGGGAGTACGCGGGGCATAGTGCGCGGCGAGCGAACCGGAAACGCGCGGCGGCGCGGACAAATCCGCCTCGTCCCCATCACCCCGTTGGCGTGGCGCAATTCCGCCGATCCGGGCGATTTCTTCGGCGCCGATCAGACCGGGACGCAAAATCCCGGGGATGTCATGCGAAAAATCGACGATGGTCGATTCGATCCCGATCCGGCATGGGCCGCCATCCAGCACCAAGGCGACCGCCTCCCCCAGCTCCTCCGCCACATGCGCCGCCATGGTTGGGCTGATGCGGCCAAAACGGTTGGCGCTGGGCGCGGCAATGCCATCGCCCAAGCGGCGCAACAATGCCAGCGCCACGGGATGCGCGGGCACCCGCAAGCCCACGGTGTCCTGTCCGCCGGTGACGATATCGGCCACGCCCGCGGCGCGTTTCAGGATCAGGGTCAGCGGTCCCGGCCATAACGCTTGCGCCAGTTTCCATGCGGCGGGCGGGATGTCGACCGCCCACTTCGTCATTTCCTCCGCGGTGGCCAGATGCACGATCACCGGGTGATCGGCGGGCCGCCCCTTGACCGCGAAGATTTTGCCGACCGCGACAGAATCGCGCGCGGCGGCGGCAAGGCCATAGACGGTTTCGGTCGGCATGCCGACGATGTCGCCCCCGGCCAGACAGGTTGCGGCGCATTCGATCGCGGCGTCGGTCGCTTGTATGATGCGGCCACGCCTGTTGTCCGGGTTATTCATTCAGGATCAACGATACCCATTGCGGCGCGCGCTGCCAGCGCGCGCGCCAGCATTTCATCCGCCCGCTCGCCGGTCACGGTGAAATGGCCCATCTTGCGTCCGGGACGCGCGGCGCGCTTGCCATACAGATGCAAGGCCAGACCCGGCACGCTGGCCAGCGTTGCCCAATCCGGTTCGCGGCGGGCATCGCCTTCAAACCACAGATCGCCGAGCAGATTCACCATCACCGCCGCCGAGTGCTGGCGGGGACGGGCAAGCGGCAGAGCGCACAGCGCCCTCACCTGTTGTGCATACTGACTGATGTCACAAGCATCGATCGTATGATGGCCGCTGTTGTGCGGACGCGGTGCCATTTCGTTGACCAGCAGCTCGCCACGATGCACAAAGAATTCCACCCCGAGAACGCCGACATAGCCCAGCCTTTCTGCGGCTTGTCCCGCGATTTCCTGGGCGTTGTCGCGCTGGCACGCTGCGGCGCGCGCGGGAGCGATAGTGAAGTCAAGAATGCCATTGCGGTGGCAGTTTTCGCCGGGAGGATAAGCTTCGACTCGTCCATTCGCGTCGCGGACGAGCACCACCGACAATTCGTAATCGAGTTTGAGCAATTGCTCCAATACGCAGGCTTCCTGTTTGAAATGGGCAAAAGCGGCGAGCGCCTGCTCGCGATCCGCCACCCGCGCCTGTCCCTTGCCGTCATAGCCGAAGCGGGCGACCTTGAGCACGGCGGGAAACAGCCCGGCGTTGGCGGCTTTTATGTCCGCTGCGCTTTGGATCACGGCAAACGCGCCATGCGGCAAGCCGTTGTCGCGCAGGAAGGTCTTTTCAGCGATACGGTCCTGGCAGATTGCCACCGCTTGCGCCGAAGGATGGGTCGGCATCCGTTCCGCCAGATAGGCGAGCGTGGCTGCGGGCACGTTCTCGAATTCGATCGTCGCCGCCGCACAATGGCGGGCAAGCTCGTCGAGCGCGGCGACATCGTCATAGGCCGCGCACAGATGGCGGTCGGCGAGGCGGCCCGCCGGGCTTTCCCTATCCGGATCGAGTACCCATGCCTCGTAGCCCAACTCGTGGGCGGCGGAGACGAAGAAACGGCCCAATTGGCCGCCACCCAACATGGCGAGCGTAGCGGGAGGGAGGATCATGATTCCAAGCCGATGCCGATCTTGACGGCGATTTGGGTTTATCGATGCCTGCCGACGAATCAAATTTCCGCAAGGCGCATGGCAAGTACCTTGTCGCGCTGCCTTTCACGGAAATCCTGCAATTTGGCGAACAGCGCATCGTCTTCGTTTGCCAACATGGCGACCGCGAACAACGCCGCGTTGGCCGCGCCCGCTTCGCCAATGGCGAAAGTGGCGACCGGCACGCCCTTGGGCATCTGCACGATGGAGTGCAGCGAATCGACACCGGCAAGTGCCCGCGATTGTACCGGCACACCCAGCACCGGCACCACGGTTTTCGCCGCCAACATGCCGGGCAAGTGCGCCGCGCCGCCCGCGCCGGCGATGATCGCCTTCAGGCCGCGTTTTCGAGCGCTTTCGGCGTATTCAAAAAGAAGATCGGGCGTGCGATGGGCGGAGACGACGCGCGCCTCGAACGGCACGGCGAAATCCTTGAAGATATGAACGGCGGCCTGCATCGTCGGCCAGTCGGAGTCGGACCCCATGACGACGCCGACCAGCGGCTGTTGCGCATCCAAAGCGTTCATTGCCCTGCCTCGCGCGCGACACGTTCGGCGGCAATCACCGTGTTTTCGAGCAGCATGGCGATGGTCATCGGCCCTACCCCGCCGGGCACGGGCGTGATCAAGCCCGCCACTTCGCTCACCGCGGCAAAATCGACATCCCCGCACAATTTGCCATCGGGCAGGCGATTGATGCCAACATCGATCACCGCCGCCCCTGGCTTCACCATGTCGGCGGTCAAGAAACGCGGCTTGCCCACCGCGGCCACGACGATATCGGCGCGGCGAGTATGAAAAGCGAGATCCCGTGTTCTCGAATGACATATCGTCACCGTTGCGCCGGCATTGATCAGCAACATCGCCATCGGTTTGCCCACGATGTTGGAACGCCCGATCACCACGACTTCAGCGCCGGCAAGCCGCAGCTGTGCAGCTTCGAACATCTTCATCACGCCATGCGGAGTGCATGGGGAAAAAGCATCCTGGCCCTGCGACAGCCGCCCGACATTTTCGGCATGAAAGCCATCGACATCCTTGGCGACGCTGATCGCTTCCAGCACCGCGCCTTCATCGAACCGTGACGGCAGGGGTAATTGCACCAAGATGCCATGCACGCTGGCATCGGCGTTGAGTTCGGCGAGTTTCGCCATCACCACCACGGGATCGATATCGCCGGGATATTCCAGCTTCAGCGAACGGATGCCCGCTTTTTCGCACGCCGCCATCTTGTTGCGCACATACACGGCAGAAGCCGGATCATTCCCCACCAGGATGACCGCCAGACAGGGCTGCACACCCCGCGCGGCAAGCGCGGTGGCACGAACGGCAAGCTCGCCTCGTACCCGCGCTGCCAGTGCATTGCCATCGATCACAGACGCGCTCATCGAATGCTCCTGAATAAAGTTTGATTCTAGCAGGACGCACCCTCGTTTTTGACCAGCTTGGCGTGAGCACACGACTTTTCCTCCGCTTTGAATTGCACCTTGGGAATTGCAGATGCAGCACCAACTCCTCAAACATCATTTACACGAAATATCATAACTGGTTGACGCCACGATGGCATTGAGCAAATCCGCCTTGATCTGGATAGCGATTTATGTTAGGAATGATGGCTATCGCCTTCCATGCTTTTCGTCTGCGCATGCACGTGAAAAGTTCATTACGAAAATGAACTCATGAAGCTTTTCATATAATCAAGGTCTCGGCTTCAAACCCCACCACGTTGCGCGCCTTCTTGCTGAATTCCACCCCGATCAGATGAATGGGCTGGCGCGGATCGTATTTGTCGGCGTATTTTTTCGCCTTGATCTGCGCCAGGGCTTTTCCTTGCGCCTCATCTTCCACCACCTTGAATTCGAAGAGATAGACCTGCCCATTGAATTTCACCGCCATGTCCAGCCGCCCGTGGTTGCTCACGTCTTCCGGGACGATATCCAGCCTCAGCGCGGCAAAGGTGGCATAGAACACGCTGGCGTAATAGCCTTCGAATGTGTCGATGTCGTTATTGACGTACCAGTGATAAGGAATGCTGGCGTAGAGCGAAAAGAACATTTCCCGGACGCGCGTAAAATCGTTCTTTTGCAGGGCGCGAAAGAGGGCGACGCGCTGCGTCAAGCCTTGCTGCGCATTGCCGATCCACGCGCCCAGCAAGGTGGCGTTCAAGGCGCTTTTCACTTCGCGGTT
>JAITCV010000259.1 GCA_031282905.1 Azoarcus sp. | reverse complement strand
CCCCGTATGCTTACCTCCAACCTCGCCATTGCGAGGCGCGAAGCGCCGTGTTTCGTAGGTTGGATAAGCCGAAGGCGTAATCCGACATGGGTTCATCACCGGCGCAAAGCGCCGCTGTTCTTTGATTTGTGATGCTGCGCATCGTGGGGACGAATGTCGGATTACGCTACGCTTATCCAACCTACAAAACTGCCCCGCCTTGTCATTGCGGCAAATTGCGGCAAGACTTTTCCTCCACTTTGGATTGCACCCCCCGCCAACCCCAACTTCTCCGGCAAAACATGTCTCCCATCCGCTATTCCATTCGTCCTTCGCGCCCCGAGGCCCATTTATTCGAAGTGCGGTGCACGGTCGCGCCCGATCCCGCCGGGCAGCGTTTTTTCCTCCCGGCATGGATTCCCGGCAGCTATATGATCCGCGAGTTCGCGCGTCATATCGTCAGCCTGAAAGCCGAAGCTGACGGACGGGCGGTGACCCTCGTCAAGCTCGACAAACACACTTGGCAAGCCGCGCAAGTCGCGGCGGGCAAGTTGACCCTCATTTATGAAGTCTATGCCTGGGATTTGTCGGTGCGCGCCGCCCATCTCGATCCGACCCATGGCTTTTTCAACGGCACGAGCGTGTTCCTCGCGGTCGAGGGCCAGACCGATGCGCCCTGTCTGGTCGACATCCAGCCGCCGCCCCACGCCGCTGGCTGGCGGGTCGCCACCGCGCTATTACCGGCCAAGGGCGAACGCGGCGCGGCCAGCCCCTACGGATTCGGTCTTTATCGCGCCGCCAATTACGACGAACTGATCGACCATCCCGTGGAGATGGGCACGTTTACCCTCGACCATTTCGAGGCCGGCGGCGCGTGCCATGATATTGTGCTTACCGGCCGCCACGATTGCGACTTCGAACGGCTGAAGGCCGATCTTGTCCGTGTATGTCAATGGCAAATAAACCTGTTCGGTGCGCCGCCGCCGATGGCGCGTTACCTTTTCCTGACCCAGGTGGTCGGCGAAGGGTTTGGCGGTCTTGAACACCGCGCCTCGAGCGCGCTCATCGCCAGTCGCAACGATTTGCCCTATCCTGGCATGAAAGGCTTGCCCGAGGGATACAAAAGTTATCTCGGCCTGTGCAGCCATGAGTATTTCCATTCCTGGAATGTCAAACGCATCAAACCGGCAGCCTTCACGCCCTATGCGCTCGACCGCGAGAACCACACCCGGCTGCTGTGGATGTTCGAAGGCTTCACCTCGTATTATGACGATCTTGCCCTGGCGCGCGCCGGGGTGATCGGCGCCGACGATTACCTCGGTCTGCTTGGCAAGACGATTTCCACGGTGCTGCGCACGCCGGGGCGGCAGCGGCAAAGCGTGGCCGAATCATCGTTCGACGCGTGGACGCGCTATTACCGCCAGGATGAAAACTCACCCAATGCCATTGTCAGTTATTACACCAAGGGCGCGCTGATCGGGCTCGCGCTCGATCTGCAATTGCGCGCCGGGAGCGCGGGCAAGACCAGTCTTGATGATGTCATGCGCTTGCTCTGGCGCACGCATGGTCGGACCGGCGTGGGGGTGCCGGAAGAAGGCATCTTTGCCATGGTCGAAGAAATAGGCGGCGCTCACCTTGCGCACTGGTTGCGCTGCATGGTGAACGGCACCGACGAAGTGCCGCTCGAGCGTCTGCTCAATCTTTTTGGCATAAACTGGCAGAGACAGGCCGCGAGCGCCACGCCCCGTCTGGGTATCAAGCTCGCAAGGGAAGACGGTGAGGCCAGAATTGCCACCGCTTATGAAAACGGCCCGGCGCAGCGCGCGGGCCTGTCCGCCGGGGATGTGCTGATCGCCATCGATGGCATCAGGATCGATGCCAGCCGCCTGCCCAGGCTACTCGAGCGCCGCCATGCGGGCGACACGCTTGAGATTCATGCTTTCCGCCGCGATGAACTGATGTGTTTCACGTTGAAACTCGCGCCCGCGCCAGATGATGACATTCGTCTGAGTTTCCTGCCTCGATCCAGTGAGCAAGCCAACAAATTGCGCCGGGGTTGGCTGGGGCCGGATGATGGTTTCCAACAAGGAATCAGCGACGATCTGGAAACGGTCTGATGCACCGGATATTTCCCCTGACCGCTATTCCCTGATTGCCGTCGGCAATTCATGGCCGATTCTGGGTAGCCAGAGACGCAGGAAGGGCGTGGTGATGACCGTGCTGAAGATCGCCATGATGACCAGCATGGTGAAGGTCTCGCCCGAGATCACCCCAAGGTCGTAGCCGACGTTGATGACCACCAGTTCCATCAGCGCGCGGGTGTTCATCATGATGCCGAGGATGCTGGATTCATGGTGGCCGAGACCGGCGCGGCGGGCGGCGAGGTAAGCGCCGATGAACTTGCCGGCGGTGGCGAGGAAAATGGCCAGGACGCATAGTCCCCATGCGCCCACGCTGTCCAGACTGCCAATGTCGGTGCGCAGGCCGGTGTAGGTGAAGAATACCGGCAGGAAGAATACCGCGACGAAATGACCGACCTTGGCGGCCCAGGCTTCACGCAGGCCGTGCTGGTCGTGGAGGATCACGCCCATCAGGAAACCGCCGAAAATGGCGAAGATGCCCAATTTGTAGGTCGTCATCCCGGCAACGAAGATCAGCGCCAGCAACACGCCAAGCAGGTTGGGCGGCAGACGGTAACGGCTTGGACGGGCCATGCGCACGATGCGACGGGCAATGGGACGCACGCCCCACCAGCTCACCACGAAAAACAGCCCGACCAGCATGATCTTGAGCGCGAAGGCGAGCGGGTCGAGTTGCGAGATCGCCAGCGTCGACACCAGGGCCAGCAGCAGCCAACCCACGACATCGTTGATCGCCGCCGCGCTGATGGCAATCACCCCCAATGCTGTTCGGGTAAGATGGAATTCGATCATGATCCGGCCCAGGATGGGCAGCGCGGTGATCGAAAACGCGGTGGCGACGAACAGCCCGCCGATCAGCGGATCAGCGGATGCGGTGGGCGGGGGCGCGGCAAACCAGCCGAAGCCGAAGCCGAGGATGAAGGGCAGGATGAGGCTTGCGCCCGCAACCCAGGTCACGGTGCGGCGGTGCTGGCGTTCCCCCAGATGGGCGAAATCGAATTCCAGCCCGATCTGGAACATCAGGAGCAAGAGCCCGATCTGCGAGAGGATTTGCATCGGCGCGGGCGGCGCGCTGCGGAATACCCAGTCGAACATCTCGGGCGTGAGCCAGCCGAAAAGCGAGGGGCCGAGCAGGATGCCGGTGACGATTTCCCCCACGACCGCCGCTTGCCCCAGGCGTTTGGCCACCGCCCCGCCCATGCGTGCGGCAAGAATGATCACCGTCAGTTGCAGCAGGGTGAAAAAAAGCAGGGTCTCGGCCTGGTGGACGCTGGTGGCGGCGATATGGGCGGTGTCGGCCATGAGCTTCGTTCCGGTTGGTCAGCAGTACATGCCGCCATTGATCGAAATCACCTGCCCGGTGATGTAGGCGGCTTCCTCCGAGGCCAGGAAACCAACCAGGTGCGCGACTTCCTCGGGACGCCCGGCGCGCTTCATCGGCACCATCCGGGCAATGCTTTCGGCATCAAAGGTATTTTCGCTCATCGCAGTGTCGATGATGCCCGGGGCGACCGCGTTGACCGTGATGCCGCGCGCCGCCAGTTCCTGCGCAAGCGATTTGGTGGCGGCGTGGAGCGCGCCCTTGGCCGCGGAATAATTGACTTGCCCGCGATTGCCGGCGAGCGCGGCGACCGAGGTGATGCTGATGATCCGCCCCCAGCGCGAGCGGATCATCGGCAAGGTGAGCGGCTTGGTGAGGTTGAAGAAGCCGTTCAGATTGACATCGATCACCCGCCGCCACTGTTCGAACGACATACCTGGAAACACAGCGTCATCATGGATACCGGCGTTGTTGACCAGGATCTGGATGGGCTCGTCCTCGAGCAGGGTTTCCACCATCGCGTTGGCGGCGGCGGCGTCGGCCAGATCGCAGGCAAGCGCCCGCGCCGCGCCGCCGTCTGCGCGGATGGCGGCGGCGATCTCTTCCGCGGCGGCCAGGTTGCGATGGGCATGGATGATGACATCATGGCCATCGGCGGCCAGGCGCTGGCAGATCGCGCGCCCGATGCCGCCACTGCCACCACTGACAAAAGCACGGCTCATGGGAAAATCTCCGGTGGTTGCAAGACGACCGCCACGCGCCCATCGAGCAGCACGCGCGCGCCGGCGCTGATTTCAAACGAATAAAGCTGGGCGCGCCCATCGGCGGACAGGCATGCAGCCATCACGTCCAGTGCTTCGACGATGTCATCGAGGCGGGCGACCCGGCACACGACCCCGCGCGCGCTGCCCAACATGCCCCCGCCCACCCGCCCGCCCGCCCGCCCGCTGCCCGCCCGCAACG
>JAITCV010000184.1 GCA_031282905.1 Azoarcus sp. | reverse complement strand
GAGCCAGCCCCAAGGAAATCGTCGGCGCCATCGCCAACGAAGGCGGTATCGAGGGCCGTTACATTGGCCAGATCGATCTGTTCGACGATTTTTCCACCGTCGAACTCCCCCCCCTGTCCGCCGAATTGCTGGCGGCATTGCGTCGCACCATGGTGCGTCATTGTCCGCTCAACATCCGCCCCCTGCGTGACGACGAAACCACTTTGCCTTCACGCCGTCCTGCCTTCCAGGACACGAAAAAAACCGGCGAACGGCGCGAGCACGGCGACAAGCCGTTTGCCAGGAAAAAACACGACAAACGTGAAAGCGGCCGCGACAAACCCACCGCATCTCATAAGGACACGGATAAAAGCTGGAAGAAACGCAAGGGCAAGGATTGAGGCAAGTCAAACGAACAAATGCGCATCCATTTTTCCCCCTGGGAAACGCTGTACATGGATGAAAACCCCCGTAAAGAGGGAGAAGGAGAAAAGTCTTTCATGCTATAGGCATATGTTTTTCCTTCTCCTTTCTTGAGAAGATGCCCAAAGGTCGCTCGTTTTTTCCTTCTCCAGCGAAGGGTGGGAAGATGTCACATCGTCAATCTGGCAAGAATATCTGCAATAAATCATTGAGAAAGCGTTGTCCGAGCGCGCTGGCTTGCAGACGGGTGGGGTGGAGCAGGCCGCGCCGGCGGGCGGCGGTCAATGCGGGGGTGATGACGGATAAACCCAATCCGGTGCGTTCGCCAAATAGCTCGACAGGCACGCCGTGGATGAGACGCAAGGCGTTCATCATGAATTCGAAGGGCAGATCCGCTGCGCTCACGATGTGGCGGGTGTGGATGAAATCGCCGCGAGCGACGCCGTCGAGATAGCGGGTGGGGTGCTTGTGGCGCATTTCGCGCACGATGCCCGTGGGCAGGCTGAGTTTGCCGTGCGCGCCGGGGCCGAGCCCGAGATAGTCGCCGAATGTCCAGTAGTTGAGGTTGTGGCGACATTCCTGCCCGGCATGGGAAAAGGCGGAGGTTTCGTAATGGATGAAGTCGGCCGCCGCCAGCCGCGCTTCGATGGCGTCCTGCATGTCGGCGGCGAGGTCGTCGCCGGGTAGGGGAGGAGGGTTGTGGGCAAACGGGGTGTTGGGTTCGAGGGTGAGCTGGTAACAGGATAAATGGGTGACGCCGAAATCGATCGCCATGTCGACGTCGGCGAGCGCTTCGTCCAGATTCTGCCCGGGCAAGGCGTACATCAGGTCGAGATTCACGCAGGCAAAGTGGGCGAGCGCGAGTTCGACCGCGCGCCGCGCTTCGTTGCCGTCATGGATGCGGCCAATGCGTGCAAGCAGGGGAGAGGCGAAACTCTGGATGCCAAGCGATAAACGGGTAATGCCGGCGGCACGGTAAGCGCGCAAGCGGGCCGCTTCCACCGTGCCGGGATTGGCTTCGAGGGTGATTTCGAAATCCGGTGTCAGCGTCAAGCGCGTTCGCAGGGCGTCGAGCAGGCGGTCGAGCGCAGCGGCGGGGAGCAGGCTGGGCGTGCCGCCGCCAATGAAGAGGCTGGGTATGTGGCGTCCCTGGATTTGGGGGAGCGCCGCGTCGAGATCGGCGATGACCGCGTCGACCCAGGGGGCGAACGGAATGCCATCTGGAATGCCACTCGCTGCGTGGGAATTGAAATCGCAATAGGGACATTTGCGCACGCACCACGGAAAATGCACGTAGAGCGCGAGCGGCGGCGGTTCAGAAGACGGCGGTCGGAGGATAGCGGACAGGCCGGTTCCCGGCGCTTCGCGCCGCTGGTTTTTCTGGTTTCTGACTTTCGTCATCTGTCCTTGTATTTTCGGTTGGAACTGCCGTAGCCAAATGATTGTACCGTAGCCTTGAGTTTCGCTCTTCTCGCTGTCCATCTCCGGTCGCTCTTCCCATACGGCTTTCTGGCCTCCGCCAGGCTTGCGGCTTCTGCCCCTTTCCGTTCCCTATCCGTAATTCCAGTGCTTTTATCTCCGCATTCACCATACCAACTCCGTATTCACCATATCAACCACGATCTCGCATTACCATATTTATGTCATATTCACAGACGAATCCCTACCAATCGACACGCTCGATTTCTCCCAGCGAACGCCCAAGAAAACGCTCACCAATGGTCTGGAAACGTAATGGCACGTCGGTGACGATGTAACGGTAGCGCGCTGGCGTCGCGCCGCTCGCGGCCAAACCCGCGTCTTGCAAGGTTTGCGCGGCGAGTTCGGCGGTGGTCGAAGCGGAATCGATCAGCCGCAGCGACGGCCCGACCACGTCACGCAACAGCGGTTTCAGCAGCGGGTAGTGAGTGCAGCCCAGCACCAGGCTGTCGACTTCCTCGGCGAGTACCGGGCGCAGGTATTCCTGCGCGGTCAGGCGGGTGACGGGATGGTCGAGCCAGCCTTCTTCGACCAGCGGCACGAACAGCGGGCACGCCATCGAATATACCCGCAGGCCCGGATTCAGTTCGTGTATGCGTATTGCATAGGCGTTGCTGTTGACCGTGGTCGGCGTGCCGATGATGCCGATCCTGCCGCGCGAGCCCGCGACCGCCGCGCGCGCGCCAGCCTCGATCACGTCGATTGCCGGGATGCCCCCGGCGCGCGCCGTGACCACATGCGCCGCCACCGCCGCCATGGTGTTGCAGGCGATGACCAGCATCTTGACGCCCCGTTCCAGCAGGAAATCGGTGATCTGGGCGGTGAAATGCTCGATGGTCGCCACCGACTTGACCCCGTAAGGCACCCGCGCGGTATCGCCGAAATAGACGATGCTCTCCAGCGGCAGGCGCTCCATCAGCGCGCGTACGACGGTGAGACCGCCAATACCTGAATCGAATACGCCGATCGGCCGCTCGTCCCCG
The DNA here is from genome assembly GCA_031282905.1 of Azoarcus sp. Taxonomy (GTDB): domain Bacteria; phylum Pseudomonadota; class Gammaproteobacteria; order Burkholderiales; family Rhodocyclaceae; genus WRNU01. The sequence continues at coordinate 4,468 of JAITCV010000184.1, read as the reverse complement.
CTCGCCGGAACGTTCACAAGAGCACCACGGCAACGAATTTGCGCTTGCCGACCTGCAACACCCCCCGTGTGCCGGCCTTGAGCACCAGACCTTTGTCCTCGACCCGCTCGCCATCGAGCTTCACCGCGCCCTGTTCGATCATGCGTACCGCTTCCGAAGTCGTGGCGGTGAGTCCGGCCTGCTTCATCACCTGGAAGAGCGGCATGCCGTCGCCTACCGCGATTTTCGTTTCGGGTATGTCGTCCGGTAAGGCATTTTTCTGGAACCGCGCTTCGAAATCGGTGAGCGCTTCTTCGGCGGCGCGTTTGCCGTGGAAGCGTTCGACGAATTCCAAGGCCAATTGCACCTTGACGTCGCGCGGATTGCGCCCGGCCTCGACCTCGGTTTTCAGCGCGGCGATCTCGGCGCTGGAACGCAAGGAGAGCAGCTCGTAATAGCGCCACATCAGGGTATCGGATATCGACATGGTTTTGCCGAAGATTTCCCTGGGCGGCTCGGCAATACCAATGTAATTACCGAGCGACTTGGACATCTTATTGACGCCATCCAAGCCTTCCAGCAGCGGCACCATCACCAGGCATTGCGGACTCTGGCCGTAATGCTTTTGCAATTCGCGCCCCATCAGCAGATTGAAACGCTGGTCGGTTCCTCCCAGTTCGACGTCGGCTTTCATCGCCACCGAATCGTAGCCCTGGCAAAGGGGATAAAGAAATTCGTGTATGGAAATCGGCTGCTGGTTGCCATAACGCCGGGCAAAGTCTTCGCGTTCCAGCATGCGCGCCACCGTCTGTTGCGCGGCCAGACGGATCATGCCCGCCGCGCCCAGTTCGTTCATCCAGCTCGAGTTGAAACAGATTTCGGTTTTTCCCGGGTCGAGAATCTTGAATACCTGCTCCTGGTAAGTCCTGGCGTTCTCCAACACCTGCTCGCGCGACAAGGGCGGGCGAGTGCTGTTCTTGCCGCTCGGGTCGCCGATCATGCCGGTGAAATCACCGATCAGGAACATGATATGGTGATCAAGTTCCTGGAAATGACGCAATTTGTTGAGTAGCACGGTATGGCCAAAATGCAGATCGGGTGCGGTGGGGTCAAACCCGGCCTTGACGCGCAAGGGACGCCCGCTCTTCAACTTCTCGACCAATTCCGCTTCGATCAGCAACTCGTCGGTTCCACGCCGGATCAGGCTGATCGCGGCATCGATTTCATTCATTTACATTCCTCCTGGTGTTGGGGCTTATTCAATCCTGCAATGTTTGATAGACTCGGGGGTCAATCATCAATCATCCTGGATTTGGTCATGTGGCTCAGCAAGCCGAACATTCTAGCCGAACTGCCGTGGCGGCTTCTCAACAACCGTCGTGGCTGGGCCATTGGCGGCTTTGCCTGCATATCCATACTCGGTATTGCCGCCGCGACCGCGGTCGTGGATCCATATCCATCCATCCTGCCGTCCGACACGCGGATCGTGGTGGAAAAGCTTGCGGTTTCACCCTTGAGCCTGCCCGAATCGGACTTGCCTTTCGTCCATGATACCCGCGTCGCCCCGGGCGACACGATCCCAGCCATTTTCCGCCGTTTGGGCGTAAACGACCCCGACGCGCTCAGTTTCATCCAGACAAACGAGGAAGCCCGCCAGAGTTTGCGCCAGTTGCGCGCCGGACGCTCACTCACCGCAGTGATGGATCGTTCCGGCAAGCTGCTCTCCATCAGCCTGCCGCTCGCCCAGGCCGGTAACCAGCTTGTCATCGAACGCTCCGCGCTGGACGAACCATTCCAATTGCACACCACGGACAAGGTCGCGCTGGAGACCGTGGTCGAGATGCGCAGCGGCATCATCCAGCATTCGCTGTTCGCCGCCACCGACGCCGTCGACCTGCCCGACAGCATTGCCATCCAGCTTGCCGACCTGTTCGGCACCGAGGTCGATTTCCACACTGACCTGCGTCGTGGCGACAGCTTCAGCGTGATCTACGAAACCTATTACGACCGAGGCATCACCCCCCGCAGCGGGCGCATTCTCGCCGCCGAATTCATCAACCAGGGCAAGCGTTACGCCGTTGTCCTGCACACCACGCTGGATGGCAAATCACAGCATTACAGCAGCACCGGGCGCAGCCTGCGCCAATCCTTCCTGCGTTCCCCGCTCGAATTTTCCCGCGTTACCTCGAACTTCGGCAGACGCCTGCACCCGATCTTCAAGAATTGGCGCGAGCACAAGGGCGTGGATTTCGGCGCGCCCACCGGCACCCCCGTGCGGGCAACATCGGATGGCGTGGTCAGTTTCGTCGGTACCCAGAACGGCTATGGAAAGATCGTGGTCATCAAGCATCGCGGCAATATTTCCACTGCCTACGCGCACCTGAGCGCCTTTGCGCCCGATCTGAAGGTCGGCGACAAGGTCGGGCAAGGCCAGACCGTCGCCCGGGTCGGCTCCACTGGCTATGCGACGGCACCGCACCTGCACTATGAAGTTCGCCTCGGCGCCGTGCCCCACGACCCAATGACGGTGGCGCTGCCCAAAGCCGATCCGCTCACCGGCGACGAGCTTGCCCGTTTCGCCGGTAATGCCCAACCGCTGCTTGCCCGCCTCGCCATGCTCAACCATCGCAACAATCTGGCGGTGCTCGAACAGGGGACGGAAGACAAGAAACAGTAGGGCGCGCAGCGCGCGTCTGTAGGCGCATGCGATGCGCCTACAGACAAGTCCATGGCTGACCTCACGCATCCTCACGCATTTGGCACGTCGTCACAACAACCCGCCAATTTTCTCTCCTTCAGCAAAGCCTTGTTGTCTATAGCTTTGAAGCAGGGGAGTTATGCGATGTGTCCATCCGTCAAAATAACAACCATTGGTTCGTCCATGTTATCTATAGACGAATCCTGGGTGGAAATAGCGGAAACAAGCGGAAACGAAGCTCAAAACGACAAAGCGAATTCACCGAATTGGTGTGCGACTGCGGCGGGCGCGTTGCTCTCTTCGAAACTCACGATTTCCCACGCGCTCGCATCTTCCAGCAATATCCGCAGCACTTGGTTGTTGAGCGCGTGGCCTGCCTTGTGGGCGGTGTAGCTTGCCATCAGCGGGTGGCCGCAGAGGTAAAGATCGCCAATCGCATCGAGCACCTTGTGTTTGACGAATTCATCGCTGTAACGCAAGCCTTCGGCATTGAGCACGCGATATTCGTCCATCACGATCGCGTTTTCCAGGCTGCCGCCCAGCGCCAGGCCATTGGCCTGCATGAATTCGACATCCTGCATGAAGCCGAAGGTACGGGCGCGGGCAACATCGCGCACGTAGGAATGTTTGGCGAAATCGACCATCACCTTGGTCGCCGTACTGTTGATCGCCGGATGATCGAATACGATGGAAAAAAACAGGCGAAAACCGTCATGAGGCGCAAGCTTCACCCATTTATCGTCCTCGTGGTATTCGACTTCTTTTTTCACCCGGAGAAATTTCTTTGCCACCGCCTGCTCCTCGATGCCCGCCGACTGGAGCAGGAAAATGAAGGGCGCGGAACTGCCATCGAGAACGGGGATCTCGGGTGCATCGACATCGACATGCAGGTTATCGATCCCCAGCCCCGCGAGCGCCGACATCAGATGTTCGACCGTACCGATCTTATGTCCGTCCCGTTCCAGCCCCGAACACATCCGGGTATCGCAAACCGCATAGGGGTCGGTCGGCAAATCCACCACCGGCGTCAAATCGACCCGATGGAAAACGATGCCGGTGTTGACTGCCGCCGGGCGCAGGACGAGATTGACCTTGCGTCCGCCATGCAACCCCACGCCGGTGGCGCGGACGATATTCTTGAGAGTGCGCTGCCTGATCATGATATTCAATCCTGTTGAATAGCGATGAGCTTATCACGAACCACGGCTCGTAACGCTCGCCGAGCGGCCTGTCGGCCTCACCTTCTCCCCGCGAAGGGGAAAAGGAGATGCGGGCGATTCCATGCAAAGCGTAGCAACGGAGATCCGTCTGTCTCCTGACCTCTGTCTCTTGTCTCCTGGTTTTCGTAGGTGGATGGAGCCGCAGGCGGAATCCGACATGCGTTTTCCACGATCCGTGGCATCGCAAATCAAAAGAGCGGCGTGTTGCGCCGGAGGAACGAATGTTGGATTAGCTGCGCTCCATCCAACCCACGGGATGGCGGTCAGTGAGGACGCAAGGACTGGATTTCGGCGGCGGAAAGTCCGGTGGCTTCGGCAATTTTTTCCACCGGAAAATTCATGTTGAGCAGATTGCGGGCAAGGGAGAGGCGCGCTTTTGCTTCGCCAATGGCTTGGCCTCGTGCTTCGCCAATGGCTTCGCCTTCTTCCCGGCCTTTTTCCCAACCAATCTGTTTCAGTTGTTCAGCGATGGTCATCATTTTCTCCTTGTGTTCGGGCGACAGGTGGATCAGTCGTTCGGTGAATCTCTCTGTATCCGCCATGTTGCCCGCTTGCACCAGATAGTTCAGCA
>JAITCV010000154.1 GCA_031282905.1 Azoarcus sp. | reverse complement strand
ATCCTCGCCATCGTGCGGGTGGACGGCGACACGCATGAAGGCCCGTTCTACGTGCGTCGCCCTTTCACGCAGGAGCCGGACTGGGCTACAACCAGCATCAATCTCGACTTGGGTCAGTTGCTGTCCAGGGCCGTCGCGCCGGAGGCGTCGTTGTGATGGCCTTTCAGATCGTGCAAACAGAAACGCCCCTTTCGGGGCGTCGGGCCGGAGATGCTATCGCCGGGGGGGCTAGAAGAGAAACGCCCCCACGAGGGGGGCGTCGGGTTGGAGATGCGATCTCCAACGGGGTTAGCGGTTCACATTGTATCACCGTCGCGCCGTCTTGCAAGCGGAAGGGCAACAGGCCGGGGAGGTGCTCATGACCCGCCGCGTCATCGCCTACATAGACGGCTTCAACCTGTATCACGGTCTGCGCAGCAAAGGCTGGCGCAAATACTACTGGCTTGACCTGCACGCGCTGTCGGCGTCGCTGCTCAAGCCCGGCCAGACGCTGGCGGGCGTCCACTACTTCACATCGCGCATCAAGGCCGATGGCGGCAATGCGCGCGACATGCAGCGCCAGACCGCCTACCTGGAAGCCTTGGGCACCTTGCCGAGTGTCCGAATCCAATATGGGCATTTCCTCGACAAACCCAGGCGCTGCTACAGTTGCGGCGCGACGTGGCTGGATTACGAGGAGAAGATGACCGACGTCAACATCGCCATGCAACTGCTGACCGATGCCTTCGACGACCACTTCGATACCGCCTTGGTGATTTCCGCCGACAGCGACCTGACCACGCCGATGCGGCAGGTGCGCGCGCGATTCCCGGCCAAGCGTGTCATCGTGGCCCAGCCACCGGGGCGCAGCTCGTTCCAGCTCGCGCAAGCCGCCTCAGCCATCTTCACCATCAGCGAAACCAAACTGCGCCAGTCCCAGCTTCCGGCTCAAGTGCAGCGCGCGGACGGCTTCACGCTTCAACGCCCAGCGCATTGGCGGTGACAACGACAATGGAAAACAACATGACCGCCATCAAAACCCCCAAGAAACTCATCGAAGTCGCCCTGCCATTGGACGCCATCAACAAGGCTGCCGCGCGTGAAAAATCCATCCGCCACGGCCACCCTTCCACGCTGCACCTGTGGTGGGCGCGGCGTCCATTGGCGGCGGCGCGGGCAGTCATTTTCGCGCAGATGGTCAATGATCCTGGCTATCAGCAAGGCGGCGGGTTTCGCTATGGCGTCAATAAGGAAAAGGCGCAGGCCGAGCGCGAGCGCCTGTTCGAAATCATCGAAGACTTGGTGAAGTGGGAGAACACGAACAACGAAGAGGTATTGGAGCGTGCCCGCGCCGAAATTCGCCGCTCGTGGCGTGAAGTCTGCGAACTGAACAAGGCGCATCCACAGGCCACCGAACTGTTCGATCCGACCAAGCTGCCCGCCTTTCACGACCCTTTTGCGGGCGGCGGCGCGCTGCCGCTGGAGGCGCAGCGCTTGGGCTTGGAAAGCTACGCCTCCGATCTCAACCCCGTGGCCGTCATCATCAACAAGGCGATGATCGAAATCCCGCCAAGGTTCGCGGGCCGCGCGCCGATTGGGAGCGAGGGCGTCTCGCCCTCGAAAGAAAGCAAAGATGTCTCATCGATGAATTTCGAGGGCGGGACGCCCTCGCTCCCAGGGGCCTCGTTTCCAGGAGCGCGCGGTCTGGCCGAGGATGTGCGCCGCTATGGCGCATGGATGCGCGCCGAGGCCGAAAAGCGCATCGGGCATTTGTATCCGCAGGTCGAGATCACCGCCGAGATCGTGGAAGAGCGGCCCGACCTGAAAGCCCTGCTGGGCCGGAAACTTACGGTGATTGCTTGGCTGTGGGCGCGCACGGTCAAAAGCCCCAACCCGGCGTTCAGTCATGTGGATGTGCCGCTGGCGTCCACCTTCATCCTCTCCAGCAAGGCGGGGAAGGAAAGCTATGTGCAGCCCGTGGTCGAGGGGGATAGGTATCGCTTCACGGTGAAGGTAGGGATGCCGCCGGAGGGAGCGAGGAATGGGACCAAGCTGGCGCGTGGCGCGAACTTCCGTTGTGTACTGTCGGACTCTCCCATTGAGCCTAACTACATCAAGGCCGAAGGCGTTGCTGGGCGCATAGGAGCTAAGCTCATGGCAATCGTCGCCGAAGGCGCGCGTGGCCGTGTCTATCTCGCGCCGACTACCGAACACGAAGCTATTGCGCGGCAGGCGCAACCTGTATGGAAGCCTGAAACGGTACTGCCGGACGACCCACGTAACTTCTGGACGATCAGTTACGGTCTGACGAAATACGGCGACCTCTTCACCCCGCGCCAACTGGTAGCGCTGACCACCTTCTCCGATCTGGTCGGCGAGGCCATCGAAAAATGCTACCTGGGAGCGAGGGCGTCTCGCCCTCGAAACCTTCATCACATTTCTTCCGAGGGCGAGACGCCCTCGCTCCCAGGCGAAAGGCTCTCGGACGTTTCGTCCCCAGGTGTTTCGCCTTCGTCGCCTTATCACCGTACCCATCTCCCACATTTTGAAGCGGGTGAGTTTCCCCAGCACATCACCTTACGGCTCGAAGACAGTCTCCCAGTTGCCACACTCCAGGCGTGGGATCAGGAACTGCACGCCATTACGTCCGATACCGAGCGCCAACGCGAACGACGCCAGCGCATCGAAGCAGCGCTGGATCGGGGGCTAGGTGCTTGCTGGTTGCGCAATCCAGAAGTGGCCGATCTGGTTGCCCGGACACTGGCGTATTTCGATGGTACGCGCTATCGCTTATACGCCTGGGTCATCATGCCCAACCATGTTCATGTGTTGGTCACCCCGCTGCATGGCTACAGCCTGTCAAGCATTGTGCATTCTTGGAAATCCTTTTCCGCAAAAGAGGCCAATACCTTGTTGGGGCGTAGCGGCACGTTCTGGCAGGGCGATTACTTTGACCGTTTTATTCGCAACGCCGAACATTGGGAACGCGCCATCTCCTATATCCACGAAAACCCGGTCAAGGCGGGCCTGTGCGCGACAGCGGTGGAATGGCCTTGGAGCAGTGTGTCCAGGAGCCTTGGGAGCGAGTCACCTGGGAGCGAGGGCGTCTCGCCCTCGGAAAAAGCGTCGAATATTGAGGAATCGAGGGCGGGACGCCCTCGCTCCCAGGATGACATTCCCCTCGCCGAAGGCGGCACCGGAGCGCGTGCCTATGCTGAGGCGGTGGGGGTGTATTT
>JAITCV010000015.1 GCA_031282905.1 Azoarcus sp. | reverse complement strand
GGAGCAGCCCCAACTGCACCTCGATGATCTCCAATTGCACCTGCGTGAAGTGCAGGAGTTGCTGGCGAGCCTGCGCGTTTTTGATGCCGAAGGCATTCAAATCCTGATGTCGGCCACTTCGGCGCAGGCGGAAGACCTGCGCGTCCGGCTCGAAACCCTCCACCCGGCCGACATCGCCTTCATCCTCGAAGCGCTGCCGCTCGAAGACCGGCTCTACGTGTGGGATCTGGTCAAGGCCGAGCGCGACGGCGAAATCCTGCTCGAAGTCTCCGATGCGGTGCGCGAATCGCTGATCGAGACCATGGCCTCGCACGAGCTGAAGGCGGCGGCCGAAACGCTGGATGCCGACGAACTCGCCGACCTCGCCCCCGACCTGCCTCCGGAAGTCATCCAGGATGTGTTCCAGTCGCTGGCCTCCGACGAGCGCGAACAACTGCGCGCGGCGATGTCCTACCCCGAGGATTCGGTCGGCGCGCTGATGGATTTCGACCTGGTGACCGTGCGCGAGGATATTACCCTCGAAGTGGTGCTGCGCTACCTGCGCCGTTTCGCCGAATTGCCCGATCATACCGACAAACTCTTTGTCATCGACCGCGACGAACATCTGGTGGGCGTGCTGACCCTGGAATCGTTGCTGATCAGTGACCCGGAAACCCAGGTGTCGGAAGTGATGCGCAGCGAACCCAAGATCAGTTTCTTCCCCGATGATGATGCGGGCGACGCGGCGCAGGCATTCGAGCGTTACGACTTGGTATCGGCGCCCGTGGTGGATCGCAACAAACGCCTGATCGGTCGTCTCACCGTGGCCGACGTGGTCGATTTCATCCGCGAGGAGTCCGAAGCCGAACAACTGGCGCACGCCGGCCTGCGCGAAGAAGAAGACATTTTCGCTTCGGTATGGGATTCGGTGAAAAACCGCTGGGCCTGGCTGGCGGTCAATCTTGTCACCGCCTTCATCGCCTCGCGGGTGATCGGCGCGTTCGAAGACTCGATCGAAAAGCTGGTGGCGCTCGCCGCGCTGATGCCCATCGTCGCCGGCATCGGCGGAAACGCGGGCAACCAGACCATTACCATGATCGTCAGGGCCATCGCCATCGGCCAGGTCGAGGAAAGCGCGCTGAAACGCCTGCTGAAAAAGGAACTGGCCGTTGCCCTGGCGAACGGCCTGATCTGGGGCGGGCTGCTCGGCGTGCTGGCGTGGTGGTTGTATGACAGTGTATCGCTCGGCGGTGTGATGACCGCGGCGATGACACTCAACCTGCTGCTCGCGGCCAGCGCTGGCGTGGTGATCCCGATGCTGCGCCAGCACTTTGGCGCCGATCCGGCGGTTGGCGGCTCGGTAATGATTACCGCGCTGACCGATTCCGGTGGTTTTTTCATTTTCCTGGGGCTGGCGACCCTGTTCCTGCTCTGAATGCGAACACCATGAAAAAAACGCTCTCCCTCATTTTGCTGCTGTTTTTGGGCTGGGTATTCGCCACCCCTTGGCTGACCTTGCTTTCGATCAAGGGCGCGATCAAGGAGCGCAACAGCGCGGCGCTTTCCCGCTACATCGACCTTCCCGCGCTCAAGCACAGCCTGAAATCCGAGATGGGCACGATACTCGTCGAAAAGACAGCCAGGATGCACAGCGGCAGCGGCTATGCTAATGTGCTTTCCGCGGCGGCTTCCCGAACCGCGCTGAAAACACTCGACCCCCTGATCGATGTCGTGCTCACGCCCGAGGCCATCATCGAACTGTTCCGCGCCGACGTCACCGATGACAAAGACGCCAGCGATGACAAGGGGGTGCTGTCTCCCATTTTGCCCAAGGGCGAAATCGAATACTCTTCCGCTTATGACGATTTCGATGCGTTCTCGCTCACCATGAAACGCAAGAATGGCGGCAACGAGCAACTGTCCATCATTTTCAGGCGAAATGGCCTGTTTACCTGGAAAGCTTCCGCGATCGCGCTGCCGCGGTGAGCCGACTGCGCCAGAACAGAAAAGCCGTTCTCATTCGTGCCGCAACGCCTTGATCGGGTCCAGGCTGGCCGCGCGGCGGGCGGGCATGTAGCCGAACAGGACGCCGATCATGGCGGAGAAGGTAAAGGCCAGGAGGTTGATGCCAAGGTCGAAGATAAAGGGCATCTGCATCAGCGCCGAGAGCGCGAGACAAGTGACGAAAGCCAGCACGATGCCGACCAGACCACCAAATGCGGAAAGGGCGACGGCTTCGGTGAGGAATTGCAGCAGCACTTCATGTTCCAACGCGCCGATGGCAAGGCGAATGCCGATTTCCCGCGTGCGCTCGGTGACCGAGACCAGCATGATGTTCATGATGCCGATGCCGCCCACCAGGAGGCTCACGGCCGCCACCGCAGCCAAAAGGTTCGTGATGGTGCCGATGGTGACGGACAAGGTCTGCGCGATCTGCTTGGTATCCAGGATGTTGAAATTGTCCTCTTCGTTTTCCGAGAGTTTGCGTCGCTCGCGCATGAGCCTGCGCATTTGCATCATGACCTGATCGGCATCCATGCCGTCCTTCATGGAAAGCAAAATGACAGTAACATCATTGTCCCCGGTGAGCCGCCGCTGCACGGTACGGATGGGCATCACGACCACGTCATCCTGATCCATGCCCATGGCGCTTTGCCCCTTGCTTTCCAGCAAGCCAATGATTTCGCAGGAGAAATTTTTTACCCGCAGGGAAGAGCCGACCGGATTGGCCGAGCCGAACAGTTTTTGCCGCACCGTTTCACCGAGCACGCAGACGGCGCGCCCCGATTTTTCGTCGTCGTCCGAAAATTTCCGCCCGCTGACAATTTCCCAGTTGCCAACGGCGAAAAAGGAATTGGTCGTGCCATTGACAGTAGATGACCAGTTTTTCCCCCCCATGATCACGGTCGCGCCATTTTGCACGCTGGGGGCGACGGCTCTGATGCCATTGATCTGATTGGCAATGGCCTCGGTGTCCGCGAGACGAAAGCGTGGCGAGCCGCCCAGCCCCATGCGCTGGCCGGGACGCATGATGATGAGATTGCTGCCCAGGCTGGAGATCTGCCCGGCGACAATCTGCGTCGTGCCATGGCCCAGAGTGACCATCGTGATCACTGCGGCCACCCCGATGACGATGCCCAGGATGGTGAGAAATGAACGCATGAGATTGCGCCGGATTTCCCGCAGTGCCAACAGGAATGCATTCAGGAACATGGCACATCCCTGGCCGTGGGATGAAGGTGCGCGCGCCCGTCCCTGGCGATCAGGCCGTCGACGAAATGGATGACGCGGCTGCAATAGAAAGCCATGTCTGGTTCATGCGTCACCATGAGCACGGTGATGTTTTTTTCCCGGTTGAGCCGCACGAGGAGTTCCATGATTTCGTGACTGCGCTTGCTGTCCAGGTTGCCGGTGGGCTCATCGGCGAGGAGGACGAGCGGGTGCGTGACGATGGCGCGGGCGATGGCGACGCGCTGCTGCTGCCCACCCGAGAGTTCCGCCGGCGTGCGATGTTCCCATCCGTCCAGGCCAACGAGTTCCAATGCTTCACGGGCGGCGTGATGGCGCGTTGCCGCGGCTTCCCCCCGGTAGAGAAGCGGCAGTTCCACGTTTTCCTGCGCCGAGGTGCGGGAGAGCAGGTTGAAGCCCTGGAAGACGAAACCGAGAAAATTGCGCCGCAACAGCGCGCGCTGGTTGCGGTCGAGGTGTTCCACATGTACGCCCTGAAACAGGAAAGCCCCCGAACTTGGCGTATCCAGGCAACCGAGGATGTTCATGGCAGTCGATTTGCCGGAACCGGACGGCCCCATGATGGCAAGGAATTCACCCTGGCGGATGGCAAGACCGATGCCGCGCAGTGCCTGGAAAGCGGCCTGTCCGACACCATAGGTCTTGGTGATGCCATGGAATTCGATCAGGTTTTTTTCTTTCGCGGACACGTTCATCGTAAAACAGCCGTCTTCGGCTTGAAACCTTGCTTCGTTTGAGCTTGGCGCGGCTCACACTACTGAACCGATGGCGGTGTTTCCTGATCCGTGATGACGAGCATGCCGACGCGCAAGTCGCCGCCCAGAATTTCCGTAAAACGCCCATCACTCATCCCGGTTTTCACTTGGATGGCATGTGGCCGGCCGTTTTCCAACACCCAGACCTGAGTGTCCGCGCCTTTTTCCGCGCGCTTCCCTGGTGCCGGAAAACGCGGCATGATGCGGGAGAGTAAATTCTGGTCGTTGCTGACGCTCGACACGGTGTTGTCTATCGGGGAGAAATGCAGCGCGGCACTGGGGATGAGCAGTGCCTTGTCGCGCGGGGCGGTCAAGATTTCCACCGAAGCGGTCATGCCCGGGCGCAGGGCGAGATCGTCATTGCCGACTTCCAGCACCGTGGTGTAGGTCACGACGTTGTCGGTCATGGTCGAACCCAGATCGACCCGGGCGACACGAGCCGGGAATTTGCGGTTGTTCCAGGCGGAAACCGTGAAACTGGCTTCCTGCCCGGCGGTGACCTGGGCCACATCGGCTTCATCGACATTGACGTGCAATTCCATCTGCGTCAGGTCTTCCGCGATGTTGAAAAGCACCGGCGTGGTCATGGCGGCAACCACGGTCTGGCCCGGCTCCACCTTGCGCGACAGCACCACGCCATCCACGGGCGAGGTGATCGTGGCCTTGCGGATATTGGTTTCATCGGTTTTCAGGAGCGCGCGCGCTTGGGCGACCTCGGCCTGGGCGCTCTTCAAGTTGGCCTCGGCGCGTTTGACGGTTGCCGTGGCGCTTTCCAGTTCCGTCCTCGCCGGCACCTTGCCGTCGGTGAGTTTCGCCACCTGCCGCATCCGCGCCAGGTTCGCCCGGTTTTCAGCCAGGGTCGTTTCCATCTGGGCGACGCGCGCCTCGGCGGAAACCACGGCGGCGTGGGATTTCAGCGCGGCATCATTGAGTCTGGAGGTGTCGAGCTGCGCCAGCAACTGGCCTTTTTCCACCCGGTCGTTCTCGCGCACCAACACGGCTTCCAGCATGCCGGAGAGTTCGCTGCCGACATCCACGGCACGGGTCGGCTTCAAGGTGCCGCTGGCGAAAATACTCACGCTCATGGCGCCGACTTCGACCTTGCCCGTGATGTAACGCGGCTGGTTGGAAGCGAAGCTGTTGCGCAGGAAGATGGACAGGATGACCATGAGCGCCACACTGCTGACCAGCCCCAGACGCCAGCGGCCATTGAAGAACGTGGGCACTCCCTTCCCCCTGGCACCGTTTCGCGCCAGCAGGTCTTGCAGCGTATCGGCGTGCGCGTCCACTTTTTCCACGGAGCGCGATGAGGTCGAACCGTCCCGCGTCCTTGCCACTTTTGCATTGGTTGCAGGTTTTCTCCTGCCATGCTTGTGTGCCGTGTGCGTGGCGTTGCTGGAAGCTCTGCGAACGGTAGTGTGGTTTTGGGCGACGGGGTGAACGTCAGGATTGCTCAACGCGGCGTAGGCGGCTTCCAGCGCTTCGAACTGTTCCTTGGGCAACGGCCTACCTTTTCGCTGGTAATGAACGAAGCGATGGAGGGCCTTCTGATAGGCCGCCTTGACTGCTTCCGGCGTACTGCCGGGCGGAAGGCCGAGAGTTTGATATGGGGTAGCCATACAAACAACGAACACAAAAGTGCGAAATGGAGCAGACCAATAGCCACACTATAGAGCAAGGTAACGATATCTGTCACGTTTTCAGAGGAAATTTCATCAAAAATAAAAAAATTTGTGGTAGACGGCGGAGAAAAATCATACATCATGAAGCGTCACTGTTCGAAACGCGGCACGGCGGTTGAAACCTCGCCTTGAAGGCTTGCCGCGCATCGATTTGCTGGCTGAAAACCCGGACGACCGTCAGCGGGCAGGGTTCCCGTCGGTGTCGACAGGCGTCCAGCCACCGCCGAGGGCCTTGTAGAGCTGGACGACCGCCCGCAGGATGTCTCCACGCGCGCTCGCCAATCCGTCTTCGGCGGACAACAGGGTACGTTGCGCATCCAGAACTTGTTGAAAATCGACCAGCCCCGCCTGATACATCTGGCTCGCCAGTTGCGCGGCGTTCCGCGCGGCTTCCGCCGCCTCGATGCGCTCGATCTCCCGCCGTTTGCCGGACGCATAGGAAGAGAGAGCGTTTTCCACATCTTCCAGTGCCCGCAGCAAGGTTTGTTCGTAGCTCACCAAGGCTTGCTCGGCAACGGCATCCTGCTGGCCGATGCGGTGCCTGATCCGCCCGCCGTCGAACAACGACGCAGACAACGAGGCCACCAGCGAACGCACGATGGTCTCCGACCCGCCCAACGTGGCGAAATGGCTGTCCTGCCAACCGAAACTCCCCGTGAGGCGCAGGCGCGGGAAACGATCCGCCAACGCCGCGCGCGTGCGCGCTATCTCCGCCGCCAGCGCCTGTTCGGCCGCGCGCACATCGGGACGACGATGGATCGCCTCCGCCGGAATGCCGACGGCAATGGCTTCCGGCGCGCGGGGAAGCGGCTGCGGCACGGTCAACAAATCGCCCAGGCCGGATTGCTCGTGAATCTGCGGGTAAGTCTCCAGCAACGAACAAGGCGCGGGGCCGTTCAGATCGAAGAACCGTTTCAGGTCGACTCCGGGCAAACTTTCCGCATGGGCATTGGATGAAGCCTGAGCCAGACGCTCCCGGTCGCGCGCCATCAAGGTGCCGGGCGGCGTGCCCAACAGCACATCCAACCGGTTGAGGTTGGCGACCTGCGCGTTCTGCAAACCCGGAATCGTGGCGCGAGTTTGCGCCAACGCGGTGCGCGCCTGCTCCACATCGAGTTCGGTCACCAATCCCGCCTGGGCGCGCCAGCGGGTCATGTCGAAAGTTTCCGCCTGACTCAGGGCATTGCGGCAGGCGATCCGCGAACGTTCCTGGCCCAGGCGGTATTCGACGTAATTCAGGGCGATTTCCGCGGCCAGCGAAACCTGCGCATGCTCCAACCGCGCCGCCTGTGCCGCGAGATCGGCATTGGCCGCGGCCACGCCATGGCTCACGTTCCCAAAAATATCCGGTTCCCAACTGGCATCGAAACCGGCCTGGTAGACCGTCTCGCTATCGGGCGCATGATTGGCGGAAGCGGAGCCATCCAGGTTTGGCCACCATCCCGCCGCCGCCAGACCGCGGCTCTCCCGCGCCTGCCGCAATCGCGCCTGGGCCAGACGCACGTCCGGCGCGTTCGCCAAGCCCTGCTCGACCAGCGCATTCAGATGCGCATCTTCCAGGCGCTGCCACCATTGCGCCCAATCCTGAGCGTCCATCTGAGCGGTATCTTCATCCGCCTGCTGCCAGGACTGGGGAATGTCCACCCCGGCGCGCAGCCGGTTCGGATTGGGAACGGGCATCAACATCGCGCATCCACTCACCAGCGAAGCCAGCAATATCGACACACGACAGCAGCGAAAACGGGTAGCAGAGGACATGACCAGGTTCGCGAAATGGATAGACACACAGTCTAAACCAATCTAAACCAGAGCACAGGGAACAGTCAGAATCGGGAAGGCCAAAGCCACGAGATTGGGTATGGGCCATGCTGTCTGTCATGTTCCCGGATTGCCACGACGGCTGCACTCCTCACAATGACAATCAGGGACAGATACCAGGAAGCTTGCACGGACACTGGCAAGGGGTGGGCCGGAAACGTGGGCATCTTGCCCGCAGCGGGCAAAGCGCTGCGGGCCTTTCAATGCTTTGCCATATAACAGGGGGAAGTTCGCCGATAAGCCGGGTTCTGTCGAATGCCCCCAAGGGACATCGGGCAGTCATTCCTCTTGGCGCCGGGTTACCCCGGTGCTCCAGCAGCCTACCCGGGAGCGGCGCGAGCCACGCCATTGCCCCCCTATTTGGCCTTGCCCCGGATGGGGTTTGCCGTGCCAGTTCTGTCACCAGTCCTGCGGTGGGCTCTTACCCCACCATTTCACCCTTGCCTGATCCCGCATTGCACGGGCCATCGGCGGTTTGTTTTCTGTTGCACTTTCCGTCGCCTCACGACGCCCGGCGGTTAGCCGGCATCCTGCTCTACGGGGCCCGGACTTTCCTCCGCACACATAGGTGTACGGCGACTGCCTGGCGAACTTCCCGCGCGAATTATACTGGTATTATCACCAGCGCCACATCGAAACACCAGTTGTATGGATCGGCGAGATGACTTTCACCCAGAATGGAACTATTCCATTTGTCAAAACAACCATTAGTTCGTCCATGTTATTTATAGACGAATCCTAACGGCCATGGAGTAATTGCCGCCCCCCACCCCGAATAATGAAAACTTGCCATCGATTCACAGCACTTCGTGTTAGAAGTACCAGAGGTAGTGCTTGGCCGGAGGCAGATGGTCTGTGGCATCTGTTTCTTATCCGGCGGGTATTACGACGTTAGCGTCAGCGATGTTTTTCTGTGCCAAAATTCCGGAGAATTTTACGTTAAAGCTAGTGTAGCGCTGCACGTTAATTGAATCTTATAAATTCACTTCATAAAAACCCCTGAAAACATAGCAACCGCGCGGTTTTGTAGGGGCGACGCATGCGTCGCCCTTACCGTAGTCGTCGGCGATCAAAAGTTCTATCAAGAATACAGCTCTATACTAAGCGTTGTCCTCAGGGCGATTGCACTATCGCCACCTATTTTCTGGCATGTTTTATGCTTTTATTTGGTTTTTTCCGTGGAGAAATCTCATGCACATGCTGTCGCCAAAACCATACTTCATGCAGGTATCCGACCCTCGCCGCCAGACGAAGAACAAGAAACACCGGGTGTCGGATATTCTTGGCATTACGCTGTGCGGGGTGTTGATGGGTCTGGAGGACTGGTGCAGCATTGCTGAATTTGGCCGTTTGCAGGAGGCATGGTTGAAGACATTTTTGTCGCTTGAGAACGGGATACCTTCGCACGACACGTTTGGGCAGATGTTTTCGTTGCTCGCCCAAGGAGTTCGAGGCGGCTTTTTTTGCTTGGGCACAGGATACGTTGAAGTATTGGCGGGAACAGGAAACAGGCTGTACGGACACGAAGCCGTCTGGCGAGCTGCGCGAGATGCAACTGGCAGTGGATGGCAAAACCAACCGTCGCTCTGGCGACGATGGGAAATCGGCCTTGCACTTATTGCACGTCTGGGCGTGCGAAGCGGGTCTGGTGCTGGCGAATCAGGAAGTTGGGGAGAAGACCAATGAAATCACCGTGATTCCCGAAGCGTTGTCGCT
>JAITCV010000048.1 GCA_031282905.1 Azoarcus sp. | reverse complement strand
AAATCTCCGCCCTGGATTTTTCTCCAGATGGACAGCGGGTATTGGTGAGTTTTGCAGACAATATTGTTGCCCTGCTGGATGTCGCCAGTGGCGAGGAAATTCTGCGGATGGAAGATTGTGCCGAAAGCCTCCCGCCGCTCCGGGAACTGCATACCCGTTTAGAATATTTTGATATCACGGCGGAGCGGCCGGAACACATCAACTGCGTCGCTTTTTCACCGGATGGCCGTCATGTCCTGGCGGGAGTCGAAGCCTGGCAGGCAAATTCGCGCGTTCGCAGGGAATTTCGCGGTCACATGCTCTATGTTCATGGCAGCAAAATTTACTCCGCATTCCTGTGGAATGCCGCAACCGGCAAAAAAATCCTGCGCCTTGACGGGCATCGAGACAAGATTCATTGGCTCGCCTTTTCCCTGGATGCCCAGCGTATCCTGACCGCTTCCGGCGACAAGACGACTCGTGTGTGGGATGCCAAAACGGGCAAAGAACTGTTCCAGCTTGAAAGCGAGCGGAAAATCGAATCCGTTGTTTTTTCGGAAGATGGACGCTTCCTGATTGGAAGCGGCGAATGGAACAAGGTCTGCCTGTGGGATGCCGCGACCGGTAAACTATTGCGAACACTGGAATTGGAAGGAAAATTTGCCGCGCTCTCGCCGGATGGCAAACGGCTGCTCACGATTTGCGGCGCACATTTTTATCTTTGGGATACCGAAACAAGCGCGGCGCATTACAGGATTCATCCCTACCGCGATGGCTGGCTCGTCCTCTACCCGGACGGACACTACCGTTGCGGCGGCGCCGAACATTTCGTGCTCACTCGCAAGCTGGAATTCCGCCCGGTCGACGCCGAATTTGAAACGCGCTGGCGTCTGCGGGATTAACTGGAAAAGACATGCCAAATGCGCGAACGCCCGCAATGTTCATGCCGCCACTGGCTGCTTGTTGCTCTCGTGGTCCGCGGGCAAGCCCAGCGCGTGGTGGAGGCGGGTTTGCAACGCCTTCAATTCGTTGAGTTGCGTCAGTACGCCATTTTCGGCCTGTTGCAGTTCCTCGACGCGGTCTTCCAGCGTGTGGGCGGCTTGGTGGATGCGTTTGACGCTTTCCAGCCGTCGCTTCAACTGCAACTGGTATTCCCTTACCTGGATTTCGAGCGGTGCCATGACGGCGCGCAGCCATTGCTCGACGTCGCGGTTCGCCAACTCGAAAGTACGTCGCGTCTGCGCCGCCACGGTTTCGAAAAACTTTTGCGTCAGCACATGCTTTTCGGTCGTCACCAGCACCAGGGTGGTATTGAATTGGCTGTCGATGGCTTTTTCGAGGCGTTTCAATTCATTGGCGTAGCGGCGGGTTGAAAAGGTACCGGGCGCGGCCAGTTTGAGCCCGTGCTCGACACTGAAGCGACGGTACATGGAGTCGAGCATGCGGGTGATTTCGGCAATTTCCGTTGCGGAATTGTCGAGATTGGCGCGCACGCTGGCAAAGAAAGCCTTCATCGCCGTGAGCAGGCCAGTGGAGAAATTCGCTTCGAGCATGGCGTCGCGGGTCTTGCGGGTTTCGTCGCGCAATTTGTCCAGCCCCAGATGGGCGAGCAGTTTATTGGACATATCCGAGAATATCGAACGCACGGCGTAGTATTTCTTCAGCCCTTGTTCGAATTCATCTTTCTCGGTGCGAATCTTGTGCATCATGTATTCGATGACGCTTTGGTTCTTGCCGCGCAGATCGGTCAGTTCTTTCACCTGTTCGCGCACGCCTTTCATGCGCGCCAGCAATAGCGCCGCGATTTGTTCGATCATATCCTGGGTTTCCGCCAGGGTGTTGTCGCGTACGATTTCCTGTTTGGTGGGCAACAGATCGTTGGCGAGCGCATTCTCCAGCCGGGGCAGGCGGCTTTTTTCGAGCAGCGCGTGGTCGCCGCTGACCCGGGCCACCAGCCCTTTCTGCGCCGATACCGGAAAAATCGCATCCGCGCCGATGTTGAGCGTTTCGGCCACGGAACGTACCTGATGCTCGATTTCGGCATCGATCCGCGCTTCGTCGCGCAGGCCATCCCACAGGCCATCGATCTTGTTGAGCACGACCATGCGCCCTTTCCGTTGCGCGCCGCCCATGCTGACGTAATCGCGCCATACCGCCATGTCGCTTTGGGTCACGCCGGTGTCCGCGGCCAGGATGAAAAGCACGGCGTGGGCGTTGGGCAACAACGACAAGGTGAGATCGGGCTCGGCGCCGATCGCGTTGAGTCCCGGCGTGTCGAGCACCACCAGGCCTTGTTCGAGCAGTGGATGGGGGAACTGGATCATTGCATGACGCCAGCTTGGGACTTCGACCAGGCCGTCCCCCCCGGGTTTGAGCCCGCTCTCTCCGCTGGCGTCGATCTTGAAGCCCAGGCGCACGGCCTCGTCGCAGGTGATCCGCATCACTTCGCTCACACGCGCCAGCGCCGCCTGCAAGCAGGCAGCCGAAGCGGAATCGAGCGGCACCACGGTCCACAAATCCGCCTCTTGCCTGAGTTCGCTCATGGGTTCGGGGCGCATGCGGGTGCTGATCGGCAGTAGGCGCAATTCCGGTTCGGCATCCGGTGACCAATGCAGTTCGGTGGGACACATCGTCGTTCGCCCCGTGCTCGAGGGCAGGATACGGTCGCCAAAGTCGGAAAAGAAGATCGCGTTGATCAGTTCGGATTTGCCACGGGAATATTCAGCGACAAAGGCGATGTTGAGCTTGTCTTCGCGCAGGCGTTCGATCAGGTAGTGCAGCCGCAAGCTGGACTGCGCGTCGCAGAGCTCATTACGGACGAGCCAACTGCGCAATTGCTGTACCGCATCGATCGTTTCACCGCGCCAGCGGCTGTAAGCTGAAAACTGTTCGGCCAGAGTCATGTCATTTCAATCCGTGGTTACCGGGCAAGCGCAAACGCAAACGTATGCGACACGACACCCGTTAAACTTGGAAGAATACCGCTTAACGCGGCGGTTTTCTATTATGTTTTGACGCGCGCGAGCCGTATCAGGTACTTTTGCCTCCCGCTTTGTCACAACTTCTGGATGTTATCCTCATGTACCGTCTCGCACCCAGTCTGCTTTCCGCCAATTTCGCCCGCCTTGGCGAGGAAGTGGAATACGTGATCGCCGCTGGCGCGGACTGGATTCATTTCGATGTGATGGACAACCATTATGTGCCCAATCTCACCATCGGCCCGCTGGTCTGCGAGGCAATCCGCCCGCTGACGAAAGCGCCGATCGATGTACACCTGATGGTGAAGCCGGTCGACCGGCTCATCGGCGATTTCATCGCGGCCGGCGCGGACATCATTTCTTTCCATCCCGAAGCTTCCGAGCACATCGACCGCAGCCTGGCGCTGATCCGGGACGGCGGCGCGCAGGCCGGGCTGGTCTTCAACCCGGCCACGCCCTTGCATCATCTCGATCATGTGATGGACAGGCTCGACCTCGTCTTGCTGATGAGCGTGAATCCCGGTTTCGGCGGGCAGGCGTTCATCCCGGCAACGCTTGCCAAGCTCGCCGCCGTCCGCGCGCGGCTTGATGCCCATGAAAAAGAGAGCGGGCGCGAAATCCTGCTCGAAGTCGATGGCGGTGTAAAAGCCGACAACATTGCCGCCATCGCCCGCGCCGGCGCGGATACTTTTGTTGCCGGATCGGCGGTGTTCGGCGCGGGCAACGCTGGCGACCCGCATCGCTACGACACCATCATCGCACGCCTGCGCGCCGAACTGGCGGCGGCGGACGCATGAACGGCGTGCGCCTTGCGCCGCGCGCCGTGCTGTTCGACCTCGACGGCACCTTGCTCGATACCATTGCCGATCTGGCCGATGCCGCCAATCTCATGCTGGCCGAACGGGGGCATGCGCCGCGCAGCCAGGAAGAAGTTCACGGTTTCGTCGGCAACGGCATTGCCGATCTGGTATATCGCTGCCTTTCCGAAGGCCGCGCGACCGTGGCGGAGGCCGAAACCGCCGCCGCGCTCGAAGCCTTCCACCGTCACTATGCCAACGTCAATGGACGGCGCACGCGTCCGTATCCCGGCGTGTCCAAATTGCTCGCGGCGCTGGCCGCGCGCGGTCTGAAAATGGCGGTTGTCACCAATAAAGCCACCGCTTTTACCTTGCCACTGCTGGAGCAATTCGGCATCGCGCCGTATTTTGGCGCGGTGGTTTGCGGCGACACCTTACCGATACGAAAACCCGATCCCGCCATGATCGAACATGCCTGCGCCCAGCTCGGCGTAAAACCGGCGGAATCACTGATGATCGGCGATTCCGCCAACGACGCGCTCGCCGCGCGCGCCGCTGGAGCCCCTGTATTGCTGATGACATACGGCTACAGCGAAGGCGCGCCCGTGGAAACCATCGATTGCGACGGCCTGCTGTCGAGCGCGTGCCAAATTCTGAATTGCCTCGCCTGAGTTCTGCTTCCATGCGCCAGCGATCTGTCACGCCATCAACCTGGATCGAGATACAAGACAAAAACAATTCTCATTATTGATTTTGGCGCGAAGATCAGCGAGAATCATGCACGGTTGTCCGCTTGGGAGCTTCATCCAGCGAAGCTTTCCAGCGGCAACCGATGGAGGCGGGCGTTCCACGCCCGCCGCTTGAGACTCGATCTGGAGTTGGTTTCATGACGAACACGGAAGAATTTCCGCTGGATTTGCGCCTGGCCGCCATCATTACCTTGCTGTCGTCTTCCTCCCTGAAAGGCATCACGGCGGGGAAATCCGCCGCGCTGCGACAGCATCTCGATGCCGCTATCTTGGATGCGGAAACGCGAGGTTGCCATGAACATTTGACGAACGCATTGCAGGATGTGTCGCAAAGCTGGCAGGAGCTGTGCCAGATATCCATGCTGCGGGAACCCTATCCGTGGCCGCCGCATTCCAGCCTGTTGCATTGATGGTTTTTCCCCCATTTACATTCACTGCCGTTTGAGGTTTATCGTGTCCCGTTATACAGGCCCTCGCATCAAAGTCTTGCGCGCCCTGGGTGTTGATCTGCCCGGACTTTCCCGTAAAACCATCTCCGAGCGCCCGCAGCCGCCGGGTCAGCATGGCGCCCGCAAGGCGGTTTCCAATCGCCATTCCGAATACGGCATGCAGTTGATGGAGAAGCAAAAACTGCGCTTCAACTATGGTCTTTCCGAACGGCAGTTGCGGCGTGTCGTGCGGGCGGCAAAACAGCAGCGGGTGCAGACGGGCGGCAAGATCGTGGAATTTCTGGAGCGTCGGCTGGACAACCTCGTTTTTCGGGCCGGTTTCGCGCCGACGATCCCGGCGGCACGGCAATTGGTAAACCACGGACATATCCAGTTGAATGGGCGGCGAGCGACGATTCCGTCCATTCGCGTGAAGGCGGGCGATGTTTTTGGTCCCACCGAAACCGGCAAGAAGTTGGATCTGGTGCGCGCTTGTCTGGCAGAACCGGCCTTGCTGCGCCCGGAATGGATCAAGCTCGACGAGACGGCTTTGTCGGCGACGCTCACCTACGTCCCGGACGGTCTGGATGCCGCGCCATTCCCGTTGGATTTACAGCGCGTGGTGGAGTATTACGCCAAACGAATTTGAGGAGGGGGAAATCATGCTGCCGACCGCGCATCATCTCTGGGCGGGCGCCCTGAGCCAGTTGTTGATTCTGGAAGAAACCGGCTGCCCGCATTCGGCGCGCCACGCCATCTGCCTTCTGAACCGCCTTTCGGAGTCCGACGATGTGGACGAGGATGTGCGTCAGTTGTTCGAACGCGCCAGCCAGCGCCTGGAACGCCGTCTGGAGACGGCGCAGCCGTGTTGAATGGCGGTGGCGGTCCGCGGCGGTCAACGAATATCGGAACTATGTCAATAGACTGGAATGCCACTGGCAAAACCGGTGGCCTGGATGGTGAGCGCAAAGGCGTCCAGGGTGTGGGGGCTGCTTCCAGCCGCCATTCCCATCGTTTCACCAGCCGGCTGGAAGCCGACTCCACACACCAGCCGGCGGGAAAGGTCAAACCTCCCGGCAAAGCCGGAGGGTTTATCTTCATGAGTCAAAAGATACGCCGAATGAGTCATATCGAGCATCGGCCCGCCGGGATTTTCCCTGTTTTCTATCTATTGGCATAAGCAGACGGGTTTGTGTGGAAGCGGACAAGCTGTTCCACAAATGTACCGTCTTGTATGGCATCGCACATCCGGACTGTGCGATAACCGACAAATTCGGGAGGGGGTGAAGTTCCAACGCGTTGATTTCAGAAGAAATGACCGGATTGCCGAACTGGCACGGCGCTTGCGGGAAGAGGGCGTACCCTTGCCTGTGAAGGACGATCCATGGAACTCCCTGTCATCAGCAATGCCGCTATCCCGAACAGCGGCTGTCGCTCTGGCGCCACGGCTGATCGTGGCGCGCTGGCGCATCTTCCCGACCATATCCGCGTCAGGGTGCAGGATCACCCCTGTTATTCGGAAGAAGCCCACCATTATTTCGCCCGCATGCATGTCGCGGTCGCGCCTGCCTGTAATATCCAATGCAACTATTGCAACCGCAAGTACGACTGTTCGAATGAATCACGCCCCGGCGTGGTGTCTGAACTGCTGACACCCGAACAGGCAGTGAAGAAAACACTGGCGGTGGCCGCGGCGATTCCGCAGATGACCGTGCTTGGCATCGCCGGGCCGGGCGACCCCCTGGCCAATCCCGAACGCACCTTTGCGACTTTCCGCATGCTCTCGGCGCAGGCGCCCGACATCAGGCTTTGCGTATCGACCAATGGCTTGTCGCTGCCGGATGCGGTCGAGGAATTGGCCAGACACAATATCGACCACGTCACCATCACCATCAATTGTGTCGATCCCGAAATCGGGGCGCGAATCTATCCGTGGATATTCTGGAACAAGCGGCGGATTCGCGGCGTCGAGGGCGCGCGCATTCTCATCGAACAGCAACAAAAAGGGCTGGAGATGCTCGCCGCGCGGGGCATGCTGGTGAAAGTCAATTCGGTGATGATTCCCGGCGTCAACGACGAACATCTGCAAGACGTATCGAAAATCGTCAAGGCCAAAGGCGCTTTCCTGCACAACGTAATGCCGTTGATCGCCCAGGCCAGCCATGGCACTTATTACGGTCTGACGGGCCAACGCGAGCCCACGCAATTTGAATTGCAGGCCTTGCAGGATGTCTGTGCGGGCGATATGGCGATGATGCGCCATTGTCGCCAGTGCCGCGCCGACGCGGTGGGTTTGCTGGGCGAGGATCGCGGCGAGGAATTCACCCTCGACAAGATCGACGCGATGGAAATCGATTACGGCGCGGCGATGGCCGAGCGTGCCCGTGTTCGTGAAGCGATCACCGCTGAACTCGAAATGAAACGCGCGTTGAAGGCCGTGCCGAAGTTCGAGGAAGCGGCGACCAGGGAAGAAACCACGACCCGCAATCTCCGCGTCGCGGTGGCGACCAAGGGCGGCGGGCTGGTCAACGAGCATTTTGGTCATGCCCGTGAATTCCTCATCTACGAGGCCGGCCCTGGGGAATGCCGTTTCCTCGGGCATCGCAAATGCACGCCTTATTGCATGGGTGACGAATCCTGTGGCGACGGCGAGACCGTGCTTGGCCAGATCATCGCCGCGCTCGAAGGAGTAGAGGTGGTGCTCGCCAGCAAGATTGGCTTCGAGCCGTGGAATGGCCTGGAATCAGCGGGCATCCGGCCCAATGGCGAGCATGCGATGGAGCCGATCGAAGAAGCCATCCGCATGGTCTACGATGAAATGGCCGCGGCGGGAAAACTCGATACCGTAGTCGTTGACACCGTGGCGCGAGCGGCGTGAGGAGACAAAAATGGCGCTTGAAATCGTCAATGCCTGCATCGGTTGTCATGCCTGTGAACCCCTGTGTCCAAATCGGGCAATCACGGCGGTGATGAAATCGGGACAGCCGCTATTTGCAATTGACGCAAACAAATGCACCGAATGCCTGGGCGATCATGAGTTACCGCAATGCGCGGAAATCTGTCCGATCGAGGGGGCCATCGTCGACGAATATGGCGAGCCCTTGAACCCGCCGGGTTCACTCACCGGCATTCCGTTTGCTCTTTTCGAACAGATACGGGAGGCCGAATGCCATCGTTGAAGTTCTGGTGGAAGCCGGGCTGCGCGACCAATACCCGGCAAATTGAATTGCTGCGCGCGGCGGGGGTGGCAGTCGAGGTGCGCGATTTGCTCACCGAAGCGTGGTCGCCAGCGCGGCTCGAAGCGTTTTTTGTGGATCGTCCGGTTACCGAATGGTTCAATCCGGCGGCCCCGGCGGTGAAGCATGGCCTCGTCGATCCGGCAAGCTTCGATGCCGGGACCGCGCTCGAACGCCTCGTTGCCGAGCCCTTGCTGATCCGGCGTCCGCTGATCGAAATCGGGGAGACGCGACGTAGCGGCTTCGACAAGAAATGGCTGGCCGCGCGCGGGATCGACCTGCCTTCGGGGCCGTTACCCGAAGGATGCGGTCATGGCGATGCGGCGCACGGCGAGCCATCCTGTCCGCCGCTGTCTTCGCCATCGTTTTCGTCACCGTCATCATGAGGAAACAAATTCATGCCCAAGGCTGAAGTGACTTTCGAGGACATTGGCGTCACCCTCGCCGTCCCGGCTGGAACCCGCCTGATCGAAATCTCCGAGCAGGCGGGCGCCGGCATTCTTTATGGTTGCCGCGAAGGCGATTGCGGCACCTGCATGGTGAAAATCGTCTCCGGCGCCGAGCATCTCGCCGAACCATCAACACTGGAGGATCAGGTGCTGAAAGACAATTTAGCGAGTCTGGATACCCGGCTCGCCTGTCAGGCACAGATATTGGGCGGGCATGTGGTCGTTCGTCCGGCCTGAGCCGCCTGATTACGACGCCGAACCGCCACGCCGACATCATGCTTGCCCCGCTCACTCACCCGCGCGCGCACGACGCCCTGTTCGATCACCTGATGTCCTGCGCGACAGGCTTGCCCAACGACAGATTCGTCGCCCGCCTGTTCGTTGGCCGGGCATTTGGCGAGGGCATCCTGCCGGGCGATCTGGGTTTGGGCAATGTGCGTTTTGCCGAACTGATGTGGCAGCATTTTCCCCGTCTGAAATGGAATCCGGAAATGGACGTAGGCAAGAGACCGGAATTGCAGATCGAATTCGACGACCTGCTCGCCTTTCTTGCCGACGAAGCCGATCCGCAAGTCATCAGTTCCGCCGATATTGCCCGCATCATCGCTGTTGCGTGCATGGGTGCCAATCACCTTTGGCAGGACCTGGGTTTGCCCTCGCGGCAGACCTTGTCGCAAATGATCACGCTCAACCTGCCCGCGCTTGCCCGCGCCAATGATCATGATATGAAGTGGAAAAAATTCTTCTACCGCGAACTTTGCCAGCGCGAAGGAAATTATGTATGCGCATCCCCTTCGTGCAGTGTTTGCAACGACTACGCCAAGTGTTTCGGCCCTGAAGAGTAAGCAAGCGTCAAAAATAACTACTTTCTGGGCAAAAGGCACGACGAGAAACTGGCCGCTCGTATGGAAACCGCGGGCATGTGGAATGTGCACATGACGGCACCGTGTCCGATGTTCCTGGATTGCCGTTCCATTGGAACAGATCGCATAGGTGGCGCCCATCCGGCGTCGCGTAATGGATGCCGCTTTTTCCCACACGGGGCAAACACCCCGTTGGGGCATGTTCGCCCTTTCTTTCAAGGAGCGAAACAGCCATGTATAATGCAGTCATGGATATGAAAAACGACATCAACGACGACGTTCTCTGCCAGCAGATCAACTGGCCGGAGAACTTCCAGTTGTCGCTGGAAGAAACGCTGTGGCTGGAGGATTTGATGGAAAATCCGCCGCCGCACAGTGAGTTTTTCCAGAAGGTGCTTGCTGAGCACAGGAGGGAATTCGGTGAATTTCCTTCCTTTGACAGCGGATTTTGACCGCAAGGGCTTCGACTGCGGGGACCCGATTCTGAACAACTGGCTTGTCACCACGGCAGGCCAGCATATGCGGAAGAAGATATCTGTCACTTACGTGCAGGCTGATGAGGGAAGCGCGGAAATCAAAGGTTTCTACGCGCTGACCATTGGCCAGATCGATAAGCTCAGGCTCCCGGAAAGGTTCCAGAAGCCCTTGCCGAGTCAGATTCCGGTTTTCATCTTTGCCAGGATGGCGGTTGCGCTCAACTATCAGGGCAAGGGGTTTGGACAGGCACTGATTCTCAACGCGATGGAGCGCGCGAGGTTTCACTCCGCTCAAATCGGAGGCGCAGGAATACTTGTAGACGCGAAGCCCGATGCGGCTGGTTTCTACAGGAAATTCGACTTCAATGCGCATCCGGAATTTCCGTTGCGCCTTTTCCATCTTTTTTGATCTCAAGAAAACCCTTTTTCTCTTCGGAGAATCAGGGTTTTCTTTTCCCCCTCCTCTTGGTCGGAAGTTACTTTCGGTAAACGCGATAGTCACATCCGCTGGAGGCGCTATAACGGCTGCGGCGCAGTTGGTGAAGGGAAGTGGGCCTTTTGATATTTGAAGGAAAACTGCGCGCGCGCATCCCCAAGCAAGCGTCGTGCGGTAATGTGCGGTGACATGTAGCGAGCTTGTATCTATCCACTTTCATGGCGCGATAGTGCCCGATCATCATGGTCACATCATAAAGAATGATGAAACGGACAGTCGTGCGGGAAGAGGTGAGAAAGATGCGTTTTGAAGAAGCGTATGAAAGCTGGAATTAAGGGGGGCGTTTGAGCCAGGAGGAAGCGGCGCAGTTGCTCCTTGATAGACAACAGGATAGAATCGCGGGTTTCAGTAACGCTCTGGAGCATCCCATGGCTCGCGTCTGCCAAGTGACTGGTAAAGCACCGATGGTGGGAAACAACGTTTCCCATGCCAACAACAAAACCAAGCGCCGCTTCCTTCCCAACCTGCAAAACCGCCGGTTCTGGAGCGAGGCCGAAAACCGCTGGATCCGCCTGCGCGTCACCAACGCCGCGCTCAGGACCATCGACAAGAAGGGAATCGATGTCGTCGTCGCCGAGCTGCGCGCTCGCGGTGAACGGGTCTGACCCCCTCCCTGATTCACCCACTTTCACTACACGGAGAACGTCATGGCCAAAGGCGCTCGCGAGAAAATCAAATTGGAGTCGACCGCCGGGACGGGGCACTTCTACACCACTTCGAAGAACAAGCGCACCACACCGGAGAAACTTGAATTCAACAAGTATGATCCGGTCGCGCGCAAGCATGTGCTGTACAAGGAAGTGAAACTGAAGTAGTCCGTCCCCAGATGTTCCGCATGCGCGGTGCGCGAGTCCGGGCCAGCACATGCGGATAAATCATCGATGACAGCGAAAGGCGAAGCGAAATTCGCCTTTTGCTTTTTTGCGGGCCGGTAAATGCGCTATCCTGATTGCCCCTCCGGCGTCAATGTCGATTTCCGGCCGTTCCGCGTCACCAACAAACAGGAGCCACCATGCCGCGCGATTTTTCTGAAGTGTACCTCTACAACTTCGAAGACCTGAAGGAAGGCCAGACCGCTTCCATTGCCCGTACCGTTTCCGAGGCCGACATCCTGGCGTTCGCGGGAGTTTCCGGCGATACCAACCCGGTGCACGTCGACCATGAATTCGCTTCGAGCACCATGTTCAAGGGCCGCATTGCCCATGGCATGTTGTCCGCGGCCTATATTTCCACCGTGCTGGGCACCAAGTTGCCTGGCCCCGGCGCGATCTATCTTTCGCAGACGCTGAAGTTCAAGGCGCCGGTGAAAATCGGCGATACCGTGGTGACCCGTGTCACCATCACCGCGCTGAAACCCGAGAAGCGTCGCGTCACCCTCTCCACCGTGTGCTCGGTCGGCGATACCGAAGTCACCGCCGGTGAAGCGGAAATCCTTCTGCCCGCGCATTAGAGCAAGTCTCCCTCGTCATCGCGAGACGCATAGCGTCCGTGGCAATCAGGAATCAGGGAACAGAAAAAACAGCCAAATGCTCGGCTTCGCCGCCGCTTGTCCAAGCTGTTATCTGTTCCCTGTCTTGCCTCCGTCCCCAGGTATCACCGTGACGGTTTCCGCATTCACTTTTTCCACGACCGGGTCGGCCCAATTGCCGGTGATCTTGTATTCATAGGCAAAAAGCTTTTCGATCGGATCTCCCAGCACTTTCTGGCCCAGGTAGGTCACCGCGCCCGCCACCGGGTTCACCATGCCCGCGGCGGCGGCGATGGCGACCGATTCGGCCAGCGTTGGCTGTACATTGACCCGTAGATCCTGGGTTTCGGCGGCAATATCGACTGTGCCGCGCATGCGCGCCCGCGCTGCGGGGCCGTTGATGACAATGGCTTGGGTGCGCATCACGCCATCGGTTATGGCGATATTGCCGACGATGCGGTCGAAAACGAAACCATGGGAGAACACGTCGCGGAAGTCGAGCGTCACCCGCCGCGGAAGTGCTTGCAGGCTGAGTATGCCGAGCAGACGCCCCATGCCGGGGGCGAGTTGTTCGAATTGGCCGTTGCTGGCGTCGAGCGCGAGCGCGCCCGACAGGGTCGGGTAGTCGATGTGGATCGGCGCGCCCTGCCAGTCAAGCTGGCCGAAGAGTTTTGCCTGGCCGCCGCGCACGGTGTTGGCGTAGCCCAGCGCCTGGAGAAAATGCCCGGCATTGGCGGTATCGAGGGTGAAATCGATCTGGGTGCGTGTCGTCTTGCCCGCTTGCCAGGAACCGCTGCCGGTGAGCAGCGCCTCGGGATGACGGACGGCAAAGTATTCGAGTTGCCACAGATCGTGCTGATTGCGCGCCCGTATTTCGAGCTGGCCGAGTTCGCGCGCGCCGAGGGCGAAGCTGTCTACTTGCACATCGAGTCCGGGCAAGCGACGAGGAGATAGTTCGGCATCGGCATTAGCATCGGCGGCGGTGGCGGCCCCCTCTTCATCGTCTTTACTTCCCAGTGCCAGGCGGCGCAAACGGGCCGTCACCATGCCGTCCCCGGTCTGCCGCCAGTCGAGTTCGCCCTGTGCCTCGGTGCTTGCCAGTTGGGCCTTCCAGCCTCCGGAGTCGGACAGCGCGTGCAGTTTCAGGTCGCTCAGGTTTTGTCCGAAAACGCGCAGCCGCTGAGCTTCGAGCGCAACGCCGGCCAATGGCAAGGTCGCTTCCTGTTCATCGTTGCCATTGTCCAGTGCCGCACGCCAGGCATCGATATCGATGTCATCGAGCGAGGCCGCAATCCATATGCCGACATCCGCCACGCGCACGGGTTGGTTGAAGCCGAATCCGCCCCGCCAGCGCCCCGCCGCGTCGCGTTCGAGCGCCAGATCGAGCTTCTTGTTCAGGGTCGCGGCAAACCGTGATGGCGCGCTGGCGTTCGCCGCCGTGGTGACTTCGACGGACAGCGGCCAATTTTCATCCGCTTGCTTGGCGAGCGGCGCGGGTAGCCGGGAAGAGAACCCTTCCAGCCCGGAATGGACGGTGAAGCGGACCGCTTGCGGGTCGACGCCCAGTTCTAGATTCCAATCAAATACACCATCGAGTTGGTCGAGCACGGGCCAGTCGAATGTTTTCCTGATGGCCGCGATGCTGTTTTTTCCGTGCGCGAGCAGCTCGAACCGTCCGCTGTCGTTCGTTCGTCCGGCAAGCGTCACCGGCTCACCCAGCAAACGTGCCTGGAAGGAAGGGATGACCAGGGTGTCGGCGGTGAAATCCAGTTTGCCGGTGGCGCCATCCAGAGTCAGTCCATCAACGAGAGTGATGCTGTTGGCGTTGAAACGATACCCCCCCTTGATCTGGGTGGCATCGAGGTGACGAAGTGGCAGTCGCAGGGTGAGATCAAGCTGGCCATCGCCCTCGACGTCGATCCGATCCGCGAAACCCAGGCGCCCGGCCAAGGGAGTTTCGGCGATGAAACGCAGGAATTCCTTGCTCGGCCCACGTGCCACACCGCTCAATGTCATGATGTCATCATGGAGATTGGGAATGGCCGCGGTGACTCGTTCGAGCTGTGCGCCAAGCATGCGGGCACGGCGAGCCGTGATCGTCAGGCCCGCGCCCGCGAAACGCAATTCACCTTCGATGTCCTCGACCGCCGGCCAGCCGGGGGTGTAGTCGAGGCGGGCGCCGGTAATCTTGATCACCGCCAGAAATTGCCCATTGCCATCCCGGAACGGAAAATCCGCCAGCCGTCCCTTGAGCAGCAACTCGGTATCGTTGACTCGTCCGCGCTGGATGGCGTTCTTGATCCATCCATGGGTGTCGGGACCGATTATGCGAGGTAGATAGCGCCACACTGCCGCACCTTCGGCGCGGGTCAGATGCGCGCTCAGGTCGATTTCGCCCGGGCCATTCGCTTCCAGCCAATAACGCCCAGTGGCGCTGCCTGCGGCATCGGCATTGGCGAAGGTCGCGCGTTCGAGGGAAAGTTCCAGGCGGCCATCGCGGCGACGCCAGCCGCCTTCGGCATCGAGGCTGGCAAAGGCGAGGCGCGATTGCTCGAAGACTTCGGGCAGGTCGATGACCGCGTTCTGCCCCGTGAGCGCGAAACGCCCTTCCCCGGCATTGCCGTCGATACTGCCCGACCAGCCACCCAGCCCCGGCACCGTCTCCCATGCGTCGAAGCCGATATTCTCGAAACGTGTCGCCAGCGACCAGCTATCCGGCGCGTCGGTCTGGCCTTGCCAGGCGAGTTTCAAGTCTTGCAGATGTCCCCGGGGAGCGAATGCCGTCAGCCGCGCGCGGATTTTTTCATCGAGCGGCAGGGCCATGGCCAGACGGGCAAGCAGGGCAAGATCGAGCATGTTGACTGCGAGCCCGCCGCCGCGCAGCTTGCCATCGCTGTCCTGTTCCAGCCGCAGGCTGAAATCCATGGCGTCGAGTCCACGGTTGTCGCCAGTCAGCAGTTTCATTCCCTGCCCGCTGATTTCGACTTGTCCGGGGATGCGCGAGAACTGGAGCCGACCATCGAGATGGGTGAGATTCAGTGGCGGCAGCCGCGGCCCGAAGCGGGCTTCCACCCCGTCCAACACCACGTCCGCGCTTGCGTTCGCGCGCCCGTCGCCATCGCTTTCCATCCATAGCCGCAAGCCACCGTAACCGGAGAGCGGGAAGAAACTGTCTACCCACGCCGACCAGGCGCCGAGATTGGCGCGTTCGAGGCTGACGTACAAACGTCCGGCGTTGTGGGCGAACACGTCTATCGAAAGCTGGCGCAATTCCCCCCGTACATCGAGCGTGGAGGCCAGTTCGGCGGGCGGACGCGCGCGCAACGCGAAACGGCCACGGGTAAAACCAAAACCACGCTCGAAGATGAATTGCACCTCGTCCAGTTCCAGTGGCGGTGCGCCACGGTAAGCATCGACCCAGCGAATGGCCGCATTGCGTACCACGATGCGCTGCTGTTCGAGCAGCCAGGCGACAAAATTGCCGCCGTCGTTGTTTTCGCCCTCGCCCCCCTCGATGCGCAGGCCCGCCACGGTCAGCACGCCATCGGCGGCGCGCCCGAGGATGATGCGCGGGCCGCTGATCTCCAGGCGGTGGAAATGCGGTTCCCGGTAAAGGAGCGACGACCATGCCAGGGTGGCGTCGACTCGCTCCAGTTGCAGCACCGGCTGGCCCGCGCCGTCGGACACCGTCAGCCCGGCCAGATGCAGGCGTGGCCGCAAACCCGGCCAATCCGCTTCCAGATGCGTGATGCTGACCGGCAGCCCGCTCGCGTGGCTGAGCTCGGCGGCAATCCACTCGCGCGCCTCGCCCACCAGGGGCATGCCCCAGGTGCGCAGCACGATGAAAGCTCCCCCCAAGACGAACCAGAGCACAAGCAGCACCCTGCCCGCGAGGCGCGCGTATTTCGCCAGCCGACGGGCGGATGGCGGTCGAATCTCGGGTTGGGGGGGCTGGGGATTCATCGGTTTTCCTGGTTAAGTAAGCGTCAAAAATAGCCACTACTTTTTGACAGATACGTTTGGGACGCCCGCGCGATGGCTGAAACGACTTGGCTACAATGCGAGCTTCCCTCGCGGGAAAGTTTCGCATTCTACCCATGCCGGAGTCACACGATGTCGGATGTTGTTTGCCGCGTCACCCCTCGGTCGCGCTTTCTGCGGCGCATGCTCGACAGCCGCCCGTGGCTGGAAGGACAGCTTGTCGCGCATCTCGATCGTTCGCTTGATGCCGATGTCTTGCGCGCCTTCATCCTGGCGCAAGGCGGCGACGAGCCTCGCCTTGCCGCCACCTTGCGCCGTTTGCGCGCGTGGACGCTGTGCCATCTGGTCGTCCGCGACCTCGCCGGACTGGCCGATCTCGACGAAGTCACCGAAACCATGACCGTGCTCGCCGAAGTCGCCGTCGCCCATGCCCACAACGTGTTGCGCGCCGCGCTCGCCGCCCGTTACGGTCTCCCGCGCGCGTCCAATGGCGACGAACAGGAATTGCTCATCATCGGCATGGGCAAGCTCGGCGGGCGTGAGTTGAACGTCAGTTCCGACATCGACCTGATCTTCATCTACCCCGAGGAGGGCGACACCGACGGCGCGAAGAGCATCAGCAATTTCGAGTTTTTCGAGCGCCTGGGGCGGCAGATCATCTCCGCGCTCTCCGCGATCACCGAAGACGGCCAGGTATTTCGTGTCGATATGCGCTTGCGTCCCAACGGCGATTCCGGGCCGCTGGCGATCAGCCTGGATATGCTTGAAAACTATTTCATCACTCAGGGGCGCGAATGGGAGCGCTATGCCTGGATCAAGGCGCGCTGCATCGTCGGCAGCCGCGTGGCGGAACTGCAAGCCATCTCGCGTCCGTTCATCTTCCGCAAATATCTCGATTTCGGCGCGATCGGCGCGATGCGCGAACTGCATGCCCAGATTCGCCATGAGGTCAGCCGCCGCGACCGCGCCAACAACATCAAGCTCGGCCCCGGCGGCATCCGCGAGATCGAATTCATCGCCCAGGTGTTCCAGCTCATTCGCGGCGGGCGCGATCGCGCGCTGCAAACACGCCCCACCTTGCAAGTGCTCAGCTTGTTGCCCGCGCGCGGCATTCTCGATGAGCGCGCGGTCGAGCAACTGAGCCATGCCTATGTTTTCCTGCGCCGCCTCGAACATCGGCTGCAATATCTCGACGATGCCCAGACCCACGACCTACCGTCGAATGAAACCGACCAGACGCTGATTGCGCAAGCCATGGGGTTTGCCGATCATGGCGCGCTGCTCGAAGCCCTCGATCATCATCGCGCCTGCGTCAGCCGTCATTTCGACGCGGTGTTCAGCGCGCCGGAAGAAGAAGATCATGGACTCGACACCGTGTGGCGCAACGCCGCCGATGCCGAAGACACCGTCATCACCCTGGCCGGGCTGGGCTATGCCGCGCCCATGGAGGCCGCCAACCGGCTGGCGGCGACGCGGGCGGGCGGGCGTTACCAGCAGTTGCCCAACCATCTCCGCGAACGCTTCGATTCCCTGATGCCCCGGATCATTGCCACCGCTGCCAGCGCTGCCAATGCCGACGCCACCCTGGCACGCTGCCTCGATCTCATTGATGTCATCACCCGGCGGGGGAGCTACCTGGCCTTGCTGCAACAATATCCCCAGGCCCTGCGCCGGGTGATCGATCTCATCAGCGCTTCGTCCTGGGCGGCGCAATACCTGAGCCGCCATCCCATTTTGCTCGACGAACTGCTCGATGCCCGCGATCTGGCCATTGCCCCCGACTGGCTCCAGTTCAAGCGCACGCTGATCGCCACTCTCGATGCGCTCGAACCCGACATGGAACGGCAGATGGACGTGATGCGCGAACAGCATCACGCCCAGGTCTTTCAACTGCTCACCCAGGATATCGCCGGCGTGCTCACGGTGGAAAAGCTCGCCGACCACCTCTCGGCGCTCGCCGACATCATGGTCGACATCGCCATTGGCCTGTGCTGGAAGAAGATCAGGCATCGCCACCGTGAACAGCCGAAATTTGCCGCGATCAGTTACGGCAAGCTGGGCGGCAAGGAACTGGGGTACGCCTCCGATCTCGACCTTGTCTTTCTCTACGGCGAAGAGGAGGTCGACGCCGCCGAGGCATACGCGCGGCTGGCGCAGCGCACGAGTTCCTGGCTCTCCAGCCGCACCGCCGCTGGCATCTTGTTCGAAACCGATCTGCGCCTGCGTCCCAATGGCGACTCCGGACTGGTGGTCACCTCGCTGGCGGCCTTTCGCCAATACCAGCTTGAATCCGCCTGGGTATGGGAACACCAGGCGCTCACCCGCGCGCGCTTTACCGCGGGCGATCCGGAACTGGGCGCGGCCTTCGAAGCCGTCCGCGATGAAGTGCTGCGCCTGCCGCGCCAGCTCGACACCTTGCGCGGCGAAGTGGTGGCGATGCGCGACAAGATGCGCGCCGCTCACGGCGGCAAGAGCGCGCTCTTCGATCTCAAGCACGACCCCGGCGGGCTGATCGATGTCGAATTCCTGATCCAATACCTCGTCCTCGGCCATGCCCACGAACATCCCGAACTCACCCGCAATCTCGGCAACATTGCCCTGCTCGCGATGGCCGCCACCCTGGGATTGATTCCCGCCGATCTGGCCGACGCCTGCGCCAACAGCTATCGCAAGCTGCGCGCCCTGCAACACCGCCAGCGCCTCGACGGCCAGGCATCGCGGGTCGCGCCCGTCGAAGCCGAAGCCGAACGCTCGCCGGTGCGGGCGCTGTGGAAACATGTGTTTGGCAGCGGCAACGGAGACTGAGCGTGGCCATCGAAATCGAACTCAAACTCGCCGTACCCGAGGACGCGCTGCCCCTGGTCAGCCAGCATCCCATCATCGCCGCCGCCCCCCGGCTGGCCGTCGAAGTACTCGACAACACGTATTTCGATACCCCGGCGCTCACCCTCCAAGCCCACAAGATGGCCTTGCGGCTGCGCGCGGAAGGCGGGCAGATCGTGCAGACGGTCAAGTGCGCGGCGGCCTCGCACGGCGGTCTCGCCCATCGTCCGGAGTGGGAACAAACCTATCGCGGCGTCTTCGATTTTTCCGCTATCGACGACGTGGAAACTGCCCGCCTGCTCGAAAAAGCGCGCGACGAACTCATCCCGGTGTTTACCGCCCGTTTCCAGCGCGACACCCGCCGTTACCAGTCGCGCCCTGGTGTCGACATCCTGATCATGCTCGATACCGGCTGGATCGACGCGGGCGGACAACGGACGCCGGTCTGTGAATTGGAGCTCGAACTGGCCCGGGGCGAGGCGGACGACCTGCGGCAACTCGCCGCGATCCTGCGCCGCGACCTGCCCCTCACGCCCGACGACCGTTCCAAGGCCCAACGCGGATACGAGCTGTTCCTGCGGAGGTGAACCACGTCGTTACTATTTGTTCCATTGATACAAATACCCTCCCCGAAACACTATGTTGCTGTGCACGATAAGCGTATGCTCACGCCCCCAATATGGCTTCAACCACCATTTCATCCTTGTCGAGAACCCAGATGGCGGCCATTCCCAACGGTACCTTTCGCATCGTAGACGGGGTCAAGCGTATCTTCTACGACGGCTACTGGATCAAAGCCTACAATCCCCCCGCCGACTCGTTGCGCGCCAAGAAAATACTGATCCAGGCCCTGACCCGCAGGCTCTTCAACCATGTCGAGCACGGCATCAACATCCCCGGCAAGCGCCTGGACGAAGCCCGGCAGGCTTACGACACCGAGCAGGACCCCGCGCTCAAGCGGGTAAAAGGCGCAATGCTGGCTGGCGCGCTGTTCAATCGCGCCACCGATATTTTCACCAAGCTGGTGGAATTGCAGGAACAGGGCATCGAGATCGACGAAGACAACGCCCTGATGAGCGAATGCGGCCAATGTCTGCAAGAAGCCCTCGCGCTCGGCAAGATGGTGCTCCACCGCAGCGGCGAAGAAGGCATCGACGAGTTGTGGGGAGAACCCTTCCGCGCGTTCTCGATTCCGGTCGAGGCTTTCTATGAAAGCCGCTACATCAAGATTGCGCAGACCTTGCGCGACATCGACCGCCTCTCCGACACCATGGTGGACACGTTTGTCGACGACGTGCTGTTTTCCGGCGTCGACTGTCTGATCCGTCAATTCACCGACCGGGCCAAGGACAAATGTGAAACCCTGCGCACCGATGACAACATCTTCGACGTCTGGGCTGGTTTCGTGGTCGCCTCCGAGCACCTGGGCGCGTTTTCGCCCCAACTGCCCGCGCAACCGGACGTCGCCACCATGCGCCACGTGGGCGACGGCATCCGCCTGATCAAGCAAGGCCGCGCCCTCATCACCTACCTCAGCCGCGCCCGGGTCACCATGCCCAGAAGCACGCACGATTACCTAGAACGCTGCGAGGATTACGCCCGCCGTTATCGCAACAAGGCTTCCGTGGCGGCCTGATTCCATTTCCAAATCATCCGTGATTTGTGTCGACCGCCTTGCCGTGCCAGCGCGCTGTCCTGCGGCTCGTCTTCGCGTCACAGGTGACCTGAAATGGAATGACCATCAAACCCAAGCCGCTCGTTCGTTCCGGAAACGCGCGATGAACGCCGCGAACTCGCCCATCTCGACCGCGCGGCGGATTTCCGCCATCAACCACTGGTAATAATGCAGGTTGTGGATGGTGTTCAATATGCTGCCGAGGATTTCGCCGCTGCGGTAGAGGTGATGAAGATAGGCGCGGCTGAAATTACGGCAGGTATAACAAGCGCAGGTGTCATCGAGAGGGCGAAGATCGGCCTTGTGGGCGGCGTTCTTGATCTTGATATCGCCGAATCGGGTAAACAACCAGCCATTGCGCGCGTTGCGGGTGGGCATCACGCAATCGAACATATCGATGCCGGCGGCAACCCCCGCCACCAGATCCTCCGGACGGCCGACCCCCATCAGATAGCGCGGTTTGTCTGTGGGCAGGCGCGGCGCGATATGCCCAAGGACGCGCGCCATCTCGTCCTTGGGTTCGCCCACCGACAAACCGCCGATGGCGAAACCGTCGAAACCGATATCGACGAGCGCGCCAAGCGACTCGTCGCGCAAATCCTCATACATGCCGCCCTGGACGATGCCGAACAAGGCATTGGACGAAGCGCGGCACTCGCCGGACGGAGCGCCGAGGCGGTCGAACTCATCCCTGGAACGCCGGGCCCAGCGTTGCGATAAGCGCATCGAATTCGCGGCTTCGTCGCGGCTGGCCGGATAGGGCGTGCATTCATCGAAGATCATCACGACATCGGAATTCAAGCGATGCTGGATCTGCATCGATATCTCCGGGGTGAGCAACAACTTGGCGCCATCGAGCGGGCTGGAGAATTTCACCCCTTCTTCACTGATCTTGCGCAAGGCGCCCAGACTGAACACCTGGAAACCGCCGGAATCGGTCAGGATGGGTCTGTCCCAGCCCATGAAACCATGTAAACCGTGATGCGCGGCAATCACCGCCATCCCCGGACGCAGCCAGAGGTGGAAAGTGTTGCCCAGGCAGATTTGTGCGCCGGTATCCTCGAGCGCCGCCGGCGTCATCGCCTTCACCGAACCATAAGTCCCGACTGGCATGAAGGCGGGGGTATCGACAATGCCATGAGCAAGACTCAGGCGGCCACGTCGCGCACCGGCGCTGGAGGCAAGAAGTTCAAACTGCATGATCATCCGGAAATGTTGCACGGGTAACAAACATGGCGTCGCCATAGCTGAAGAAGCGATAGCCGCACTCGATGGCATGAGCATAGGCGCGGCGAATGGCGCCCATGCCGGCGAAAGCCGACACCAACATCAGCAAGGTGGAACGGGGCAAATGGAAATTGGTCACCAACGCATCGGCCACGCGAAAACGGAAACCGGGAGTGATGAAGATATCGGTTTCCCCCTCGCCCGCGCGCAGGCCGTCGGCCTCCCGGGCCGCGGCTTCGAGCGCGCGCAGACTGGTGGTGCCAACCGCGATCACCTGACCGCCCGCGGCGCGGGTCGCGGCGATGGCCTCCACGGTGGCGCGCGGAATCAAGTAACGCTCGCGATGCATCTTGTGCTCGGCAAGATCGGACACGCGCACCGGCTGGAAAGTGCCCGCGCCGACATGCAAGGTCAGCCAGGCACGGCAAGCGCCGCGCGCGGCAAGCGCATCGAGCACATCCTGATCGAAATGCAGCCCGGCGGTTGGCGCCGCCACTGAACCGGGCGCACGAGCGAACACCGTCTGGTAACGGTTTTCATCGGCATCGACCGCCACGCGCTGGATATAGGGCGGCAGCGGCAATTTGCCATGGCGCTCAACCAATTCGATGAGATCCGCGCCGGGCGGAAACGCAAGCAGGTAAAACTCTCCGGCGCGGCCCTCGACCGTTACCTCGAACGCATCGGCAAGCCTCAACACACTCCCCGGCCGTGGCGACTTGGACGCGCGGATTTGCGCCAGCGCCTGCTGGGGGCCGAGCGCGCGTTCGAGCAGCACCTCGACCGCGCCGCCACTGGCTTTTACTCCATGGAGGCGCGCGTGGAGCACCCGGCTGTCGTTGAACACGAGCAGGTCGCCGGGGCGGATCAGTTCCGGGAGATCGCCGAAATGGCGATCGGCAAGCTCTGCCCCTACCACCAGCAGACGGCTTGCGCTACGCACGGGCAAGGGGGCCTGGGCGATCAGTTCGGGCGGCAGGGGATAATCAAAATTGTCGACGGTAAGATGCATCGGGCAGTTGTGCAGAAATGGCGACTCAGCGATAATGTGCGGCTCCATCCAGCCGGGATGGCGGAATCGGTAGACGCAGCGGACTCAAAATCCGCCGGTGGTGACACTGTGAGGGTTCGAGTCCCTCTCCCGGCACCACTGTTGTAAAATGACAACCACATTATACCACTGTACACCACTATATGTATAAAAATCAGTGGGTTATTGTGTAGATTGTTTTTTGGTTGCTATGTTGTTTCGTGTTGTCGGGGTGTGTTGCCACGACAAAATCACGACAAGGATCACGACATGGCAACGATCAGGAAGCGCGGCGAGGTCTGGCAGGTGCAGGTCTGGCGGCAGGGTGTGCGCAAGGCCGCAACGTTTCGTACCAAGCGGGAAGCTATTATTATGAAGCCGTCGGTATTTGATGCTGATGATGCGCCCAAAATCACGGCGGATTTTTTCAAGCATGCTTGTTATCGTGTTGCGGGTCGGGAAGTGACTCGGGATGAGTGGGCTGCGTCGGTTAGGCAGCAAATGAGTGAGCATCGTGAATCGGTGATGTTGGCTAGTGCGGTGGTTGAAGCGTTTAAGGCTCGTGCTGGTGATAACGGTGATTATCAGGCTTTGATGGAAGAAGCTCTTTTGAAGTCTTTATGAATGGATAAAGAGCGGGATGTGTGTTTTTATTTTGTTGTACTCATGTTCATTGTTATTATATGTTATTTTCCGTATTTGATTGTTTAGATTGTGTCTTTTGATTGGGCTTTTGAATTTGGCTTGTTATTATGCCATATCTTGATGATCCGATTCCGCCAGCGCCGGTTTCCTGCGCGGAAACGGGCGACGATGTTTTCTTTCAGGGTTTTTGCGGAAAAGGGCAGGTTGTCGGCAATCGCGCCGAGCATGATGCTACTTTATTTGAGGGGGAGGACACATCGGCTCCGGACAGCCCGGCCCCTGACAACGGAGCGTATTGAAATCAAGGATTTGCGAGTGCCCGGGATTGCCGTCCGGTTTCAACACCCCCTTGGGGATGATAAAGGTTGCCAACGCGGCGAGCACATGCAGGAGCAAAACGCCGGAATTGTTCCGCACAGTATTGACCACGCGCCCGCAGGCCATCTTTTCTTCCTTGCATACCCCTTGCGGCAAAGCGACGCGTTTTGAAACAGTTCCGGCCATGATCTTCTACCTCCGAACGGATGGACAATTTTTGCCATTATACCGTCCAGGTGCTTTGCCACACATTGCCGGAAAGTGCCGGGAGGCGATGAAAAGTGGAAAGCCTGTGCACTTGCCATGCACAGGTTTTCAGAACGATTTATTGACCATCAGGAAAAAAATGATCGTCACCGCAATGAAGGCCGGATAGCCCAGCCACTCCCAGATGCGGGCCTTTTGCCAGTAGTGTTCGGGCAACGGCTGGCCTGCGTCGCGGCATTGGCGGGCGATGTCGCGCAGTTTGAGTTGCAGCCAGACGACCGGCAGCCAGCAGACGCCCGCCAGGGCGAACAGGGCGAGGGAGGCCAGGATCCAGCCCGTCGTCAGCGTCAGTCCGGTCTGCTGCATCAGCCACAGGCCGGACAAGGGCTGGAAGATGACGGCGGGGGTGGTAAACCAGGTGTCGGCGCGCACCACCAGACGGCTGACTTCCGCGATGGCTTCGAGGTTTTTCGT
>JAITCV010000019.1 GCA_031282905.1 Azoarcus sp. | reverse complement strand
GAGAGCCTTCTGGAGCAAAGCATAAGCAACCTGTGCCCGTACTGCGGGGAATTCATCTTCACCGAACCGAGACACGGCCTCGTCATAGGCGGCAATGGCCGCACTTGGGTTATCGATCTTCAGCCAGGCAATGCCTTTTTCGACGAGCGCCTTGGCAGACAGTGCCCGGATGATCGGATCATCGTTCTGGCCAAAGCGCCACTCGAACTCCTCGAAGATAGCAACGGATTCCCTGCGATCGCGCTTGTCCCTCATGTACATCCCTTTCAGTACCAACATTTCAGCGACCATCCGCTGTATGACGAGATGCTTGTCCGACCTGAAACGGCGATCGATTTCGTCATAGAAGACAAACATTACATTGAAGCCATCGCCGTGCTGCACGACCGACCTTCGTCCTACCTTGAGGATTGCTTCAGCGATTTTCTCCCGCCTGGTTGGGCTGTCATCCTGATCGAAGGGCTGGATGGTTTCGTCGACCCACTGGCGAGCGCGGACGGCTATATCGTGCTCGGGAACCTCCCGGATGATTACCCGCACCTGCCCGCCAACCTCACCGGAAGCCGCTCCCGCCTGTGACTGCGACAAAACCATCACCAGTAGCAGCAAAAATCTGGGCGCAAGCCGTGACAGCGCATGAATCAATGATCCACCCCATTTTTCGACTTTCATCATGTCCCGCATGTTTTGTGGGTTCATGTCTTCCGATCTTCCTGTGAGGGGGTAACGCTGCACTTTTGCAAATTCGCCTTATAAATCATGGTGTTACAAACTTAAGAGCGGTTTTTGTGCACATCTTGGCGACAAACGCACGATCCAGATCCGTCTCCTGGTGGGTGTCGTTGTGCAGGCGGCTGGCTTTCACCAGCGTCAGCGCGTCGGCGCTATCGAACGTTACATCCACCCGTGCGTCCAGCGTCTCCCACCCCAGACGTGAGGCGGCAAGATAGCGCGTGACGCCCGAGATGATCCAGTGTTTTCCCCCGTCTTCTTTCGTTCCCGAATAAACGGTGATCGGCTCCCGTTGTCCTTCCGCCTCGAGGCTGCGCGCAAGCTCCTCGATCCGCGCTTCCGTCCGAACGCTGCGCACGTTGAAGGGCGAGGGCACGAGCTGCGCCAACGGTATCTTGAGAATTTCGGCGGAAAGTCTTGTTGCCATGGCCATGCTCCGAGGATGGAGTCAGGGTGAAGGTCCGGAATATAGCATGGACATGGCGACATGCAATGATGGGAATGCGGATTTGTTCTGCGGGCTGGCGTTCGGGATGATGATGCGTTGTCATTGTGCCCGTTGTAGCCGATTGTGGAGACGATGTGTGTGGTTTCCATGACACAACTCCTCCGTGCCGATCAGGTCAACCTCCAGACAGTTGCCCACGCGCCTGAACCACAGTGGGTCGAAGTCGATGTGCTCGCCAAACGCGATGGTGTCATCGCCACCCGTATCGACGATCGTGTCCTGGCCCTCGCCACGATCGAAACGATCGCTTTCGTTTCCCGAAAAAGGCGGCATGACAATTCCGCCGTTATCGCCAGTGAATTCGCCATGACGAATGTTGGGTAGTGCACGTATTGGTTTGTTATCTGTTTCAGCCGTTCAACCAACGGGATCGGCCAGGTTGATTGCCAGCGAAATCAGCCCGAGCGCGAGCACGACGAGGGCAAAATAGAGCCATTGCATCGCGGGGCCCGGCAGGCGGCGTTCGATGCCGTAATGGTGGCGCAGGAAGATGAAACCCACCGCCGCCAACGCAAGCAATCCGCCACCGAGCAGGCGGGCCGAGGTGGCGTCGAACTGCCAGCCATGCGTCGGATCGTAACGGTCAGGCAGGAAAAAGGCCGGACCATGCAGGAGCAGGAACAGTCCAAGTGTGATACATGAAATGAACATCATGACCTGGATATTGCGCATGGCTGTCGTAGCTTCTGGAGCGGAAATCACGAAGGAAACATATCGGCGTTCTCTGTCCGGGGCGCGATGAGGCCGAAATGCCGCCATATGCCCGGCGTGACGATCCTGCCGCGCGGCGTGCGTTGCAGGTAGCCTTGTTGGATCAGGTAAGGTTCAATCACATCCTCGATGGTGTCGGCCGATTCGCCGATGGTCGCGCTGAGGTTGTCCAGCCCAACCGGACCGCCGCTGAATTTTTCCAATATCGTGCTGAGCAGCTTGCGATCCATGAGGT
The DNA here is from genome assembly GCA_031282905.1 of Azoarcus sp. Classification (GTDB taxonomy): domain Bacteria; phylum Pseudomonadota; class Gammaproteobacteria; order Burkholderiales; family Rhodocyclaceae; genus WRNU01. The sequence goes on along the minus strand of JAITCV010000019.1, from coordinate 15,701 downwards.
CGAGGCCAAGGACATCGACATCGAGCATCACCAGCGCGGCGTTCGCCACGGCGCGGGTAATGTCGCCGCTGGCCTTGACTTCGGCATAATCCCGCACGCGGCGCAACAGGCGGTTGGCGATGCGGGGCGTGCCGCGCGCGCGGCGGGCGATTTCGAGCGCGCCCTCTTTGTCGATGCTGACATTGAGCAGCCGCGCCGAACGGGTGACGATGAGGGTGAGTTCTTCGGCGCTGTAGAACTCCAGCCGCGAGGCGATGCCGAAACGGTCGCGCAGTGGGTTGGTGAGCATGCCGGCGCGAGTGGTTGCGCCGATCAGGGTGAAAGGCGGCAAGTCGAGTTTCACCGAACGTGCCGCAGGGCCCTCGCCGATCATGATGTCGATCTGGAAATCTTCGAGCGCCGGGTAAAGAATTTCTTCGACGACCGGAGAGAGCCGATGGATTTCGTCGATGAACAGCACGTCTTGCGGTTCGAGATTGGTGAGCAGCGCGGCGAGATCGCCCGCGCGTTCCAGCACGGGCCCCGAGGTCTGGCGCAGGTTCACGCCCATTTCGGCGGCGATGATGTGGGCCAGGGTTGTCTTGCCCAGTCCGGGTGGGCCGAAGAGCAGAATGTGATCGAGTGGCTCTTTCCTGGCCCGGGTGGCGGTGATGAAAATTTCCAGTTGCTCGCGCACTTTGGCCTGACCGACGTATTCCGCCAGTCGCTTGGGCCGCAACGCGCGCTCGATGGCATCTTCCTGACGGCTGGCGCGTGGCGTGATGATTCGTTCGGTATCAGGGCGGAGTTCGTCGGTTTCGATCATGTTCCTGTCGGTACGTCTGTTGGGTGAGCTGATTTCCGCACTATAAGTGATTTGCGTTCGGAGGGCAGAGGACGGAGCAAGCGCGCGCCGCTCGGCGGCCCATGCTTGGTTTCTCAGGTTTCAAAAATACCGTTACCCGATTTTTGCTGCCGTGATTCTGTTTTCCGTGTCGTCACTTTTCAGTATGGCGACCCATACTTTTGCTGGCGACAGACACGTGCGATTCAGGTTACCAGCAAATCGCCGATCGCCTGGGCGAGATTGCGTAATGCGCCTTCTCTCCCGCGATGGAGAGAAAGAGAAACAAGTGTGGTACCCGGAAGGGCGAACTTTTTCCCTTCCGGGTTCCTTCAATCTCGACCGCCGTCCGCCTGCACATTCCTGGGCGATGCTTTTTGCCACGGCCATGTGATCTTCTTCCAGTAGCCATGCCCGAGCCATGCACGCAGGGCGCGGCCAAGCCAGCGGATGAGGACATAGGCAAGCCAGAGCGTCCATGCCAGCATGACGAATCTATAGACCCAGATGGGCGCGCTGAACACGGTGGCGGTGGGTAGCAAGGCTTGGCTTTGATCGGCGAACCAGTTCAACTGGTTGGCGCCGGAGCCATAGCCGCGAATTCCCATGTCCGGCACGCTGAGCAGACCGACCGAAACCGCCGAAACGAGCTGGATCAGCATGAAGACGGTCAGCGCGACGATGCCGGTTTGCAGGGTGTTGAACCTCAACGCGGGCCAGTGCGCGAACGATTCCGCGCGACGGGCGCGCCAATCGACGACGATCAGCCACAGCGTGATGTAGAAAAGCGTCAGCCACGAAAACGTGGAGAAACCGAGCACGAGCAGGAACCATTGCCCGCGGCCAAGCGATGTCCAACCGCCGCGCGCCAGCAAAAAGGCGATGATCAGCGCCGCGACCAATTCGCCCCAATACAAGATCGCCGGACCGACGGCGGGGCCGCTGGCGGCAAGAATCCAGCGCCGTTCCGTCAGGAAGGCGCGTAGATCGATATTGGCCGCCGGCAGGCCGAGATCGATCGCCGGACTGGTCGTGATCCAGCCGACATCCCCTTGGCGGCGCAACTTGAGCGAGTAGGCTTGCGTGCCCGGCGAAACCGGCAGGCTCAGGTGGTTTTCTCTCGGTTGCAGATTCAGGCTCACGCCGTCGCGCCGCACGTCGAGCACTTCCAGCTCCGCGGGCAAGATGACGCGGTGTTCGCCGCCCTGGCTCGCCCGCAAGGTGAAATCGAGGGTGTATTCGCTGGCGTGCTGGCCGATCTGGCTCGCCAGGTGGACGCGGTCGATGGCGCGGACGCGGCCTTCGGTCTTGACCGGCTGGGTCAGGGTGAGCACGAGCTTTTCGCCGGGAAGGGGGTGAAATTCGAAAGCGACCTGTTCGGCGTGCCCGTCGGCCAGCGTCACCGGTACGCCGTTCCAATCCAGGTGCCATGAAGGACTCACGGTGACGCGCCAGGTTTCGGCGCGCTCCGACAGCGGCGGCGCGATGAGTTCGATGGTCGGCGTCTTGTCCAGCCGCGCCGTCCATGCGGTGTTGCTGGCGTTGGAAGCGAACACCGCCAGCGCGCGGCCATCCTGCACTTTCACCTCGGGCGTGGTGACGTGCTCGCCGGGCAACAACGGCACCGGGAACGTGAACCCGCCTTCTTCCGGCGCGATGCGCATGACCTGGGTGAGCGTGCTCCAGTCGAGGTCGAGATCGAGATCGCGCCGCACGTGGATGAAAGGCGGGAATTGCTGCGCCGCGTGTCCCGGTTGCGCGGTTTCTCCGCCCTCACCTTCCGCCGTCCGCGCAGCCGGGGAAGCTTCTGCCACGATGCGGGAAAAATTCAGCGTCCCGTTGAGCAGGCGGTTCTCGTCGATGCCTTCAACATGCCAGCCCGTGCCGGAGAATTCGATGCGCGCGGGGGGAACCGGAAAATCGAGCGACGCGACGGCATCGCCGGGAGCATAGTCGATTTGGATGTGATGGATGCCGCGCGGCAGGGCGATGTAGCTTTGCCTGTCGACGCGCAACACGGAACGAAGTTCGCCGTCGACGCGCACGGCGCGCAGGCCCAGGTGCTCATCCGGTTCAGGCAGGGGCAAGGAAGTCGCCGCCTGGACGTGCGCGGTGAGCAGGACTTTCAGGAGATTTTCCCCGGCATCGACGCGGGCCTCGGCCACATCGACGCAATGCGGCGCGCATTCGGGCGCTTCGAGCAGGCGCGTCTGCAATTCTTCCAGCAATTCATGGGAAGGGAAGGCGTCGCCAGCGGCGGCGGAATGGGGAAAACCGAGCGCGGCGGCCAGCAGGATGGCAAGACATACGCCCGGCACGATGGCCGGGGATGGCGCGGCGACGTCCGCGCGTTCTTCGCCACGCGGCGATGTTCCCGGCGGGAAGGCCGTCCGGATCAACCGCCAGATCAAGGTTCCCAGCAGCACGAGCATCGCCACGCGCAAGAGGCGCGTCAGCCACGGCGGGCTGATCAGGAACCTTACGCTTTGCGTATCGACGACCGGGCCCGACCAGTGCAAACGGTATTGCTGGCCCAACTCCCAGGCCGGTTCGCCGCTGCCTGTCTGCGTGATGGTGGATTGGGCATAACGTTGGCGAAAGGCGGATTGCGACTGCGATTGCGACAAGGACTCTTTCAGTTCGAAAGACGAAGGCTCCACGCTTCGCCTCGACCGCCGCAACGGCGTCGGCGGCGGCGGCGGGGCTGGCTCCGCCGCCGCCATTGCCATCTGCTTGTCGACTTTATCGGATGGCATGGGCGCGGCATGGGCGCTTTCCTCGAGTTGCGGATAGAGCGCGTAACGAATCTGCTCCGGCATGAAAACCACCGCCGCCGCCACGAAGCAAAGCAGGGCGATGCGTTCGCCGAAAACGAACAGTTTACGCAGCCGCCCTGCCGGCATCGCCTGACGCAACAAGGCCAGGATGACGACGGCGGCAAAGGAGTGAATCGGCGATACCGGCTCCGGCATCGCCAGCGCCAGATAGCCCGCCGCGGCCAGACCGCCCGCCGTGCCGAACAAACGCCACGCCAGCAAAGTGAAAAAGGCGGCAAGGAAAATATCCAGGATCGTCCACCGTTCCACCCATACATTGGCCGAGGCGCTATCCGCGCCCGGCGCGGCAATCAGGCGATAGCCATAGGGCAGATGCAGCGTGGTGTCGACCCTGTCGAATGACTGCCGCCACCCCGTGACCGGCAGGCGCGCGGACGCGCCCGCGGCCAGACTCACCCCGGCATTGAGCGTGACCTGGGTCTGCCGCCATTCCACGCCGCTCAGGCGTTCATCCGCGCCATGGGTGACCAGTAACGCCGCCATCATGCCTTCCGCGCCGCCGAGGTTATTGGACGCAAGTTGCCGTCCGCCCCAGTTCGCGCCGTCCGCGCGCGCCGCGAGGCTATCGGCGCGTTCCAGCGTATAGGGTTGCGCCACGTCGAAACGCCATCCCTGCCGCATGCTGCCTTCGATGCGGTCACGGGCAAAGAAGCCCTCGCCGGAAAAATCCAGCCACATTTCGCGTTGCAGCGTCAGGCGCTGGTTTTCACGTTCGTTTTGCCCGCGCGAACGCTCCTCGATCTGGAGTTGCGCGCCGTCGTTTACCACGAAGGCGGGCAGCATCAGCCAATCCTGGGGCACCCCGGACTGACGCGGATCGACCGCGAGTGCCTTGCCGTCGCCGCGCGGCAGAATCGCCGTCGTGCGCAAGGCGGGCGCGGCCTCATAGCTCCAGACTTCTTGCTCCCGCCCTTCCGGCAAATTGGGCGCAACGGTTTCGAGCGGCCCGTCGAGCCGTGCCTCGATTTCCACCTGCACCTGCCCGGGCAGGGCCTGCACCTGAAGGCTGCCGTCCTGCTCCAGCCGCGCCGCCCAGGGCGAAGCGATCCGCAGCGGGACGAAACGCTCCGGCAGGATGTTCGCCACGGTCAATTCCCGCGCCTTGCCCGACACCTTGAACAGGAGCCGGGTCGTGAGCCGCGCCGGAATGCCGTCGCTGAGCTTGCGGTAAATCTGGATATCCAGGCTATCTTCTTCGCGCGCCAGTTCCCGCGTCGCGCTGGCGCGGCCCAAGGTAAGCGAGTCGTCGCGGCGCTCCAGCGGCAGCACGGCCTTGCCGTCGATCACGAGTGAAATCAACGCCACGTTCGCGGGAACGGCCAGCGACCGTGGCCGCTCCGTCCACGGAATCCAGCCGCTCACCGTATGTTTTCCCGCCGGCAATCGCACCACCGGCACGCCATCGTCCGCCAGCACTGGGTATGCCTTGCCATCGACCGTCACCCGTTGCGGCCAATATTCGCGGTTGCCGGGCAAGGCCGCGACGCTCTCGCGCTGGACTTCCCAGGCTTGCGTAAACAGCATGCCCTGTTCCCGCGCCTCCAGCTTCAATTCTCCCGGCCAGGCGCAAAAGTCGCGCTGGTGTTTTCCCTCCACGTCCGGACAAAGCCACGCTTCCTTGCCGTGCAACACCCAGCCCGTCCATGGCTTCAGCTCTGCCGGGATGTCATCCGTCCGCGGACGCCATTCGACGACAGATGAATCCGCAGCGCCAGACACATTGGCCTCCGCCGCCCCGGCGTTTCCGCCATGCAGAACCAACGCCAGAACGATGAACACGTTTCCAAAAATGCTGAAACAAGCTTTCATGACCGCTCTACGTATGAAAAGGAAATGGGGAGATTACCGCTCGCCTTTCATTTCGTCCATGAATACATCAGGAGCGCAATCCAAAGTGGATCAACCCCATGCGCTGTCCCCCAATCCCGTCATTGCGGGCTTGTGCCGGTTTATTCAATGCGATTGCCCTGTGAACGCCTGCAAGGGGGGAAAACCGCCGCGCGCCGTCTCTGCTATCCTTCTTTCTTTTTCCAGGAACAAGCACATGGCGCGCAATCTGGTTTTTTCCCTGCGCAACGCCGACTATGCCGCCTCGCCCATCAAGGTGGAGCGCGGCAGGCTCTATGGATGGAGCGAGGTGGTGGCGCAGGATGATGAAGGCCATCCATGCAGGATGGTGACCATGGACGATACCGGCACCCTCATCATTGCCGCGGGCGGGCTGGGAATGGGCATCCTGGATGGCGAGCGGGAATGGGTGGATCGCGCCAGCCTGAAGACCGTGACCCTCGACGGACAAGAAGCGCCGCTCATCCGTTCCAGCTATGACGGAACGATTGTCCTGGAACGAGTCGCCAGCGCCGAGGAAGTGCTCGATTGCAGCATCACCACTGTCTATCAACTGGACAATCCGGAACTCATGCGGGAGATCGGCGCGCAAATCTACGCCTTCACCTACAGTTACCGCGATAGTCACGAGGGCAGTCCGGCCTTCGTGCTGGCCAACGAGGGCGGTCTTTTCCTCCTGGTGGGTTATCGCGCGGATTTCGAGATGCTTTCGCTCACCGAGGCGAGCGCCATCACGGAAGAAGACGAGGAAGAAGACGAAGACGGCGACATCGATTTTTCCATGGGGTTATAGCATCATGCGCGCAATCAATCTTGCCAACGACAAAAAACGCAACGCCGAAGTCGGTTTCGCCGCACTGCCGAAAAAATCTTCCGTCATGACCGTCCTGCCGGACGGCGGCGCGCGGCACAACGTGAAATTCCTCAAATCGACCGCCGATCTCGACCTGCTCCTCGAACGCCATGGCGATCTCAAGAAAGTGGGCGAAGCCCTGATCGAAGCCGATCCGGAGATCGACCAGGAACTGGTTGGGCGCTTCATTCACCGCACCCGCAAGCTCTATCTCACCCCGGACAAGCGCATCGCCTATCGGGTGAATCTCGTGCAAGTCATCCACAATGCGGACGGCAGCGAAAAGGAAAGAAAGGATGTTTCCAAATCGCTCACCAACGTCAATGTCGAATTGCCAATTCAATGGTCGGGGCGGCAATTCCCCAAGGCAGAGGCTGTGCATAAATTCGTCTTTTCCCGCAAATACCAAATCCGCCACACATCCGGCCTGAGCTACGATTTTCTTTACGAAATGGCCAAGACCCTGCATGAAGCCAACAGCCTGATGTTCGTGGGCGGCGGCAAGAAGGGCAACGAGCCGATCGTGCTCACCACAGGCGGCGAACCCTATCGGGGTTTTCTGGAAGGACGCATCGACGGTGAGCGCTATTGTCTCATCCTGCATTTGACCAACATGGAAATCAAACCCCTGCCGGCCAAGGAGGCAACGACATGAAACTGGATAAAACCAAGCTCGAAAACAAAAAGGGCTTCCGGGAAGGCATGGCGGCGGACGCGGTCGATCCGCAAACCGTCGAACAGGTGCTCGACTACCGGAAAACGGTGTGCAAGAACTACATTTCCCTGAACCCCGAACAGATCGACCTGCGCCTGGGCGGCAGCGATTTCCACGTGACGCGCAAGTATGACGGAGAATTTGCCATGCTATGCTGGACGGGCGAGGACCTCTTTGCGATCAACACTGGCGGGCGTGTGCGCCTGGGGCTGCCCTGCCTGGAAGCGGCGGCGGCCTGCCTGAAGGACAAGGGCGTGGGCGAGGCGCTCATTGCCGCCGAGCTTCACGTGGCGGAAGACGCGGCGCGCGGGCGGGTGTTCGACGTCTTGACCGCGCTGGCGGACCCGGATCAATTCGCGCGCCTGCGGCTGGCGCCTTTCGACATCCTTTCCCTGGACGGCACCGCCTTTCGGTCCAATGGATATGGGGAAACCCACCAGAAATTACAGGAACTCTTTCCGGATGACGCGCTGTGCCAGCCCGTGCGCTGCCAGCGGACGAACAAGGCGGGCGTCCGGGAACTCTTTACCGAATGGGTCGAAAAGGAGGGCGCGGAAGGCTTGGTGGTGCGTTCCGAATTACCGCTCATCTACAAGATAAAGCCGCGCTATTCGTTGGACGTGGTCGTCGTGGGCTTTTCCGAAGGCGTGGCGGAATCGAAAGGACAGATTCGTTCCCTGCTTCTCGCCCTGATGCCGGAAGAAGGCACTTACCAGATCATCGGCCATACCGGTAACGGTTTTGGGGAGGAGTTGAAAAAGACCCTGTTCGAGCGCCTGAGCGAGCTCGCAATGCCTTCCAAATACATCGAGACCGATTCCAACCATGTGGCTTTCCACATGGTGCGCCCGGAACTGGTGGTGGAGCTGACAATCAATGACGTACTCTTCGAGACCGGCTCGGGCGTCATCCTGAATCCGCGCCTGGAAATTCGCGAGGGAAGCTACCACAGCCTGGGGGCGGTGCCGGGCGTGAGCGTGGTATTTCCGATCTTCAGCCGCCTGCGCGAGGACAAGCGCGCCAACGCTCAGGACGCACGCCTGGCGCAGATCGGCGAATTCATGCCGGTTCCCGGCGCGGAAGGCGAGACCCCCCTGGCGCGGGGCGAGGCGCCTAAATCGGAAACGCTGCGGCGTGAGGTATACAAAAAGGAATCCGGCGGCAAGCTGATGGTGCAGAAATTCCTCGCCTGGAAAACGAACAAGGAAGCGCATGGCTATCCGGCCTATGTGTTTTCCTACGTCAATTTCAGCTCCGAACGGGCGGAACCCTTGAGCGTCGAGACGCGGATTTCCGCCAGCGAAGCGCGCATACTCCAGATCCTCGACGAATTCCTGGCGAAAAACGTGAAAAAAGGCTGGGAACGATGCGCGCCCGCGTCTTGAGGAAGATTCCCGACAAAACGTCCTGCCCCAGGCGGCGCCCTTGATGATCAGGCTGCGTCTGTATCTGGCGTGGCCGCGCACGCCCGCGAGTTGCTGCGCGGGGGAGAAAGCCCGCCGTTTCCAGGAACCAGGAACTATACGACCAGGCGAAGTCCCGCGATCGGGAGCATGGCATCCTACTTTCCAGTACCGAAGTCCTTTTACCAAGTTCCGGTGTTCAAACTCATCTCTTGTCTTCTCCTCCAAGCTGTCGAGCAATTTGGGGTTTTCATAGCAGTTCTTCCTGTTGGCCTCGGGCATGACCGTAGATTTCCCGCAGCCTGCAAGAGAGAACACAAGAGGCAGAAGGGTGATGGACAGAATTCTTCTCATGATGGCATCCTTACCTTAATAAGTGGGTCTATTGTGGGGGTTGAGGGACGGGTTGAGGTTTTTCATGCTTACCCCAAGTTTTGAACATTCTGCATCGTCGTTGGAAGTCAACTTTTGTTTGTTCCTCCAAACTGTCGAGTAATTTGGGGTTGTTCTCGCAGTTCTTCTGGTTGATGTCGGGCAGCACCGATGACTTTCCGCAGCCAGCGAGAGAAAAAACAAGGAGCAGAAAGGTAATGGACAGAATTTTCCTCATGATGAATCCTTACCTTAATAAGTGGGTCGATTGTGAATGATGGGTCGAGGTTTTTCATCCCTATGATCTTTAGTCCTGTGCATGACTTCCCTCGCTGCTTCATATCGCGCTTCCCGATCATGGTCGATCGTGCAGGTGCTGGAACTTGAGTAATACCCCGGGACGATGCGCCGCTCGATTTCTAGAATTCTGTACCGTTCCAGGTCATCCTCCGTGATGCGTTCGTTTACAAATGCCATGTTTGCCTCCAAGAAGGTTGAGTGTTGAAATGGAACCGCCTCCAGGACCTATGAGATCCAAGCTCGCGCTCCAGCTTGATCTTTGCCCGGTCACGCACAGACGATGTCGATGATGTTTGCTGATTCGATTCCATTATCCAGTCATGACTGTATGGTATACGGATTCTATCCAACATACCAAAATAGTCAAGCAGTATCTGCAAGAAAAACACCACGATACGGGTTGCATTGTGGTGCATCCATTAGGAATATTCAGCCGCTGAAACCTTTTGCTCGGCGCCGTTGCGGCGACGATCCAGCTTGTCTGGCGAACGTCGCGTCAGCCCGCGAGGTTTTCCCCGAAATCCCACAGGGTCATGAGATATCGATTGCGCCTCATCAGGCCAGGGCCTGATCGAACGCGACTTGGGCGGCGGCGAACAGCACGCGCAATTCGGGCTCGTCCATGACATAAGGCGGCATGAAATACACGGTATTGCCGATGGGCCGCAGCAACACCCCGGCTTCGAGCGCGGCGGCAAAGAAGCGGCGGGAAAAATCCTCCGGTGCCTTTTCGACATCGAAGGCGGCGATCATGCCGCGCTGGCGCGGGTGGCGCACCGCAGGATGGTCGGAGAAAGTTTCCGCGAGCAAGCGTTCCAGCAACGCGGCGCGTTTCCGGTTGGCGGCGAGCACGTCGTCCTCGTCGAAAATATCCAGCGTCGCCAGCGCGGCGCGACAGGCGAGCGGGTTGCCGGTGTAGGAGTGCGAGTGCAGGAAACCTCGACCCATGTCGTCGTCGTAAAAGGCGCGGAAAATCTCGTCGTGGCACAACACCACGGACAACGGCAGGTAGCCGCCGGAAATACCTTTGGACAGGCATAGCAGATCGGGGCGGATGCCCGCCTGCTCATGCGCGAAAAACGTGCCGGTGCGCCCGCAGCCGACGGCGATTTCATCGCAGATCAGGTGAACCCGATGACGATCGCACAGGGCGCGGGCACAGCGCAAATATTCCGGATCGTACATCGCCATACCCGCCGCGCCTTGCACCAGCGGTTCGAGGATGAAAGCGGCGATGCGTTCGCCATCGGCGTCGAGTTTTTCCGCCAAGGCTGTCGCGGCGCGGCGGGCGACATCGGCGGCGGATTCACCGGGCGCGGCGCGGCGCGCGTCTGGCGAGGGGGCGGTCTCGGCCTGGCGCACGAGCGGCGCGTAAGCTTCCCGGAACAAGGCGACGTCGGTGACGGCGAGCGCGCCGACGGTTTCGCCGTGGTAGCCGTTTTCCAGGCAGAGGAAACGATTCTTTTGCGGCAATCCTCGGTTGCGCCAAGCGTGGAAACTCATTTTGAGCGCGATCTCGGTGGCCGATGCGCCATCTGAAGCGTAGAAAGCGTGCCCGAGCGCGCCGTCGGTGAGCGCGCTCAAGCGTTCGGCCAGTTCGACCGCGGGCGGATGGGTGAAGCCGGCGAGCATCGCGTGTTCCAGCCGCTCGAGTTGGTCACGCAACGCGGCATTGATACGCGGATTGCAATGCCCGAAAAGATTGACCCACCATGAACTGATGCCATCGAGCACCTGTTTGCCGCCCTCGGTGACGAGCCACGGCCCCTTGCCCGCGATGATCGGCACCGGCGGCAAGGTTTCATGGTGTTTCATCTGGGTGCATGGATGCCAGACGGCGGCAAGCGAGCGTTGCAGGAGCGAGGCGGACATCAGTCGTGATCAGTCGTGGCGCGGGGAAGAAGAAACCACCCAGATTTCCGCCGTACTTGCGGCCCCGCTTCGTTTTGCTTCGCCATCCACTTGCTCCTGTCTTTGAACTTCACGAATGCTTCAGCGCCGATGCCATCGACAATCCGGTCAAACGCTGCGCCGCCTTCGGGGGGTACGACTGGAAAAATCCAATGGAATCAACACGTTGCCCGCGGAGCAGAGTATGCCTCGCCCCTACGGGCGTCATATGCTTCTATTGTTCGCTCGGCGGTTCGCTAAAGTCCGCATCAGCCTGTTCGCTCGGCTCGGTAGCGTCCGCGTCAGCTTGTTCGCTCGGTGCTGCGGCAGCGTCCGACTCGGCAAAGCTCGCGCCAGCCTGGTTGGCCAGCCAGGCAACGGCGCGTCGCACTTCGCTGTCGGAGAGTTCGATGCCCGCGCGCGGCGGCATGACGCCCTTGCCATTGATGACCGACTGCACGAGCGTCTCGAAGCCAGTGGCGATTCGCGGCGCCCAGGCGTCGACGTCGCCGGTCTTGGGGGCATCGAGCGTGCCGAGGCTGTGACAGGTGGTGCATATGGCCTTGTAGACTTCCTCGCCGGAACGTTCGCCGGGCGCGGCCTGCTCCGCCGACTGAAATTCGAAGCGGGCCACCGGACGGATCAGGACTTCCGATCGCGCGGGATCGACGGTGCTTTTCTGCTCGCAACCAGCAAGCATGGCAAGGGGAAAAACGAAAAGGACGGCAAGACGGGCGCGATGGGCGCGGGCAGAAAACGGCGGCATGTGGAAATCCTCGGGGTGTTCGAGAGCCGTCATTCTATAGCACTGGGCGTTCCTTACGCCGACACAGATCAAGTAGAATCCGCATATATAATCAATGAAAAATACGGTCTGTCGGGCCGCGGTCACTTCCACATGTCACGGCAAAACATCCCCACTCCAGGAAAACCCCATTCCCGTCCGCGAAGCGCATGGTTGAGCGGCGGGATGCGCGCCTGGGCCGTGGCGGCGGCCCTGACGATGTCGGCGATGCCGGGATCGGCGGACATGTCCCAGGGCTTGCCGAAAGTCGGCCTCATGGTCTGGGGCATCATCAGCTATACGCACTGGCCCAACGAGCAGGGGCCATTGCGGCTCTGCCTGCCCGAGGGCAATGCCAACGCAATACTGATCGGCCAATATGCCAAAGAGGTCGATATCGGCCGCCCGGTGGTCACGATCATGGCCGCGCTCGATACGGATACGGTCAGCGCGCAAACCTGCGATGTGGTCTATTTCGCGGACATGTCCGTTCAGGACGCAGGGCGGATATTGCGCACCCTGACGGGCGGATATGTGCTGACCCTGGGGGACGGACAGTCTTTCTGCTCGGAGGGCGGGATGTTCTGCATACTGCCCGATCATACCGACGACAAAAACAGCAACGGGCGTTTCGCTGCGAATCTGGATGCAATTTCCCGCAGTGCCTTGCGCGTCAATCCGCGCGTGCTGCGCCTGTCACGGCCCGCGAATGAAGGGGGCCGGTGAACATGGGCAATGAGGCACAGGGAAAGCAGGCGCAAAGAACGCTTTTCGATGCGTTGCGCCGCATCTTCTTTCTATCGCTGGTCATTGTCCTGTGCGGCGGCTGGATCGCCTTTGCCACGGTCGGCTTCATCAGCATGCGCGCGCAACTGCGCACCAACATGACCATCATTGCCCGCACCACCGCCTATTCGGTCGAAGCCGCGGTGATGTTCGGCGACCGCCTCACCGCCACCGAAATCCTGAACACCATCGCCCACCGCGAGCATCTATGCTCGGCGACGATCCAGACCCCCGACGGCGCGAACTTCGCCCATGCCGAACGCGGTTGCAACCCATTGCGGGCGATGTTCCAGGAACAGGCCAGGGAAGATATCCAGAGCGGCAACCGGGTGCTGGGCACGGTCGAGTTGCTCGACGATGGCGCGGCGTTTACGGACTTCATCCGCCGCGGGCTGTTCGTCCTGCTCTCCTGCCTGTTGCTGGTCACGATCATGGCCTTCCAATTGGCGCGTTATCTGGAGCGCCGTCTGTCCGCGCAACTCACCAAGCTCGCCAGCGCGGCGCGCACTTCCCGCCTGGAAGGGGACTTCTCCCGCCGCCTGCCGACATTCGAGATCGTCGAATTCGACGAATTGGGACGGGATTTCAACGCCCTGTTCGGCGAAATTCAAGCCCGCAACACCGAGCTGACCCTGCGCCAGTCGCAACTGGAAATCATCAACAGTACCCTGTCGCGCATGGCGATGAGCGACAGCCTCACCGGTCTCTCCAACCGCGCCTGCTTCAGCGAACAACTGAAGTCCTCCATCGAGATGGCGCAGGCAACCGGAACCCGGATCGGGGTGCTGTACATCGACAATGACCGCTTCAAAGCGATCAATGACAATTACGGCCACGCCGCCGGGGACAACCTCCTGATCGATGTTGCCCACCGTCTGCGCGGTTCCGTGCGTGAAAGCGACCTCGTCGCCCGTCTTGGCGGGGACGAATTCGCCATCCTGCTCGCGCCCGTGTATGGCCCGGACGATCTTATCCGCGTGGCCGACAAAATCCTGTCCGTGATGCGGCGCAAGCTGCGCCTCGTCGACCGCGTGAATATCGAACTGGGCGTGAGCATTGGCATGGCGATCTTTCCCGACCATGGCGCCAATGCCGCCGAGCTGCTCAGTGCCGCCGACCATGCCATGTACCGCGCCAAACGTCTTGGACGTGGCTGTGCCTGCATGTACGATCCCGATCTGGACTCAACCGTGGAGGACACATGAACTCATTTGTGCAACACATCATTCGCAAAACGCTCGTTTTATCCGCCGTGGTTTTCATGGCGGCCTGCCAGACGCCACCGCCGTCTGGATTGACCGACGCGCAGATCGAAGCACTGCGCGACATCGGTTTCAACCGCGAAGAAGGAGGCTGGGAACTCGCGCTCGATGGCCGCATCCTGTTCGGCCCCAACGACGCAAAACTGGCGGACGACAACCGCGCGACGATCGAACGGGTAGTCACCACCCTGAAATCGGTTGGCATCGATGGTTTCACCATCGAAGGCTATACCGATTCCACCGGCAGTGAGAGCTATAATCACAAGTTATCGCTGCAACGCGCCGAAGTCGTGGCGCGCTATATCAGTGAGTTGGGCGTGCCCTACGAAAACCTCACGGTCAAGGCACGCGGCACCGCCAACCCGGTCGCCGATAACCGCACGGCCTCAGGCCGTGCGCAGAATCGCCGGGTCGTGCTGATCGTGCCGGCGGACTGAATCCGCCGTTTCATCCGTTCCGCCGTTCATCGAACGTGGAAAACCGGCGTCGTGCATGACCGCGATGCCGGTTTTCGTCGTTGAAACGACAAGGAATGAAGGCGAGGCATGCAGGTATTCCGCCTGGAAGCCCGGCCTTCACGGCGGATGTCATGAATATTCCGATTGCACGCAAAAAAGCACAGCAGCATCACTTCCGGGTACAGGATGGAACACGAATTTTCCTTGATCACGACCATTGCCTCCGCTTTCGGCCTCGCCCTGGTGCTGGGCATCATCGCCGAACGCCTGCGCATACCCGCGTTGGTGGGCTACCTGCTCGCGGGCATCATCCTGGGGCCAGCGACGCCCGGCTTTGTTGCGGACATGGGCCTGGCCTCGCAGCTCTCGGAAATCGGCGTCATGCTGCTGATGTTCGGCGTCGGGCTGCACTTCTCGCTCGGCGACCTGCTCGCGGTCAAACGGATCGCCATCCCCGGCGCGGTCGCGCAGATGAGCCTGGCCACCGTATTGGGCATGCTGGCGGCCAAGCTCTGGGGCTGGGAATGGAGTAGCGCCTTCGTACTCGGGTTGTCGTTGTCCTGTGCAAGTACAGTGGTGCTGCTCAAGGCGCTGGAGACGGAAGGCATACTGGAAACCATGAACGGCCGTATCGCCGTGGGCTGGCTGGTGGTGGAAGATCTCGCCACCGTGCTGGTGCTGGTACTGCTGCCGCCGCTGGCGGGCGTCCTCGGTGATGGCGGCGCCAGCGTGCACGCCGTCACGGACACCGCCGCCGTTGCCGCCGATATTGCCGCCGTGCCTGCCGCCGCCGTGCCTGTCGCCGCCGTCGATCAGGATTCGCTGTGGGAAGCCATCGCCAAGACCCTGTTGCAGGTTTCGGCCTTCATCGTCCTGATGCTGGTGGCGGGACGGCGTTTCATCCCCTGGCTACTGTGGCAAGTGGCGCGCACCGGCTCGCGTGAACTATTCACCCTGGCGGTCATCGCCATTGCCATCGGCATCGCCTACGGCGCGGCGACCTGGTTCCACGTCTCCTTTGCGCTGGGCGCGTTCTTCGCCGGGATGGTGATGCGGGAATCGCAATTCAGCCACCGCGCGGCGGCGGAATCGCTGCCGCTGCGCGACGCCTTTTCCGTGCTGTTCTTCGTCGCGGTCGGGATGTTGTTCGACCCCGCGATCCTGCTGGAAGCGCCGATCAAGACGTTCATCGTGGTCGCCATCATCATCCTGGGCAAATCGCTGGTCGCCGCCGCCCTGGTGCTGATGTTTCGCTACCCGCTCAATACCGCGTTGACGGTTGCAGCCAGTCTGGCCCAGATCGGCGAATTCTCCTTCATCCTTGCCGGGCTGGGGATAAGCCTGGGGCTGATGCCCGAAAAGGACATGAG
>JAITCV010000004.1 GCA_031282905.1 Azoarcus sp. | reverse complement strand
CGCCTGAAGGCGGGCATCGCGACAAAAAACGCCGCGTTCAACACGATGATCGAAGAAATCGAGCGCGTCGCCGGGCGCTCGAAATCCCCCATCCTGCTCACCGGCCCAACCGGAGCCGGTAAATCCTTTCTCGCGCGGCGCATCTACGAATTGAAGCAGGAACGCCAGCGTCTTGCCGGACGTTTCGTCGAAATCAATTGCGCCACGCTGCGCGGCGAATCCGCCCTGTTTAGCCACGTCAAGGGCGCGTTTACCGGCGCGCAGAGCGTCCGCGTTTTTACTCCACAGCGGGGAGAAGGGAGAAAACAAGCGCCCTGAGCGGTATGCATGACCGGCGGCGTTCGTCGACATCTTTGGGTACACTCACGTTTTTTCCGGGCCATGCCCGCCATCGAGGATGAACCGTGAAGTACCTCTCCACCCGCGGCCATGCCGCCCGGCCTGAATTCTGTGACATCCTGCTCGGCGGTCTGGCACCGGATGGCGGGTTGTATCTGCCCGAGCACACCCCCAGGGTGAGCCGCGCCGAACTGGATGCCTGGCGCGGTCTGGCCTACGCCGACCTCGCTTTCGAAATCCTGTCGCGCTTCATCAGCGATATTCCCGCCGCCGATCTCAGGGCAATCTGCCGCCAAACCTATACCGCGCAAGTCTATTGTCATGTGCGCGCCGGGGACGATGCGGCAGATATTGCCCCAGTACATTGGCTGGAACCGGGCCGCTTCGGGTTGCTGGGTCTCTCCAACGGTCCCACGCTCGCTTTCAAGGACATGGCGATGCAGTTGCTTGGCAATCTGTTCGAATATGTGCTGGCGCAGCGCGGCGAGACGATCAACATCCTGGGCGCGACTTCGGGCGATACCGGCTCGGCGGCGGAATATGCGATGCGCGGCAAACACCGGGTACGGGTGTTCATGCTCTCGCCGCATGGCAGGATGAGCGCCTTCCAGCGCGCGCAGATGTATTCGCTCCAGGACAAAAACATTATCAACATCGCCATCACCGGCATGTTCGATGATGCCCAGGACATCGTGAAGGCGGTCTCCAATGATGCGGATTTCAAGGCGCGCTACAAGATCGGCGCGGTCAATTCAATCAACTGGGCGCGGGTCGCGGCGCAGATCGTCTATTACTTCAAGGGCTATTTCGCCGCCACCGCCAACAATGATGAAAGGATTGCGTTCTGCGTGCCCTCGGGCAATTTCGGCAATATCTGCGCCGGGCACATCGCCCACCAGATGGGCTTGCCGATCGAGCGCCTGATTCTTGCCACCAATGAAAACGACGTGCTCGACGAGTTTTTCCGCACCGGCATCTACCGTCCGCGCAAGGCGGCCGAAACCCGGGTGACCTCCAGCCCGTCGATGGATATCTCGAAAGCCTCGAACTTCGAGCGTTTCGTGTTCGACCTGAGCGGGCGCGACCCCGCCGTGGTGCGCGGGCTCTGGCGCGAGATCGACCAGGGCGGCGCCTTCGATCTGCGCGGTACGCCCCATTTCGGACGGCTGGCCGATTTCGCTTTCGTCTCGGGCAGCAGCACCCATGCCGATCGTCTGGAAACCATCCGCAAGGTATATGAACGCCATGGTGTGATCATCGACACGCATACCGCCGATGGCGTCACGGTCGCCTGGCGTCACGCCGCCGCGCTGCGCGTGCCCTTGCTGGTGCTGGAAACCGCGCTGCCGGTGAAGTTCGCCGACACGATCCGGGAAGCGTTGGGACGCGACCCCGAAACACCCGCTGATTTGCGCGGGCTGGAAGCACTGCCGCAACGGGTCGACGTGATGGCGCCGGAGGTGGAAACCGTCAAGCGATTCATCGCGGACAGGGTGGCCAGCGAGTAAGAATCTGTCGCCCCCATCTTTTGCGACGCAGTTATCGTGAAGGGGGCAAGGTCAAGGTCAAGAACGAGATATTTGGGCAATCTATCGCATCTGCCCGCGGATCAGCGCAAATCGCGCAAATTTTCATGTCGTCCACGATGCCTGAATTCTCAATATTGACGCGGCTTCCCGGATTCTTGCGCATCTTTTGACATGTGACAAAACGATCACCCCCCGCAGACGCCAGCAAAGGTGGTCATATGCCACGGTTACAGGGCGATCGCTCACCTGACAGACGCAAAACAAGCGAAAATCCGCGCGCTTATGAAATAATCACGCGCCATGGTTTCCGTAACACATTCAATCGGCCGCGACGTTGCGGCCCCTCCCGTGGAACTGCTTGCCGAAGGCTTGAGCAGGGAGGATCGCGCTCGCGTCGAGCGCGCGCTCACGCTGACCGAAGAGACCTACGCGGGCAAGGCGCTGAGTAGCGGCGAAGCCGCCTGGACGCATGCGCTGGGCTGCGCGCTGATCGTGGCCTCGTTGCGGCTCGACGCCGATACCCGCATTGCCGCGTTGCTCTTCGCCTTGGGCGAATACGTCGATCATGCCCACGATATGCTGGAAAATGAATTTGGCGAGCATGTCGCCCAACTGGTCGGCGGTCTGCACAAACTCAATGGCCTGCGCGTGCTTACCCGCACGACCGCGACCGCGCCCGAGATTCGCGCCCAGAGCGAGACCTTGCGCAAGATGCTGCTGGCGATGGTGGAAGATATCCGTGTCGTGCTGCTGCGCATCGCCTCGCGCACCCAGACCTTGCGCTATTACACCGAAGTGGAGGACGACGAGCGGCGGCGGGAAGTGGCGCGCGAGAGCCTCGATATTTATTCGCCACTCGCCAACCGCCTCGGGGTATGGCAACTCAAATGGGAACTGGAAGACCTCTCTTTCCGCTTTCTCGAACCGGAAACCTACAAGCGCATCGCCAAGATGCTCGACGAACGCCGTTCCGAGCGCGAGACCTTCATCCATGACGCGACTGAGTGCCTTTCCGCTGCGATCAATGCTGTTGGAATCAAGGCCGAGGTATATGGCCGCCCCAAGCATATCTACAGCATCTACAACAAGATGCACTCGAAGAAGCTCGATTTCTCGCAGCTCTACGACATCCGGGCATTGAGGGTACTGGTCGACGAAGTCAAGGATTGCTATACCGTGCTCGGTATCGTCCATGATATCTGGCAGCCGATTCATAATGAGTACGACGATTATATTTCCCGTCCCAAGGGCAACAATTACCAGTCCCTGCATACCGCCGTGCTCGCGGACGACGGGCGCTCGCTCGAAGTGCAGATACGCACCCATGCCATGCATCGCCATGCCGAAATGGGGGTGGCGGCGCACTGGCGTTACAAGGAAGGCTCGGGCCCAGGCGGAAGCAGTTATGACGAAAAGATCGCGTTGCTGAGAAACCTGTTGTCGTGGCGCGACGAAATCGCCGGGTCGGCGCAATGGGTCGAGCAGTTCAAGCGCGCCGCGCTCGACGATACGCTCTATGTCCTGACGCCACAGGGCAGGGTGGTCGACCTGCCCCACGGGGCCACGCCGCTCGATTTCGCCTATCGCCTCCATACCGATCTGGGCCACCGCTGCCGGGGCGCCAAGGTCGATGGCCATCTGGTGCCGCTCAGCACGGAGCTGATCAGTGGGCAGACGGTGGAAATCACCACGGTCAAGGAAGGCGCGCCCTCGCGCGACTGGCTCGACGCGCGCCAGAATTACGTGGTCACCGCCCATGCCCGGCGCAAGATACGGCAGTATTTCAGCGCGCTGGACGAGGAAGATTTGCTCACGCGCGGGCGCGCTTTCATCACCCGTGAAGTGCAGCGCGATGGTCATGGACAGGCCAACATCGACATCCTCGCCACCCGGTTGGGGTTCAAGGATGCCGATGCGCTCTATCTTGCCGCCGGACGGGGCGAGGTCGGTCCGCGCGCGGTGCAGATGGCATTGCGCGAGGCGGAGGCCGCGCCCGACGAGGACAAGGACAAACCGGAAATCCACCTCAGCCGCAGCCGTTCCGGCGACAGTGCGGGCAAGGTGTTGATCGTGGGGATCGGCAACTTGCTCACCAGTTTGTCGCGCTGCTGCAAACCGGCGCCGCCTGATGCCATCCAAGGCTTCGTCACCCGGGGACGGGGGGTATCGATCCACCGCGTCGATTGCCATGATTTCCGCCTGCTTGCCGAGCGTCATCCTGAACGGGTGATTACCGCCGAATGGGGGGAACAGGCCTATGACCACAAGCAGAGCGCGTTTCCGGTCGACATCATCGTGCGGGCCGCTGACCGCCAGGGCTTGTTGCGTGATATCTCTGAAGTCCTGTCGCGCGAAAAACTCAATGTCACCGCGGTCAATACCCAGAGTAAAAAAGACACGGCCTATATGAAATTCACGCTGGAAGTCACGGGCGTACACGAACTCCAGCGCGCACTCATGCTCATCCGCGATGTGAGCGGTGTGCTGGATGCGCAGCGAAAATAGGCGATCGACGGCACGCTCCACGCGGGTTTGCCGTTATTCCATTTCCAAATCATCTCGACTTGGCCTTGCCATGCCAGCGCACTGTCTGTCACCGGTCCTTGCCTAACGTAGTGTTCTACGCTGATCATGAAAATGCCTGGAAACACGGCAACGGCGCGGATTTGTAGGGGCGACGCATGCGTCGCCCCATCAAGGGCAACGACAGTAGAGGCACGGCGCGCCGTGCCCCTACTACGAGCTGTAGAACCCGATTTGTGGAACCATCGTGGGGTCGGCATCCTGCCGGCCAATCTCGATCTCTTCAGCGGCACTTTGTGCCATGGCCGACTGGAAGCCGGCCCCAGGTGATGCCAGAGGCGACGCATGCGTCGCCCCTACAAGAATGCAGCACTACACTCGACGTCGATCAAAAGTCACCTCAAGAATAAAACCTTGCCTCAGCGCGCATCACGCCTTTCGATGCGCTTCTCCCAGATACGCCCGCGTCCGCATTTCGACCAGGCGGCTCACCGTGCGCGCGAACTCATGCGCATTGTGGCCATCGGTGTAGAGCGCGTGGGCTTCGGCGGCGGCGCTGGCGATGAGTTTGACGCGATGGTCATAGAGCACGTCGATCAGCCAGGTCAGGCGGCGGGCTTCGGATGCTTCGCTGGCGCGCATGAGCGGGATGCCGGTGAGCAGCACGGTGTGATGGGCGCGGGCGATTTCGAGGTAGTCGTTCTGCGAGCGTGCGCTGCGGCACAGCACATCGAAATCGAACCACACCACGCCAGCGGCCTGACCATGTACGTCGAGCGTGCGCCCCAGCACTTCGAGTTGCCCCGCCTGGGGCGCGCTGCCGGTCAATTCGAGAAAGTCGTCCGCCATGCGCTTGTGCGCGATTTCGTCGTCCGGGGTCAGCCAGGCTTCGATCTGTTCCAGCGCGCGCAGGCGATAGTCCGCGCCATTGTCGACTTCGATGACATCGAATTGGCGTTTCATCAACGCGATCGTGGGCAGGAAATTGACCCGCATCAGACCGTCGGGGTAGAGACCATCGGGGGGATAGTTTGATGTCATTACGAAGACGGTTCCATGGGCAAAAAGGGCTTCGAGCAGCCGCCCGAGAATCATCGCATCGGCAATGTCGGAGACATGGAATTCGTCGAAGCACAGCAGCCGGGTCTGGCGAGCGATGCGCTCGGCCACCTTTTGCAGCGGATCGGGCAGATTGTTGAGTTGTCGCAGATCGTTCTGTACTTCCTGCATGAAGGCGTGGAAATGCACCCGGCGTTTCCTGCGATAGGGCACGGCATCGAAGAAGCAATCCATCAGGAAACTTTTCCCGCGTCCGACTCCTCCCCAGAAATACACACTCCTCGGCGGCGGGGGATGAATCAGCATCTTGCGCAATCGGGTGCGGCGTGCGGCCTTGAAGGTCAGCAATTCGGTATAGAGCCGTTGCAGGCGGGCGATCGCCACGCGCTGCGCGGGATCGGCGGTGTAGCCCCGCGCGCCGAGTTGGGCCTCGTAGGCATCGAGCACGCCATGCTCGGGAACATTCAGGGTGCGATGGGGATGTGTCATGTATGAAATGTCGTAGACGAAAAAAGGGTGAGCCACGCTCACCCTCCAGGTACAGCACCGGATTTTCAGAAATGCAGCGCCCGCTTGTCGCAGGCCAGCGCGGACTCGTGCAGCACTTCCGAGAGCGTTGGATGCGCGTGGCAGATGCGGGCCAGATCTTCCGACGCGCCCGCGAATTCCAGCGCCACGGTTGCCTCGGCGATCAGGTCGGATGCGCCCGCGCCGATGATGTGGATGCCCAGGATACGGTCCGTCCCGGCGTCGGCGAGCATTTTCACGAAGCCTTCTGGCGCGCCGATGCCCAGAGCGCGGCCATTGGCAAGGAAGGGAACCTTGCCCGTCTTGTAGGCGATGCCCGCCGCTTTCAATTCTTGTTCGGTCTTGCCCACCCAGGCGATTTCCGGCGTGGTGTAGATGACGCCGGGGATGAGGTCGAGATTGGCGTGTCCAGCCTGCCCGGCGATGATTTCCGCCACCATCACCGCTTCTTCCATCGCCTTGTGGGCGAGCATGGGGCCGCGCACGACATCGCCGATGGCCCAGACGCCGGGGAGGTGGGTCTTGCAATGCTCATCGACGTCGATCTGGCCGCGCTCGGTGAGCTCGAGGCCGACGGCCGCGGCGTTCAAGCCCTCGGTGTTGGGAATGCGGCCCACGGAGACGATGAGGCGATCGGCATCGAGACGCAAATCCTTGCCGTCCTTGTCCTGCCAGGCGATGGAAACGTCGTTCTGGCCCGTCTTGATTTCGCCGATGTTGACGCCGGTGTGGATGGCCAGGCCCTGTTTGGTGAAAATCTTCAGCGCTTCCTTGGCGATATCGACATCGGCTGCGGGCAAAAAGCCGGGCGCGGCTTCGAGAAGGGTGACTTCCGCGCCGAGGCGCTGCCAGACCGATCCCATTTCCAGCCCGATGACGCCCGCGCCGATGATCGCCAGTTTCCCGGGTACGGCGTCGATGTCGAGCGCGCCGACGTTGTCGCAGACGATCTTGTTGTCGATCTGGACATTGGGCAAATGCCGCGCCCTGGAACCGGTGGCGACGATCACCTGCCCGGCTTCCACCTCTTCGCTGCCGACGCCGAGTTTCCAGCCTTTATCCGTGCGGGCGACGAACGCGCCATGCCCCGGCAGGAAGGTAACTTTGTTTTTCTTGAACAGCCCCTTGATGCCGCCGGTAAGCTGCTCGACGATGCCGTTCTTGCGCGCGAGCATCTTGGCGATGTCGATTTTCGGCGCGCCGATCTCGATGCCCTGTCCCGCGAAAGCGTGGGTGGCTTCCGCGAACAGGTGCGAGGTATGCAGCAGGGCCTTGGAAGGAATGCAGCCGACGTTGAGGCAGGTGCCGCCGAGCCGGGGTTCGCCTTTCGGGTCCGCGTAGGGGTTGGATTCGCAGCAAGCGACCTTGAAGCCGAGTTGCGCGGCGCGGATGGCGGCCACGTAGCCGCCCGGGCCGCCGCCAATGACGAGGATGTCGAATTCCTTGCTCATGTTGTCTCCAGTTTCAGATGCCTTGGATCTGGAATCGTCTGATTCCGACCGTGTCTCGGCATGATTTATCGTGTTCGGGAGCAGGCATTCTACGCGAAGCCGCCGCCTGGATCGAACCTTCACGCAGTCTCCGCACCTTTTTCATGGCAAAACTTCAATGCGCGCCGGCTGGCAAACCGGACGGATACCGCGAGAAAACACCCCAGCACACCCCCCCAGAAAACAGTGGCGGACCGGCAAATGTCCAATAAAGCGGCACAATGGACGACGCTTCGACCCGGTAAATGGGGGTGATATAGTAATCACCGTCACGATGGAAAAGACGCACTACCTGTTTTTCTACCCCTTGCGCCCTTGCCACATAGGTCCATTTCTCCATTTCATCCTTCGACGAATATTCGCCCTGCGATGAAGAAAGCAAGAAACGGGCATCCGGATGCTTCAGGAATCGTTCCCGCTCGCGCAAAAGAACCGGGGGATGACTGTTTGTTTCCGGAAGCTCCTTTTGCAAAACTCTGCACCATCAGGATGTGAACTGCGTTGAGCAGCAAAAAAGGAGGAGCGGGCGGCTATTTCTGGCATGAATGATTCTTGATCGTCGCCGCATGTACGGCGAGCGCCTTCATTGCACGATCAAGCGCTTGCTTCCATTCAAGCCGCAATCCTATTGTCTGGCAAAGCAGAGTCTAAAAACCTGCTGAGTCAAACCAAATCAAATGAATCGGCCTCTCAATGCTGGCACTCAATAAGTCCCAAAGTGCATCAAGGTTTCGACCATGGTGCTGGCGGACATCCAATGTCTCAGCAAGTAATGATGTAACTGACTCGGATGCGCAAGATAAGCGGCAGCGGGGTTATAATCATCCGCAAGGAAATTGTGTGACGCATGCAAAGGACGACGATGAAAAAAGAGCTTTGGAGACTTTTTGTGCATGGCCGGGAAGATGAGGTCTCGGGCCTGTATGCCAATTTCTACGCCTGGGGAAGCCATCTGGGTGAGGCGTGGCACAAGGCGTATGAGGCGGCGCTTGCGGAAAAGGAGATCATCGACCCGGTTCTGATGGA